>NZ_CP045499.1:0-300000 GCF_015500075.1 Mesorhizobium sp. INR15 | reverse complement strand
CAGCTGTTCCTGGAAGCAATGCACTTCTTCACGGTGCAGAACGTTCGCTGGCGCGAATTGCCAGAGCGGTTCGGCCATTGGAACTCTGTATGGAAACGCTTCGACCGACTGAGCAAGGCGGGCGTGTTCGAGGCGTTCTTCAACATGTTGGCTTCAATGAGCACGTCAGCGCATTTGATCCAGATGTTCGGATTGGCATGGATTTTCGTCGTGAACTCGCCGAGAGCCGCCGAGACGTGGGCGAGAACGATGGTAGAACCGCATGCATCGACCGCGATCGTTTTCGACCTAATCGGCGCGAGAAGGCTGACACGCCACACTTTCCCAAAAGTCTCCGGAACCAATGCGGCTTCAATCTCTTCCTTATAGTCATTCCAAACAAAGTGTTCACTTCTGCCTGGTTGGCGACGGCGGGATATGCAGAATTTTGTGAAAAAGTCTCACTTTAATAGCTTATCTCTGAAACTACTGCAACTTCATCTCGTTGCTGATGATGAGGCAACACCCACATCAATTCACAGGAGACCAGATATGCTAAACTCTAGACTAGTCAATCGGCGGCACGTTCTGCAATGGACAGGTGGAACCGTTGCCGCGCTTGCCGTCTTCGGCGGCAACCTTCCGAACTTCGGCATGTCCGAGGCTCTGGCCGCCGATCTCGGTGAAGGCGACGTCGGCATCCTGAACTACGCCTATGCGCTGGAGCAGCTTGAAGCCGCGTTCTACACCAAGGTCATCGAAAGCCCTTACAGCGGCATCAAGGACGACGAAAAGACGATCCTGACCGAAATCCGCGACCATGAGGTCGCGCACCGCGATTTCCTGAAGAATGCACTCGCCGACAAGGCCATCCCCGACCTCGAAGTCGATTTTTCCAAGGTCGACTTCACCAGCCGCGAAAGCGTGTTGACGACAGCCAAGACCTTCGAAGACCTTGGCGTCGCCGCCTATAACGGCGCCGGCAAACTGATCGAGAAGGCGGATTATCTGGTCACCGCCGGTAGCATCGTCTCGGTCGAGGCCCGTCATGCCGCTACGATCCGCGATCTTCTGCAGCCCGACAGTGTGGCCTTCGCCGGACCGGATGTCGTCGACAAGAACGGTCTCGACGGCGCACTTGCACCCGCAAAGGTGCTCGCGGCCGCTGGCCCGTTCATCAAGACAGAAGTTACGGCAAAGAGCCTCTAGGAGAAATGACAATGAACATGAACACGACAACCATCCTGGGCTCACTCGATCCTGACCTGGCCGCTCGTCTGGTCACCAACCGCCGGGGGCTGTTCACCAAGACGGCATTGTCGCTTGGTGCGCTTGCGTCTGCGCCGCTAATCCTTGCGGCTGCCTCAAAGGAAGTCTTTGCGGCCGGGCTGCCGCAGCAGATCGTCGACACGCTCAACTTCGCCCTGACGCTCGAACACATCGAAGACGCGTTCTATCGCTCCGCCCTGGAGAAGAAGTTCATCCCCAAGGAGCACGAAAAGACCTTCGAGCAGATCGGTCTGCACGAAGCCGAGCACGTCAAGTTTCTGACCGGCGCATTGGGTGCGGCCGCCGTGAAGCGGCCGGAGGCAGACTTCACAGCCGGTGGTAAATACGCCGACGTATTCTCGAACTTCGAAACGTTCTTGACGTTGTCGCAGACATTCGAGGACCTCGGCGTGGCGGCCTACAAGGGCCAAGCGGGCAACCTCATGGAAAATGACGACATTCTGACCGCTGCATTGCAAATCCATTCTGTTGAGGCGCGCCATGCAGCACAGGTCCGTCGCATCGGCGGCAAGAAGGCTTGGGACGGCGCATTTGACGAGCCAAAAACCAAGGAAGACGTACTCGCGGCCGCCAAGCCGTTTCTAAAGGCGTGACACTTCGTTTGAGCCGATGACAAGCCTCGCCGCTCACCACTTGGGCGGCGAGGAGCGGCTTCACCAAATACATTATATATCTTGACGCGACAGGCGGTTGTAAAAACGGCAGTGGGCGTCTCCGAATAGCGTCGTTGGGTTGCTTGTTTGCGTCGCCTTCAGTCGGCCACGAGTAGCTGAACAATCCTCCGTTTCTTGTCTTTCCCGACGCGGGCCCGTTTATGTTTAACGGTCAGCAATGGCGGCCCAGCCACCAACCAATTACGAAGACGCGGCTCTCAGCCTGACAAAACTGATGATTGCAGCATTGCCAATGCTCCGGCTCGATGGGCTGCGTCTGGTGGCCGCGAGCACTTCCTTCGAATAAGCTTTCGGCATCGTTCCGGAGGCGGCCCAAGGCTGCGAGTTGTTTTCGCTCGGGCCCTCGCCGTGCTTGGCAAACTGATTGTCGCGCCGCATCGCATCGAATTCCGGGCTTATCCGCGATAGCTGGTCAAAAAGCTTTGTCGTCTCGGCGCTTTCACCTGCCCGCGCTTGACATGGATCGTGATAGAGTGGGCATCGCCTTGAGGGCATCCGCAATCCAGCGGCAAACAATGTCGACAACGCCGACGCAAAGCCATCTCTATCCTGGTATTCCGCTGGCGCTGGCTTCTGCCGCGCTGTTCGGTGCAACGCCACCTCTGTCGAAGCTGCTGCTCAATAACACCGACCCGTTTATGCTGGCGCGGCTTGGCCTCTATCACCTGTTGCGCTGGCAAGGCAACGCGACGAAGGCAGTGAAGCGCCGCTCGGCCGGAACGACCTTCTCTGGCTGGCGCCGGCAATCGGCATGGGCGGGGTCTTGGCACCGGTGCTGCTGATGTACGGCCTAACACTCAACACAGCCTCGAGCAGTGCCCTCCTGCTTAATCTCGAAGGCCTCGCCACAATGGCCATTGCCTGGCTGGTTTAGAAAGAGAATGTCGATCGACGCCTGCTGCTGGGAGCATTCGCGATCCTCGCCGGCGCCGTGGTGCTGTCGTGGCCCGGGTAGGGCGTGTCCCTGGACCTGGTGCACTGTTTATTGCGGGCGTTTGCCTTGCCTGGGGCTTGGACAACAATTTCACGCGTAAGATTTCGGCGAGTGACCCGGTCGCCATCGCAATGCTCAAGGGCCTGGGCGCTGGTGTCGTGAACGTTTCGATCTCATTGATCTCAGGAGCATCGTTCCCGCCGCCTTCGTCCATCGCTGCTGCCTTTGCGGTTGGCCTGTTCGGCATATGCCGGGGATCTGTCGCAGGAGCTGGTAATCCTCGCTGTGTCGCAGCAACTCGTCGGCCTGTTCCTCGATCTCGTTGCGCTGTCGGATTAGGCTTCGAGCTTCGGCTACGTCCATCCGGAACATGCGAATGGCAGGGGCATCAAGTGGCAGCGGCAGACTGTTGATTTCCACTCAGAACTGAGCCGGGTTTTCCATCGAGAAGTGAGCCACCTCTGATTATGGATTTCGGGTCACGCTGGGGTCAATGCATGGTTTGTCTCCTTTTTCTTGGCAGCGGCGGCTGAACTTGCCTTGAACCGGAAGCTGTCGTTTCCCGTTTCCAAGATGTGGCATCGGTGGGTCAGGCGGTCGAGCAAGGCGGTGGTCATTTTGGCGTCGCCGAAGACCGTGGCCCATTCGCTAAAGCCGAGGTTCGTGGTGATGACGACGCTGGTGCGCTCGTAGAGCTTGCTCAGCAGATGGAAGAGGAGAGCCCCGCCCGAGGCGCTGAACGGCAGGTAGCCCAACTCGTCCAGGATCACGAGGTCGAGCTTGGCCATGGCCTCGGCAATCTGTCCGGCCTTGCCTTTGACCTTTTCCTGTTCGAGGGCGTTGACCAACTCGATGGTGGAGAAGAAGCGGACCTTCCGGCGATGATGTTCGATGGCCTGAACGCCAAGGGAGGTCGCGACATGGGTCTTTCCGGTTCCCGGTCCGCCGATCAGCACGACATTCTGCGCCCCGTCCATGAACTCGCAGCGATGCAGCGTCCGAACGGTGGCCTCGTTGATCTCGCTGGCGGCGAAGTCGAAGCCCGAGAGGTCCTTGTAGGCCGGGAAGCGCGCGGCCTTCATGTGATAGGCGATGGAGCGCACTTCGCGTTCCGCCAACTCTGCCTTCAGCAGTTGCGACAGGATCGGGATAGCAGCTTCAAAGGCTGGCGCGCCTTGCTCGATCAGATCGGTGACGGCTTGCGCCATGCCATACATCTTCAGGCTGCGCAGCATGATGACGATGGCGCCGCTGGCGGGATCATGACGCATGGCGGCCTCCAGCGATCTGGGCACGAAGGCCGTCATAGCGTTCTACGTTCGCCTTGGGTTCGCGGTGCAGGGCCAGGGCCTGCGGGGTATCAAGTAGCGGCCCGCCGATCACCTTGCCGTCGATCAGGCGGTGCAACAGGTTCAGGACATGGGTCTTGGTCGGCACGCCCTCGGTCAGCGCCAGCTCCACGGCGGTGAGCACGGCCTGTTCATCGTGCTGCAGCACGAGGGCGAGGATATCAACCATCTCCCGATCGCCGCCGGGTTTGCGCAGCATGTGATCCTGCAACTGTCTGAAGGCAGGTGGTAATTCCACGAAGGGTGCGCCATTCCGAAGGGCGCCGGGCTTGCGTTGAACGACCGCCAGATAGTGCCGCCAGTCGTAGATCGTCTTCGGCGGCAGGTGGTGGCTACGTTCAATGATCCGGGCATGCTCACACAGGATATTGCCCTCGGCCGCCACGACCAGCCGGTCCGGATAGATCCGCAGGCTGACAGGCCGGTTGGCGAACGACGCCGGAACACTGTAGCGATTGCGTTCGAAGCTGATCAGGCAGGTGGGCGACACGCGCTTGCTCAACTCGATGAAGCCGTCAAAGGCGACGGGCAAAGGCATCAGCGCGGCCCGCTCTTCGGCCCAGACATCGTCAATCGTGCCAGCCAGCGTGCCATGGGCCGTCTCGCGCCACAGCTCCAGGCAACGCTGTTCCAGCCAGGCATTCAGTGCGGCCAGGTCGGGGAAGTCCGGCATCCCTTGCAGCAGCTGGTGGCGGGAATCCCGAACGTTCTTCTCGACCTGCCCTTTCTCCCACCCTGCCGCCGGATTGCAGAACTCGGGCTCGTAGACATGGTGGTTTGTCATGGCGAGGAAGCGCATGTTGATCTGCCGCTCCTTGCCCCGCCCGACACGGTCCACCGCCGTCTTCATGTTGTCGTAAATCCCGCGCCCGGGCACGCCGCCAAAGACCCGGAACCCCTGCCAATGCGCATCGAACAGCATCTCGTGGGTCTGCAATGGATAGGCGCGCAGAAGATAGGCCCGGCTGTGCGACAGCTTGATATGCGCCATCTGCAGCTTCGTGCGCTCACCACCCAGAACTGCGAAGACCTCGCTCCAGATCCCATGGGGATGCAAAACGGCCGATGCTCAGCCAGAGTGAGGCAGTCTATTCCCTCGGTTTTACGGAGTGCACGTTATGGACACTATACCAAATTCCGAAGCATAGAGCTGGCTCGGCGAATCTGCACAGTCGGGATAAGTGGAATTTCTGCCTGAGATCGGCATGATGCCGTGAACAGGAGAGAGCAGACGACCGCGCCGGAACCACAGCCCTGCCTTCGAGGCGAAAGTGGCGCTTGCCGCGATCAGGGGCGAGAAGACGCTGGGCGAATTGGCCGAGCAGTTTGATGTTCACGCCAATCAGATCACGTCCTGGCGCACACAGCTTCTGGAAGGGGCTGCCGAGATCTTCGGCGGTGAAAGCAAAGTCGGAGCGCCGCCACCGATCGATGTGAAGGAATTCCACGCGAAGATCGGCGAGTTGACGCTTACGAACGATTTTTTAGCCGGCGCGCTCACCAAGGCGGGATTGCTGAGCGCAAAACGATGATCGACCGTCAGCATCCTCTACCGGTCAGGAAGCAGGCGGCGGCCCTCGGTATCAGCCGGGGGAGCGTCTATTATCTGCCGCGACCGGTTCCCACCGCCGATCTGGCGTTGATGCTCCGGATCGACAAATTTCATCTGGATTATCCGTTCGCGGGCAGCCGGATGATGCGCGACTTCCTCGTTCGCGAGGGCTTCGATGTCGGCCGACTACACGTCGCGACGCTGATGAAGCGCATGAGGATCGCTGCTATTTATCGGCGACCGAACACCTCGAAGCCGGCTACGGGCCACAAGATCTACCCGTATCTGCTGCGCAAACTGCCGATCACGCGCCCCAACCACGTCTGGGCGATCGACATCACATATGTCCCGATGGTGCGCGGCTTCGTCTATCTCGCGGCCGTGGTCGACTGGTTCAGCCGCAAGGTGTTGGCCTGGCGGCTCTCGATCACCATGGACACGGCGTTCTGCATCGAGGTTGTCGAGGAAGCACGGGAGTGTCGCGGAATACCGTGACCAAGCATCTGGCGGCAGACACCATCGAGCCAAGATTCGCGACACCCGATCGTTCGAGCAAGCTTGACCCCTTCGCCGAGAAGCTATCCGGCTGGCTGAAGGAAGAGCCCTGAATTGTGCAATCCAAACAATATACGAGGAGGTCTATCTGCGGGCCTACGCGCTTCAAGCGCGTCACCCTGCGCTGCGAGAAGGCGAAGCGGGAACTTCGCCTCAATCATCGCTCTCGTCGCGGGCTTCATCTTGCTCAAATCCGTCCACAGCGGCTAGATTGCAAAGACCCGTCGCACTCCTGCCAAAAACATAAGTTCTTCCGTACCTCGCCGCGTAGCGCCCTTGAGGATTCCATGCCCACTACAGCAGAACAACTAAAGCCCCTACTTTGGGAACCGAAGAACCTCGTCCGTGCAATTGAAGCCGCGGGGGTCACCCTGTGGTCTTGGAATGTGGATACGGATGCGCTCGCCATGGATGATGGCGCCTATGATTTGTGGGGCATACCGCGCGGTACAGACGTCAAGTTTGAAGACCTGTCGGCCCATCCATCCTGCCGACCGCGACCGCGTGCGAGCCGCCTTCAATGCCACCCGCGCGATTGTCGGCCCATACGAGATCGACTTCCGCATCATGATCGGGGACGAACTCAAATGGATTTCCGCGCGCGGTCAAGGCGATGACGCGGGCATGGTCCAGCGGATAATGTTCGGCATCTTTATTGACGTAACCGGCAGAAAGCAGGCGGAAGAGGGCCGGGAATTGCTCGCGGGGGAGATGAGCCACCGCGTCAAGAACCTGCTGAGCATAGCCTCGGGTCTTACCGCCATCACCTCGCGCTCGACGTCCACGACTAATGATATGGCCCGCGAACTGACACAACGTCTAACAGCCTTGGGACGCGCGCATGACCTGGTGCGGCCGGTTCCCGGCCAGACCGAGGCCCCATCGGCGCTACTCGGCGACCTGCTTACGGTTTTGCTCGCACCCTATGACGATCTGGGAGCCTTTAGCGGGAGGATCCGGGTGTCGGTCCCAAGAATGAGCGTCGGTAAATCCTCGACGACCATCCTCGCGCTGATCATCCACGAACTTGCGACCAACTCTCTAAAATACGGCGCCCTTTCAGTCGAAACTGGCACGCTGGATGTGTCATGCTCGGCCCAAGACGAAGCCGTCACCATTGTATGGACGGAAAGTGGAGGGCCGCATGTCACGGAGCCGACGGCTGTTCGCGGCTATGGCAGTAAGCTTGTAGAGCGCAGCGTAACGGGGCATCTGCGCGGCAAGATTGCATATGATTGGGCGAAAGTCGGCTTGGTGGTTACGCTGAAAGTGGACCCCGACCGCCTTGCGCAATGACTGCTCATCGCGGGGCTACAGACCGCCCGCGCCGGAAGCAATCATGTGGCCGGCTGCGCAACCCGGACCAGCTTCGCCGGCCACCCCGGCCGTAGCGCCAAGACCCATCATGCACTAACATTAACCCCGGACCACCTGATGGGGGCAGGCCACCAATGCTGCCACCCGGCCGTAAGAGCCAGTGAAGCCGAGGGCCACAAGTTCGGCATGCAACTGCTTCACAGTCCGGCGCTGTTTACGCGACTTCCCCGCCTCAGTCCTCAGCCAGCCGGATAGCTTCTCGGCCACGTCCAAGCATTGCTCCTGCCATGCGCTATGCTCGTCTTGAGAGAAAATCATTTCGGATTCGAGTCATCGAAACCACTGAGTTCATCGCTTACTCGAAGCTGCCCACAAATTGATGTCGGACTCGCGCGCGTAAGTGTCGATCTCGGTGAGTTCGGCGTCGCTGACGTCGCGTGCGTTCAAGGCGCCAACGCAATCCTCGACCTGCTCTGGCCGGCTCGCGCCGATCAGGGCTGAGGTCACCCGGCCCTTGCGCAGCACCCAGGCTAGCGCCATCTGCGCCAGTGTCTGTCCGCGCCGGCCGGCGATGGCGTTCAACGCCTCGATGTTGGCGGTGGTCTTGTCGTTGATGAAGGCCGTCTTCAGCGATTTGCCTTGGCTGGCCCGGCTGCCGTCGGGGATGCCGCCAAGATACTTGTTGGTCAACATGCCTTGCGCCAGCGGCGAGAACACGATCGAGCCGACACCGAGCCCTTCCAGCGTATCGAGAAGGTCGTCTTCCTCGACCCAGCGGTTCAGCATCGAATAGCTTGGCTGGTGGATGACACAAGGCGTGCCGAGCTGCTTCAGGATGTCGGCGGCCTCGCGCGTACGCTGCGAATTGTAGGACGAGATGCCGGCATAGAGCGCCTTGCCCGAGCGTACCGCATGGTCGAGCGCGCCCATCGTTTCTTCCAGCGGCGTCTCGGGATCGAAGCGGTGCGAATAGAAGATGTCGACATAGTCGAGCCCCATCCGCTTCAGGCTCTGGTCGAGGCTGGCCAGCACATATTTGCGTCCGCCCCATTCGCCGTAGGGTCCGGCCCACATTTCGTAACCGGCCTTGGTCGAGATGATCAGTTCGTCGCGATAGCCGGCGAAATCGGTGCGCAGGATTTCGCCGAAGGCCGTCTCGGCCAAGCCGGGCGGCGGGCCGTAATTGTTGGCGAGGTCGAAATGGGTGATGCCGAGATCGAAGGCCTTGCGGCAGATGGCCTGCTTGGTCTGGTGCGGCGTGTCGTCGCCGAAATTGTGCCACAGCCCAAGCGAGATCGCCGGCAGTTTCAGGCCAGAGCGACCGCAGCGGTTGTAGATCATTTTCTCATAGCGGTTTTCGGCGGGGATGTAGGACATGCTGATGGCTCTCGCGAATAGAGTTTTCCTGCTGTCGGCAGGGAGGCGTCGACGGTGCTAGCGGACCACCGTCGAGCGGCGACGGCTCAGTTGGTCAATGGCGACGGCAAGAAGCAGGACGATGCCGCGCGCCGTGTCCTGATAGAAGGTGGGCACGTTCATCAGGCTCATGCCGTTGTTAAGGCTGCCCATCAGCAGGGCGCCTACCAGCGCGCCGAAAACACGGCCACGGCCGCCGCTGAGCGAGGTGCCGCCGATGATGGCCGCAGCGATGGCGTCGAGTTCCAGGAACAGGCCGGCACTGCCGGCAATGGCGCCGCTGACCCGGGCCGTGAGGGCCACGCCGGTAATGGCATAGCCCAGTCCTGCGATGACAAAGTTGATGAAGATCATGCGATCGACATTGATGCCGGACAGCCGCGCCGCCTCCGGATTGCCGCCAATGGCATAGAGCTGCACGCCAAAGCGAGTGCGGCGCATGAGGATGTCGGCGGCGATCGCGCATACGGCCACCAGCACGATGAGATAGGGAACGCCCTTGGAGGAAGCCAGCCAGATGGCGGCTATAGCGGCGGCCAGCGACGGCAGCAGCGCCCGGATGAGATCGCCTTTGAAGTTCGCGACGATGCCAAGCGCCAGCCCACGCCGCAGTTCGAAGACGTTGAACGCCGCAAACAGGCCGAATGCAACCAGAATCAGCACGATCGACAGGTCCGGCGGCAGGAACCCGGTCGCGATCTGCTTGAGGCCGGCGGGCAAGGGAGCGACCGTTGCTCCATTGGTGGCGATCATCGAAATGCCGCGAAAATAGAGCATTCCGGCCAGCGTCACGATGAACGACGACACCTTCATGCGCGTCACCCACCAGCCTTGCCATGCTCCCATCAACAGGCCGGCGCCGACGCAGACCAGGACAGCCACGATCGGATCGACGTTGAACTTGACGGTCAAGAGTGCCACGACGACACCGATCAATGCGACGGCGGACCCCACGGACAGGTCGAAATTGCGGGTGACGATCAGCATGACAGCACTGATCGCCGCCAATCCGACGATGGCCGTCTGCAGTGCCAGCAGGATCAGGTTGCGCTGCGTCAGGAAGGTGCCGTTGGTGGCGAAATAGAAGAACAGCCAGATCGCCGCCAGCACCAGCAGCAGCGTGGAATCGCGCAGCGACCTGCTGGAGAGCAGTTTTGCGACGGCAGAGGGCGCTGCCACGGGTGCGGCGATGGGTTGCGAAGGTTGGCTCATCATTCTCTTCCCGCTCAGTGGAGCTAGACGCCGGCTGCCAGTTTCAGCAGTTGCGCCTCGCTCAGATCTTTCCTGGCGACGTTGCCGGCGATGCGCCCGTTGCGCAGCACTACGGCCCGATCGCAAATTTCGACGATTTCCTCGGCGTCGGACGACACCAGCAGGATGGCGCAGCCAGCAGCCGCCAGTTCGCTCCAGATCTGCGTGATCTCGCTGCGCGCGCCGACATCGACACCGCGCGTCGGGTCGACCAGCAGCAGAATGCGCGCGCCGGCCGCCAGCCAGCGCGCCACTTGTACCTTCTGCTGGTTGCCGCCACTCAGCGTGCCGACCAGGACATCGACGTCGCCGGCCTTGATCTTCAGCCTGTCGAACAGGTCGTTGATCTTGCGGCGTGCAGCGACGCTGTCGATGAAGCCGCGCCGGCTCAGGCCTTCAAGGTCGGCCAAGATGGCGTTATCGTAGATCGAATGCTCGCCCGAGAGCCCGTCGCGGCGATCCTGCGCGATCAGGCCGATGCCGAGCTTCACCGCATCGACCGGCTGGCGGATCGACGCCTGCTGCCCCGCCACCAGTACCGTGCCCAAGGTCTTGCCACGCCAGGCGCCAAACAGCGCCATGGTGGTTTCGACGACACCCGAGCCGAGCAGGCCGAACAGGCCAACCACCTCGCCACGCCGCACCGTGATGTCGAGACCGCTGACCAGTTCCCTGCCGGTGGGATCAAGCACGGACAGACCGCGCGCCTCGATCGCCACGTTGCCGGCCGCGCTCTCATTGCGCTGATGGTGGCGCGATGCATTGCGGCCGATCATCAGATCGACGACGGCGTCGCGCGTCGTCTCGGCCGTGCGCAACGCGCCGCTGATACGGCCGTCACGCATGACGACGATGCGGTCGGAAATTTCGAACACTTCGGCCAGCCGGTGCGAGACGAAGATGATGGCGACACCGCGCGAGATGAGCTGGCGCATGCTGTCGAACAGGCGCTGCGTCTCGCGGTCGGTGAGCGCCGCAGTCGGTTCGTCGAGGATCAGCAGGCGCGCATTCTTCGACAATGCCCGCACGATCAGCACCAGTTGCTGACTTGCAAGGTCCAGTTCGCCGAGAGGCATTCTCGCGTCGATGTCGAGGCCGAAATCCGCCAGTGCCGCTTTGGCGCGGGCGAGCCGGAGCGGATGGTCCACCAGACCGAAGCGCACCGGCTCGTTGTTGAGGAAAAGCCCCTCCTCGACGGTCAGCTCGGCAGCGACGTTCACCTCCTGGGCAAGGAACGCCACGCCAGCTGCTTCCGCCTCCGCGACCGAATGGCATCGCAGGGGCGAGCCATCCAATATGACGTCGCCGGCATAGGATCCGAACGGATAGAGACCGGAGAGCACCTGGATCAGCGTCGACTTGCCGGCGCCGTTCTGGCCGAGCAAGGCGACGATCTCGCCGGGAGCGATGTCGAGATCGACATTGTCGACCGCCACCACTCCCGGGAACAATTTGGTCAGCGCGCGCACCTCGAGAAGCCTGGCGGCCACGGGCTCACGTGCCGGCTTCTCTTGTGCGGTTGCCATCATTTGCAGGTAGGCTTCTTGTCGGGCGCGTTCTTGTAGACCTCGTCGGCCGGCAGCCAGTAGTCGTGCTTGCAGACGAAATCGGCGATCGAAGCCTGGTCGACATAGTAAATCGGGGTCTTCACCCACGGCATGTCGCGCAAGCCATTGTTGACGGTGTCCTTGGTGTCGATCGGCTGGCACTGGGCCATGGCGACCGCCACCTTGGCCCCGGCGGTGCCCATTTCGTCGGGCGCCGGCCAGACGCTGCCGTCCATCTTGCCGTCGACGATCGCCTGCATGGCGGCAAGCTCCATGTCCTGGCCTGTGACCGGGATCGAGCCCGCCTTGAGGCCGGCGCCTTCGATCGCCTGCATGACGCCGAGCGACTCGCCATCGTAGGAGACCAGGAAGGCATCGACCTTGTTGTCGGTCTGGGTGAGGGCATTTTCGGCGAAGGCCTGTGCCGGCTCGGCCTTCCAGCCCTTGGCGAACTGGTCCATGACGACCTTGATGTCGCCCTTGCTCACCGACGAATCGATGACCTCGTGGTAGCCGGCCTGCATGTCGGTGGCGCCGGTCTGGCCGGGGTCGCCGCCGATCAGTGCGTAGTTGCCCTTCGGCACCTTGGCCAGGATCGCCTTGGCGATCATGCCGCCTTCCTTGGCGTCGCGGCCGATATAGGCGACCTGGTCGGCGCCGGTGATCAGGTCGTTGTAGGACGCCAGCGGGATATGGGCGGTGGCCGCCATCTCGGCGATCTGAGCGGCGACGTTGAAGTCGACAGGGTTGATGACGATAGCGTCGACACCCTGGGTGATGATATTCTCGGCCTGCGACACCTGCGCCTGTGCGTCGTTCTCGGCCGATTGGACGAGAACCTCGTAGCCCGCCGCCTCGGCGGTTTTCTAGAAGAAGGGCATATCCGCATGCAGGTAGCGGAACGCCGTCTGCTGTTTCATCATGAAGGCGATGCGTTTGGTGGTGCCCGGCTTGCACTGACCGTCCGCTGCCTGAGCCGGCATGGCGACACCGATGGCAAGCAATGCTGTTGCACCCGCCAATGCCAGCCGTGCGTTTGTGATCGTGACTGTGTTCATGGCAAAAACCTCCCTATGCCGGCGGCAGTGCCCCGGCTTGTTGAATGATCAATTCGTGTTGGGTCCGGCTGCGACAGGCGCGGCCCGGCAAGTGTCTATCCAGTGGCTGCCTGCAGGCAGCCTTGCCGGATCAGCAGCGCGGCTTCTTGTCGGCCGCGTTCTTGTAGACCTCGTCGATCTTCAGCCAGTAGGGATGATCGCAAACGAATTTGCCGATTTCGGCAGCACCTACGAAGTAGATCGGCGTCTTCACCCACGGGATGTCGCCGGCGCCGTTGTCGATGGTGGCGGAGGCATCGAAGGGCTGACACTGCGCCATGGCGACGGCGGCCTTGGCGCCGTTGGTCGCCATTTCGTCGGGAGCCGGCCAGACGCTGCCAGCCTGCCGTCCCTCGACGATTGCCTGCGCGGCTGAAAGCTCCATGTCCTGACCGGTGACCGGGATCGAGCCCGCCTTGATGCCGGCGCCCTCGATCGCCTGCAACACGCCCAGCGACATGCCGTCGTAAGAGACGAGGAATGCCTGGATGTCGTTGCCGTTCTGGGTCAGCGCATTTTCGGCATTGGCCTGCGCCGGCTCGGTTTTCCACGATGGCGTGAACTGGTCCATGACGATCTTGATGTCGCCCTTGGCTACCATCGGATCGAGGATTGCATGATAGCCCTCCTGCATCTGGGTCGAGCCGGTCTGTCCGGCATCGCCGCCTATCAGCACGTAGTTGCCCTTCGGCACAGCCGCGGTGATGGCCTTGGCCGCAACCATCCCGCCTTCCTTCGGATCACGGCCGATAAAAGCGGTCTGCTTGGCGCCCAGGATCAGGTCGTCATAGGAGGCGATCGGAATGTGGGCCGTGGTAGCTAGTTCGGCGATCTGGGCGGCGACATGGAAATCGACCGGCTGGATGACGATGGCGTCGACTCCTTGGGTGATAACGTTCTCTGCCTGTGCAATCTGGTTCTGCGCGTCGTTCTCGGCCGACTGCACGAGAACCTCGTAGCCCGCCGCCTCGGCTGTCTTCTTGAAGAACGGCACATCGGCATTGAGGTAACGGAAAGCGGTCTGCTGCTTCAGCATGAAGGCGATTTTCTTTGTGTTGCCCGGCGTGCAGGCATCGGCGGCGACGGCCGGCAAGGTCACCGAGAAGGCGATGATTACGGCGGATGACGCAGCGAGTGCCGAAATGGAGTTTCGAATTCTCATTTTATCCTCCCAGGTTTGGCAGGTTGATCTGCCATTCCGTTATCGCTAACAATGGATAACATGACGTGTCAAGCGCCGCAAATTCAAATATTGCCAAGCATAGAATGATATTATAACAATGAATGTATGTTACGTAACAGGAGAGCGCCTTGGCTGTAACGCTTCGCGATGTCGGGAAAAGGGCTGGCGTGTCGTCGATGACTGTTTCGCGCGTCATCAACGGCCGCGAGGGCGTTGACGTGGAAACGCAGAAGAAGGTCGAGGAGGCGATCGAGGCGCTGGACTATATCCCCAATCGGATCGCCCGCGGGCTGACCTCACAGAAGACCGCGACGATCGGCCTGGTCATTCCTGACGTCGTCAACCCGTTCTTCTCGCCGGTAGTGCGCGGCGCTGAAATGACGGCGCGCAAGGCGGGCTACCGCGTGCTGTTGTGTAATACCGAGGGCGACCTGAGGCTGGAGCGCGACTACATCGAGGATCTGGTCGCGCACCGGGTCGAGGGGCTTCTGCTGGCGCCGGCCAACGACCAGTCCCGGCACAGCGTGTTTCCGCTCCTGCGCCGCGATTTCCCACTCGTTTTGCTCGACCGCGCTCTGCCTGACCTCGATAGTGACCTGATCGTTTCCGACAGTGCTACCGGGGCGCGCCGTCTGGTAGAGCACTTGATCGCCGTCGGCCATCGTGACATCGCACACATCACCGACGCCGATGACACCTCGACCGGCCGCGAACGCCTGCGCGGCTACCGGGAAGCCCTGGCCGCCGCAGGCATCGCCTTTCGCGAGGAGCTTGTCTTTCGTACCACGGTCGATCAGATCGGCGGCTATCGCGCTGCTCAGCACGTGCTCGACCTCGAGCGTGTGCCGACGGCGATATTCACGGTCAACAACATGACCGTGGTTGGCGCCATGCAGGCGCTGCGTGAGTGCGGCATGGCCGTTCCTGACGACATGGCGCTGGTCTGCTTCGACGATGTCGAGCATCTGGCGGTGCTGTCGCCGTTCCTGACCGTCATCGACCAGCCCGCCGAGACATTCGGCAGCCTTGGTGCGCAGTTGCTGCTGGAGCGAATTTCCGGCAAGGCGGGCAAGCGCAGCCGGCGCATCGTGCTGCAGACGGATTTGATCGTCAGAATCTCGTGCGGGTCAAAAAGCGGCGTGCCGCTGCGAAGTTGACGCATTATTTTCGGCTTCTGCCTCTTGAACCTCCAAATCGACTCGCGTCTAGGAATTAGCGTGACCCGCGACGCTATGTACCAATTCGTCGGCTCGAGGAACGGTTCGGTCGGGTCGCTGACCTCAAAGATCACGACGGTGGCAGGCTCATCGCTGAGATTTGCGGCCCGCACCTCGATGTCGATAGGCTTGAGAAGCGCTTCGGCGACGGCGGCATTCCTGTTAACGCACTGATGATGCTCAATTCCATTACACCGCCGCGATGTGTGATCCAACGTTTTCGCGCCACAGCCTGTCTTTGCACGCTGGCATACGATCAGCGCTTGCGGCGTCTTGCGGAGCCTCAATCCGCCGCTGATCCTGCCGCCATGGTGGACCGTGACGACAGAGATTTCCGTGTCAGGCCCGGGCGTGTGCAAAGCGCCGGCACGCGCATCAATCCCCGCTCGATGCCGTTCGTGAGGCAGGTGAAGATCGCGGTGGGCAAGGCCGGCGGTAACCCGGGCAGGATCGGCGGTTCGACAGGGAACAAGAAAGGCGGTCGGTTCAACTCGAGGGGACGCGGAGCCAGCATCGCCGCAGGCCTATCGCGCGGCGGCAGCGGCCGGGGTCGGGAAGGGCGTGGCGGCCGCTTCCGGGCGCGGCGGGTGATGGTCAAGGCACGTCTGGTTAAGTTCGCGTCCCAGCGTGGCGCGCGCGGCGCGAAAATGCGTGCCGTCTCGACCCGGGCTTGATGCCCTCAGCTTTCAGCTGTTCGTATGCCGTCACGCAAAGCGCGACTTCGCTGCCGGTCGCCAGCAGCAGCACATCGGGTTTGCCGTCGAGAGCATCAGCAAGAACATAGGCGCCCTGTGCCACGCCGCCTGCGTTTGCATATATCGAGCGATCGAGCGTCGGCACCGCCTGTCGCGTCAGCACGAGGCAGACAGGCCTGTCCCTGAGATGCTGGCCTTCATTGTGTGATGGCAGCACTCGTAATCATCGCGCCATTCGGGACGGCCTTGGCCTGAAGTTTATAACCCACGTGACTGGGGCCCGCGCTACGGACAGGAAGTGACACTGGTTCTCACTGAGCGCGCGGAGGTTGTGCCGTGACAGAAGATCCGGCTTTCCTTCATCGCGGCCCGACGCCGAGAACGGGCGTCGGTTGCCCCTCTGAGCCGGCTGTCCAACGGAAGCACGGGACGCGTTGCTGTTCGGATGTTGCCGACGTCAGCGCCGACCTACACCTACAACCCGAAGATCAATTTCAAGCAGGGCGACAACGACAAGGTCCTGACCCTTCCGCCCGGCCCCAATGGTCCCGTCGGGACGATGTGGATCGACCTGTCCGAACCCAGCTTCGGCATCCATGGCACCCCCGAGCCCGCCCGCATCGACAAGACCGGCTCGCATGGGTGTGTCCGCCTGACCAATTGGGACGCCAGGGAACTTGGAACCCTTGTCGCCAAAGGCGTCTCTGTGGAATTCCGGTAATGTCCGGGGTCAGGCGCTCAGCTTGCCACGTTCGCGTTCGACGTCTGAGAAGCATCTGACACAATTCCTTCCGGAATGCTTGGCCGCATAGAGGGCGCGGTCGGCACGGGCGAGCCCTGCATCAATACCCTGATCTACCGGCCTCAGCTGTGCCACGCCAAAACTGGCGGTCAGTTTAATGTGGTTCTGGCCGTCACTCACCGGCATAGCTGCAATTGCGGCGCGGAGCTTTTCGGCCACGCTCGAGGCACCCGCCTCTTTCGTCCCCGGTAGCAGAATGACGAACTCCTCCCCGCCATGACGGGCGAACACGTCCATCTTGCGGAGCGATTGTCTGCATGTGTTGGTCAGGCACCGAAGGGCCTCGTCGCCAAGGGCATGCCCATAGGTATCATTTACCGATTTGAAGTGGTCCACATCCAGCATGATTACGGAAGCCGAAGCACTAAAGCGACGGACCCGTTCCAGTTCAAGGTCTGCCGTCTGCTGGAAGAACCGGCGGTTTGGCAATCCGGTCAGCGGGTCGGTCGCCGCCAAGCGAGCCAGCTCCAACTCAATGAGTTTACGGTCGGTGATATTAAGATGAGAGATCACAGCGCCGCCATGTTCTGACCGTAGCGGCGTCACCCGCCCCAGAAACCATCTGTTCTGCGTCGGCGAATGACAGGGATATTCCATCTGGAAAAGCTCGGTCTCGCCGCTGAGCACAGACTGGACACCGAGCGCGAATGGCTCGCCCTCTTCGGAGCCTGGACCTGCCGCGCTTCGGCAAACCCTGAGATAGTGGGTGCCGACGTCGGATCGGACTGGGCCGGACGAGTTCTCGCGATTGAAAGTCGACCACGCGCGATTGACGGCGATAATCACACCTTGCCGATCAATGACGCAGAGATGCGATGCCAGCGCGTCTATGACGGCGGCGGCGAAACCCTTCGATTCCAATATCGGTGTCATGCAGGCCCTCCTCGGCGGCTGACTGTCCCTGAATCTGCAGTTGGCGCATAGGGCGCAACGTGCGGTTTACCGCGAAACATGAGCCCAACCTTTGAAGGCCTCCTTAACATTGCTCATCAAAACGGTGCCTCGCAGCGGAAGGACCCACGCGGGTGGCTGACGGAAGGCTGCCTGTTTTACGCCAAGCCCGGATGACCATGCCGCGATAGCCGCATAGTTGCACGGCCTTCGCCAAAGCTAAACGTCCCCCCGACGACGGCCGGCCAATAGGTGCATCTTGGACCGCACGGGTATCTCCGTCTCGCTTGCAGACGGTTCTCCTCCCGGACATATTCACCCCATGTGCGGACGTTTTACACGCTACCTGAATTGGCTGGAGATCCATGTGCTCTATCGGCTCACGCTCGATTGGGACAAGGGGCGCAACGACTCGCGGTTCAACATCGCACCGAGCCAGGACGTGCCGTTCGTCACTGCTGGCGGCGAAGGCAACTATTCCTTGCGTAAAGGCCGCTGATCGCTGCACCCATCAGGCGTCGGCGATCGACGTTCGTCACGCGTGAGCTGCGCTGGCTCCTGCGGCGCAACCGTTGTTCAATCGCAAAATTAGGTGATTGACCTCATCCGACGGCACGGAGGCGCTGAACAAAAATCCTTGTGCCTCATCGCACCCTTTAACCCGCATGCGCTCCAGTTGCTCCACCGTCTCGACACCCTCCGCGGTCACTTTCATTCCGAGAGAATGCCCCAGCTGTATGACGGAGCGGACGATGGCGCGCGCCTCGCTTGTTCCAATCGTCCCGCTAATGAAGCTCCGGTCAATCTTCAACTTGTGGAACGGGAAGCGCTGTAGATAGCTCAGGGAGGAGTAGCCCGTGCCGAAGTCATCGAGAGATATCCGCACTCCCAGCGATCGGATCTGATGCAGTATCGCCAGGCTCTCGTCGCTTCCCTGCATCAGCACCGACTCGGTAATTTCGATTTCAAGCCGGGATTCGTTGAGACCGGAATCAGAGAGTGCCCCGGCAATCTTCAGCGGGAGCGTTGGCTCAAACTGCCTTACGGATACATTCACCGCCACTCCAACGTCACCGGGCCATGTCGCGGCGGCCAAGCATGCCTTTCTGATCACCCAATCGCCGATGGCAACGATCGCCCCCGTTTCTTCGGCCACCGGGATGAATTCCGCGGGCGATACCCGCCCGCTCGCCGGATGGTTCCAACGCAGCAATGCTTCAAACCGGCACACGCGCCCCGTGGCAATCTCGATAACTGGTTGATACTCGATCTCGAATTCCTGCGCGTCGAGTGCCTTGGCAACTTCGCTTTTCAATCTTTCTCGGCGGAGAAACACGTCTTCCATCGCCGTTGCAAACAGGCGCGCCGTGCCTTTGCCAGCGTCCTTGGAAGCATAAAGGGCAATATCCGCCCTCTTGAACAATTGCTCGGTGTCAACGCCGTCTTTCGGAGACATGGCGACACCCGCGCTTGCTTGAATCGATACCAATAGCCCCTCTATTTCGAAGGGCGTCCCGATCAGTGCAATCATGTGATCCGCCAGAGCCAGGGCGTCGGGTGCCGTCACATTGCGCCGCATTACGGCAAATTCGTCGCCTCCAATGCGGGAAACCTGATCGGAGACGTCAAGCGCCGACTTCAGCACAGCTGCGACATGCATCAGCACCTTGTCGCCGACGGGATGTCCCTGAGGTGGTCCCGCTTGGTGAGACAGTTTGGCGGCTTGGCTAAGGTGGATCGGGGTTGTTTCTACGCCGCCAATAGCTCCGTCATTTCTGCGATAGCATAGACCTCGTCGGGCGTCCTGCCGGAGAAGGTAGAGTGCGGGCGCAGCCGATTGTAATAGTCAATCCAGGAACCGATGCCTTTGCGCGCCTCGCTGCCGGTCTCGAAGGCGCTGAGGAAGACGCATTCGTATTTGAGGCTTCGCCATAGCCGCTCGATGAAGACGTTGTCCATCCAGCGGCCGCGCCCGTCCATGGAGATGCGGATCCCAGCGTCCTTCAGCGTCGACGTGAAGGCGAAGCTGGTGAACTGGCTTCCCTGATCCGTGTTGAACATGTCGGGCCTGCCGTAGCGGGCGATCGCCTCTTCAAGCGCGGCAACGCAGAAGTCGGCATCCATCGTGTTCGACAGCCGCCAGGCGAGCACCTTGCGGCTGAACCAGTCCATGACGGCGACGAGGTAGAGAAAGCCGCGCCGCATCGGGATATAGGTCACGTCGGCGCACCAGACCTGGTCCGGCCGTTCGATCGCCAGGTGCCGCAGCAGGTAGGGATAGATGCGGTGCTGAGGATGCGGCGTGCTGGTCTTCGGCGCCTGGTAGATCGGCGATAAGCCAATCTTGCGCATCAGCCGCCGGACCCGCTTGCGGCCGACGCAGCAACCCTGACGCCGCAGATGCCGCGCCATCTGTCTGGAGCCATACCAGGGCATTTCCATGAAGGCCTCGTCGATGACGCGCATCAGTTTGAGGGTCTCGGGCGTCTCGTCGACGGGCTGTCGATAGAATGACGCCCGCGAGATCGAGACAAGCTCGCACTGGCGGCGGATCGAGAGCCGTGGGTGATCGGGATTGATCATCATTCTCCTCCGATCCAGGCTCAGCGATCGAAGGTCTTGGCCAAAAAATCCCGCTCGACCACGAGCTGGCCGATCTTGGCGTGAAGCTTCGTTACCTCGGCTTCCCGGCCGACCTGCGCATCCGCGGCCTTGTCGTCGAACGCCTTGGCCAGGTTCTCGATGGCCTGCCGCTTCCACTGCGTGATCTGGTTGGGGTGAAGCTGATGCTTCGTCGCCAGTTCAGAAATCGTCCGCTCGCCGCGGATCGCCTCAAGCGCAACCTTGGCCTTGAAATCGGCCGTAAACCGTCTGCGTGTCTTCATACTGGATCGTCCTCTTCATCGGGCGATCCACCTTATGCCCCTGTCTCAAAATCCGGCACCACCTCACCCCGAGTGTCGTTGACGCCTTTGAAATCGTCCAAATCGATGACAATGACGGCTGTGGGTGTACTGCTCGCATCGGCCAGTGCTCGTTCCAGGCTTTTGCCAAACTGGAACCGGTTGGTCAGGCCTGTTAAATGGTCGTGTTCCGCAAGATAAGCAATTTGCTCACCGGCGAGCTTGCGCTCCGTTATGTCCTCTACGATAGCGAAACCGAACCTGGGTTCCCCATCCTCATCGCTGGCAATCAGAGTTCGGGTTCCCCACCGGATCGAGCCGTCTTTGCAGCGATAGCGCCGCTCGCCTTGCCAGGATGGATCCCCGGAGGCCAGAGCTTGAACCGCAGCAAGATCCGCGTGTTCGTCTGCCGGGACAGAAAGTTCGGCGATGGTCATATGAAGGAGCTCATCGGCTGAATAGCCGGTAAACACTTCGTACTGTCGGTTCACCCGCACGAACTTTCTCGTCTTTAGGTCGAGCCATGCCATCGGGATGCAGGACACATCGAATACGTTGAGAAATCTTCGCTCACTCAAGGTCAGTTCGGCGTTCTGCACGCGCAGCCCGGCCTCGGTGTCAAGTCTGCGCAGCTCGGCCGCGATCAAGCCAGCCACCAATACAATTGAAGCGGGATAGAACAGGATTGCTGCTCCGAAAATAGCTTCTGCTACGGCGATGACGGTCGCAAAGGGCGTGGTCCCCATAAGCCAACCGAGGAAAGGCACGAGGGCATTCAGCACCGCCAGCGCTACGCCGAACAACGCAAGGTTGGTCTTTGTTCTTTTGATAGGAGCCCACTGGAATGCGATGGAAAGCAGTGCGCACAACAGGATCGCGGACGTCGCACCGACAAACTGACCACCCATCGCGATACGGAAAAGTACCGCAAAAGCCGCACAGACGATCGCCGCAATAGGTCCCCCCGAAAGGGCGGCTATCGCAATAATGGCGTTTCGCATGTCTCCAAAGATGCCTTCGGAGATGGGAAACGCTGTCAACATGGACGCGACGACTGTCCCGCCGAACATGATGCCCAAGCTGAGCGAGCGAAGGCGTGTCGGGAGACGTGTGAGATAGGGCAAGGCTCGCGTGAGCAGAAAGACGCATCCCAACGTCACAAGGACGTTGGTGAACATTCCGATCGAGACCTGATGCATTGTCGTCATGACGGTCACCACCTGCGTGCAACAGGTTTTCCGCGACAAATCTTAAGATTATAGATGCCAAATCGCGCCAGCGTAGCGGCGCCTTCTAGCGCGACCCCATTCTATTCGGGCAGGATACGTCAATTCCAACGCATGAACGCCGGTGTCACGCGAGGCTTCAGCCGCCGCGACCCTCAGAAGCGCTACGCCATCGTTCCATGTCGTGGACGGGGATACCATCCGGATCGAGGGGTAGCGCGAGGGAATGCGGCTGGTCGGGTTCATGCGCCGGGTGTCTTCTCGCCCTCTGCGCTGGAAAAAGCAGCTTGGTGATCGGGCGACGTCGCGACTGAGGCAACTGGTGGTCGACGGTGATGTGGCGTTGCGTAGGGTGGCGTCCTCTTCGTGCGTGAAGAAATGATCACATCGCACTGTTCCGTCTCCTCCTAGAACGCAGCAAATGCACTGGCCGTAGCAGTTTCACTGCGGTCTTCTTCCCTGAGGTGCTGGACGGGACCGGATGTGTCCCGGCGCGGCAGTGCCGTTTGGCATCCGGGAAAAGAGCGAGCGAGGGCGCGCGGACCTCCTTCGGAGCAAGTCCGACCCCGCTCTCCATGGATGGCTTTCCTGCCCTCCGCCCGGCCTTCCACGATCAACCCGCGAGGGGTCGGCTATGCGGAGATGCCGCCGCTGCGGCTTCGCCTGCGCGGTGATCGCGTCCGGTTGAGGACACTGACGGACCCATCGAGCGGGGATCGGCCTCGCTCCAAGGTGGAGCCCTCAAATGTCGCACGAGCTTTCCCTCGCCCAATCCCACGCGTTCCAGCTCGCCCGGACCCTGATGGTTCCGGTCCCGCTGTTCCAGGTCGATGGAGAGTTCGGCGTCATGCCAAGCGATGAACTCGACGACGCAGACGTGGTCGTCATCGACGAATACGATCCGCACGAGTACGGCCCGGCTCATTGAGCCGGGATCGCCCTGACGGGCGTGTGCCGCTTGCGCGCGGGCGGCCGCAAGGGACGCTACGCCGCGTCTGGTTGACGTCACGGCGCTGCGCGCCATGCATGGTTTATCAGTTGCCAGACGCGCCCTTGCCCCCTTCGCTCTTCGCGGAGGCCGAGGATGGTCCCGCGAGGTGCGGGGAAGGGAACAGACAAGGAAGGCGGACGCCTAAGCGCGCCGGCGAGGAAATGGAAAAGAACGAAGTGGAAGAACTACGGGGCCGAGTGCAATGCGCGGCCGTGCTCGAGAAGGCCGGATTTGCGATTGATCTGAAGGAGAGCACACGCAAGGCTGTCAAATACCGGCGAGGTGAAGACATGATCATCGTGATCCATGACGGCAAGGGCTGGTTCGATGCTCGCTCCGACGTCAAGGGCGACGTGTTCTCACTTGTCGAGCATCTCGATGACATCGGCTTCGCAGAGGTGCTGCAGCGGGTTTCGGAACTGATAGGCTTAGTGCCGAGGGAAGCGGTCTGGACGCGCCAGCCCCGCGAGCGAGAGCCCGTTCTCGGAATTCCCGGTCGCTGGCGCGCGCGGCGCAAGCCGTGGCGAGGCTCCATGAGTTGGCGCTATCTGCACGACGAACGTGGTCTTCCGGAGACGGTCCTCCGCGCCGCGATCCAGGAGGATCGGCTACGCGAAGGGCCTCGCGGCAGCATGTGGGCGGCACATGTCGATGATGACGGCGACTTCGAGCGGCTGAAGCCAGCCCGGGAGTGTGTTCCCTCAAAGGCTCCCAACATCGTCCTTCACGCCGACCTCCGAAAGGTGCCGTCGGAACATCGCTTACCTTTGATACAGCGGTATGTGCGCGAAAGAATAAGGTCACGTATCCGATTGAGCTCACGTGCCAATCGGCGAGGTAGGCGGATGGTCTTATCTCCGTCTGCCTGCCAGCTTGAACGCCGAGCCTGGCCAAGCAAAAAACGCTAAGAACGGCTGAGATCAATCCGGCTGATTACAATGTTCTTACCAGTCGACGGGTCCTTGTCGATGGTCGTCAAACGCATACCATCGTTTCCAACTTTTTCCAGCCTCAACTGGGCTGCCCGGTCGCCATTGACTTCCTTTGCCCAATGAATGCCGAGAACCAAAGCGTTGCCTGAGCGATTGCCACTGAGGCCGGCGGGGCCGGTGCTCGATCCAGTGTATGTGCCCGTATAGGTTTTACCATTGGTCTTGACGTCGGCGCCTATCGCCCGTGAGAAAACCACGTAACCTGTGCATTTGCCATCAAGTGATAAAGAGCTTTCAGTCGCGTTGGACGCGAATTTGCAGTTGATTTTGATGGGCTGGGAATCGGCGTCTACTTTGACGGTGCCCTTACCAACCCAGCTCCCCGCGAACGATTTCAGGAAGGCAGCGTCAGCAGCATGGGCAGGCCCTGCGATGAACAGCATAGCCGCTGCCAGCCAGCCAATGGATTTTGTCATGACTAAAGTCCTTCAATTAGGCGCGATGCAAATCTTTGGTCGTGCCAGACATCCGTCTATGCGCTGGCAACTGCTTTTCGATCTCCTGGGCCGAATGGCCCGTGAGGTCCTTAGGGATTTCGCCAATAAGCGCCGCCGATAGTTTCTGATGATAGTGCTTGCGCAGTTCGCCAAGCGTTCGAGGCGCGGCGATGATGATCAGATTAGCGATTTGCCCGCCCAGAACCTGTCGGTTGAGCAGTTCGGCAGTTCCAGATGCGAAACTGTCTTCCTCGATTTGACTGCTGTCTGGATTGGCGGAGCTGCTTTGATGACGCGCGCCGGACCCCTTGTTCTCATTTGACACGTCTTCAGCCTCCAAAGCTGTTAGCTTTGGATTGGCTTCGTCTCCTGAGTTGCGAAGCAAGTTGAGCCTCTCGCCATCAGCTACGGCAACGGTCCCTCCCTTGGGAATATCCATTTGTGATCGTCTCCGAATTGCGCCAGTCGTTGGCTAATCAGATTGTAAGCCTGCTGACGTCAGTCTCAACGCCCCAAGCTGCCAATGGATGCCTGGGGTCTGAGCCTGTCATCGAAGCCGGCTACCTGAAAGCTGTGCCGATCGGGCGTAAGCCGCAAATAACACGGTGGTATGATTATGAGATCGGCATCGGGCGCCTGACTTGTTGTACCTATAAATTGGATTGCATCCGCCACTGGAACGAATGTCGTCACACCCAGTTCGCTGAGATTAACGGGGGCCGGGTGTGACGATGCACGACGCATTCTTCAGGATACCAGTGATCGTTGAGTTACCAACTGGCGAACTTCGCAACCTGTCTAGGGTGTCCGAGGCTGCCATCTTAATGATGGAAAGTCGCCAGAGGATCATGGCTCAAGGTACCGTGAGGCGCTGCAGGCTTGCACAAGGTCACTCACTACAGCGGACGATTTCGAAAATGCCCGTCGGGCGTTTCTGACGGCTGCCAAGGGACAAACTTATAGCCAATTATTGGCTGATGATCATCCGCTGCTTGTCGCGGGTTTTTACTGGCGTCGAAAGGTCCGCCGCCCTCGCCACGCGGGTAGGCCTCCGATTAGCGGAATCGCCACAAGCGAGATAGGATGCCCACCATGAAATGGGATCGTACGCATACCGCGCTGGCTTTAATGCTGTTGGCCGTCGTTTTGATTGCAGCCTACCTTTTGTTTTTGGCGCCGCCGGAGCCAGTTTCGCCCCTGTAGTGGCAGCCGAAGCCAGCCGGGCTTATCCTCATCTAGAGTATCCTTGGCGTATTTGCCTTCCGCACGGGCGTAACTGTACGTGTCCCGTTGTGCTGTCGCACCTCAGCCAAAGCATGGCTGATTTCTTCGCCACGGCGCAAGCGTCGACTGTGATGCTGTTGTTGACCTGATAAGCCGCGCCATTGATTGCCCGATGCCTTTCAGGCAACTCGCCACCACGGCGCGCCGGCTAGCTTTCTAGCGCCAGTCCGTCCGCACGACGTAGCGGGTATAAGCACGCTCGACACCGGCGGCGGCCTTCTTCCCTGGCGTCGACGTTGACGGTAAGAAGTCTGCGGTCTGCTCCCGAAAGATGCGCGTGGCCCGTGCCTGCGACAAATACGTTTTCGGTACACCGGCCATTTTTTTTGAAGCGACTCTTAATCCTCACCATGTGCCGGTCCATTTTGGCTGATGAATGAGCGGTGAACCGGCACGTCAGCCTTGGTTAACCCTATTCGCGTTACGTGTGTTCCAAGGAGGTCGATCAAGGTGCCTCCCCCTAACAAAGGAACGCTCATGAAAAAGACAGTCTTCTTGTTGTGCGCGATGGGGATGATGACGTCCCTCGCGCATGCCGACGACATTGCTCTCGGGGTCCCTGGATACGGTGGTAGCGGATGCCCAGAGGGCAGCGTTTCTGCAACTCTTAGCCCAGATTCCAAGTCGTTAAGCCTGCTTTATGATCAGTACCAGCTCGCAGTTGGTGGCACCTCAGGCAAATCGTTTGACCGCAAAAGCTGCAACGTCGCCATACCTGTCCACGTGCCGCAAGGCCGGAGCATTTCCGTCCTGGCTGTCGACTATCGTGGTTTCAATCACCTGCCGAAGGGCGCCACGTCGCAATTCAACGTCGAGTACTTCTTTGCCGGTGGTCGCGGTCCGGCCTTCAGGCAGAACTTCAGTGGCGTGCTAGACAAGGACTACACAATCTCCAACCAGTTGGTAGCCGATGCGCTTGTCTGGTCGGGCTGCGGCGTGGACGTCAACCTGCGCACCAATTCCAGCATGCGGCTGAAAACGGTCCAGAATCAGGAAGCCCTGTCGACCGTCGACACCGAGGACGTCAATGCAGCGATCGTGTATCACTTGCAGTGGCGTGCATGTCAGTGAGCCTGTTTTGGAGGCGGCTGAAACCAGCCGTCTCCGGCCTTGAGGAGAATCAGCTTTTGATGGCGTCTGGTCGCGTACTTCTTCCTGTGTGCCTACTTTTTCTGGCTGTCAGCGGAGCATCGGGACAAGAAATCTGCGCTGCCAGTGTGCCGACGGTGACCCCCGACGGCGCCACTGCTAGCGTTTTCTTCGATAGTTTTTCTGTGTCCGCAGGGAGCGGCGGGGTGTCCACTGGTTCTCGCACCTGCGGTGTCGTCATCCCTGTCCAACTGCCGTCAGACAGCGTCGGCATCTACAAGATCGACTATCGCGGCGGCGTAGAACTGGCCGCCGCGCAGATCGCGCACTTCACGGTTACGCCAGCGATCGGCTCGGTGCTCGGCGTCACATTCCAGGGTGACAATCATGGCGATTTCGTTTTGACGCAATTGGTTGGATCGGGGCGAGATAATGCGCTGATCTTGAATCTAGTGCTTGTTCTTGAAGCGCAGCAACTGGGCGACGCCTTTGCTGGTCTCGATTCGGCCGATGTTACCACCATCGACTACGCGCGTTTTTCATCGATCAAAACATCGATCGACAAGCTTGCCGCAGAGCGTTCGTCGGTGGCGGCCCATCTGGGCGGAACCGCCGATTTGCTGCTGGGTTTTTTGGCGCCGGTGCAAGGAGAGAATGACGCGACCCTGCTAGCAAGCGGCGGCTCACCCATGATCGGCGCCAGTGGTCACTATGCGATCGATGACGGCTTCAGCCTGCTGGCGGGCGCTGCCTACGTTCATCAGTCCGCTGGCGGCGCCGACGCAAACGGTCCCTTGCTTGCCGGCGCGCTGCGCTATGTGCAACCAGGGACAAACTCCGTTCGTCCGTTCGCGGAGGGAGGCATGTGGGGCGCACCCGAGGTCACTATGCACTTGTCACGACAATACCAAAATCGCGCCGGCGCAGTCGAAAGTGGTGGCGATGCTTCGGGGAGCGCATTAGGAATCTACGCACGAGCAGGCGTTATTTACACGCCCAATGCAGCCAACGAACTCTCTATTTCAGGAGGGTTGGAGCAAGGCTGGCTGCGGGTTGGCTCTTATGCCGAAACCGGCCGCTCTGGTAACCTGTTTACCGCGCGCATCGGCAACAGCACATCAAGCACCACATCGGTGAAAGTTACCGCAGCCTGGACCACTTCGGGTTTGAGCGGGCTCGACCTGACGCTCTCCGCAGCACTCGGCCGGACCCTTGGGAGCGGCAGGCCCGTCTCCGCGAACGTGGACTGGGTCGGCCCGGTGGAAGGGCGGGCCGGCGATTTCACGTTTGTCGAATATGGCGCGCGAGTCGGCTTGAAATTTTCCTCTCGCGCGAAAGTCGATGCATTCGTGTTCGGTACGGCCGGCCAAAAGATCGGCACGAATGTGCAGTATGGCGCCGCTCTTAGGCTGGGCTTCTGACGTCGCTCACGGCGAAGTTCCGCATTTGGCGGCGTGATCGCCCGCACAAAAACCCGGCACTTTGTAGGGATCCAGAGGTAGTTCGACAGGACCAAAGGCAATCCGCCGGGCAGTTGTGGGGAGATCACCATCCTGGAACGGGCGCGGCGTTTGGTTGGAAGGCGCAGAACTCAGGCGAGGCAGTTCTTAGAATCCGGAGCCCTGCGGCGACGGGCTAGCTTACCACGTTCGATGCCCACCGCACGCTAGAAATTGCCAGGTAGCGGCTCGATTGGCCCCTCGTCTGAGGGCTCAGAGGTAACAAGACCCTTAATGGAGCTTCTTCTATCAATCTTACTGTGAGAATGCGCTGTCCGGTGTAACCGCTGTTCTCAGGCCACGGCCTTGAGTGGCGCGGGGGCATAGGCCCAGGGCAGCAGGTCGTCGAGCTGGCTTTGCGGATGGCCTGCGACGATGCGGGTAATGACGTCGGCGAGGTAGGCGTACGGGTCGACGCCGTTGAGTTTCGCGGTTTCTACGAGCGAGGCGATGGTCGCCCAGTGCTCGCCACCGCCGTCGGAACCGGCGAAGAGCGCATTCTTCCGATTGAGGGCGATTGGCCTGATCGAGCGTTCGACGACGTTGGAGTCGATCTCGACGCGGCCGTCGTCGAGGAAGCGACCAAGTCCGGCCCAACGCGAGAGCGGGTAGCGGATTGCTTCAGCGAGCTTGCTCTTCTGGCTGACCAGGGCGAGCTTCTCGCGCAGCCATGGCTGGAGGGTATCGATGATGGGGCGGCTTCTCTCCTGGCGCGCGGTGCGCCGCTCTTCGGGCGAGCGTCCCCGTATCTCGTTCTCGATCTTGTAGAGCTCGGCGATGCGCTGGAGCGCCTCCGTGGCGATCGGCGCGGGCCCGGACTGGGCCAGTTCGTAGAAGCGTCGACGGACATGTGCCCAGCAGAGTAAGCGGGGCTCTGACCGCACCTTCTTTGTCGGGGCCTGACGGGGCATTTTGACGATCCGGTTTGGAGGATCGTTTTGTGTCTGGACTTGACCATAGACTTGAGCCGGAGGGCAAAATCCGGCGCTTTGAAGTTATCAACGGTGCGATGGGCCGTCGGCGCTGGTCGGCCGATGAGCGGGCGCGAATCCTGGAGGAGACATTTGTGCCGGGCGCTGTGGTGTCGGCAGTGGCGCGCCTGCACGGTCTGACGCCGCAGCAGCTGTTCACCTGGCGGCGCGCGGCGCGCACGCAATTGGAGGCTGAGGCGCCACCCGGCTTTGTGCCCGCGGTCGTGGTCGCGCCCGAGCCGATGGCGGCGAAGGAGCCGAGGCGGCGAGCGCCACGGCGATGTGTTGCGGCGATCGAACTGGAGGCGTCGGGCGTCACGGTGAGGATCGGCGACGGCACATCGCCGGCCACGATCGCGGCGGTGATCCGCGCACTGAAGGTCCCGTCGTGATCGGGCCGACGGGTGTGGTCAAGGTGATGGTGGCGACGAGACCGGTCGACTTCCGCAAGGGGGCCGAGGGACTGGCGGCTCTGGTGCGCGAGACGATGGGCGCCGAACCGTTCTCCGGGGCGATCTACGTCTTCAGGGCCAAGCGCGCCGACCGGATCAAACTGGTCTACTTCGACGGCACCGGCGTGTGCCTGCTGGCGAAGCGTCTGGAGGACGGGAGGTTCTGCTGGCCTGCCATCACCGATGGCGTGGTCAGGCTGACGGCGGCGCAGTTGCAGGCGCTGCTGGAAGGGTTGGATTGGCGGCGCGTGCATGACGCTCGCGAGACACGCGCGCCGATCGCGGCAAGTTGATTCCATGAGCGGCCAAATATGCTGGCAAAGCATTGGAATGCATGATTGAATCGGCTTTGTGAGCAATCCGGCCGACCCTCAGACCAACGATCCGATCGCGCTTCAGGCGATGCTCGCGGCGGAGCGCGCCGAGAACGAGCGGCTGCGCCAGATCATCAAGGAACTGCAGCGCCACCGCTTCGGCCGCAGGGCAGAGAGCCTGCCGGTCGACCAGCTGCTGCTGGGCCTGGAGGAGGCCGAGCAGATCGAGGCTGAAGGCTTCGCCGCGGAGGACACCGCCGATACTGCCAAGCGCGAGGCTCGCGCCAGGAAGCGCCGCGCCAACCGTGGATCACTGCCCGCGCATCTGCCGCGTATCGAGCAGATCATCGACATTCCCGACAAGATCTGCCCGTGCTGCAATGGAATGCTGCATGTCATGGGCGAGGATCGCTCCGAGCGCCTCGACATCGTGCCGGCCCAATTCCGCGTCATCGTCACGCGCCGCCCGAAATACGCCTGCCGAAGCTGCGAGGAGGTCGTGGTTCAGGCGCCGGCTCTGCCGCGGCTCGTCGAGGGCGGCATCCCGACCGAGGCGACGGTGGCCCATGTTCTCGTATCGAAATACGCCGACCATCTTCCGCTCTACCGCCAGTCCCAGATCTATGCCCGCCAGAGCGTCAATCTCGACCGCTCGACGCTCGCCGACTGGGTCGGCAAGGCGGCCTTCCTGCTTCGGCCGATCCATGAGCGACTGTTCGAGCGACTGAAGGCGTCGGGCAAGCTCTTCGCCGACGAGACGACGGCGCCGGTGCTCGATCCCGGCCGCGGCCGCACGAAGACTGGCCAGTTGTTCGCCTATGCGCGCGACGATCGCCCCTGGGGCGGGGTCGATCCGCCCGGCGTCGCCTATCTCTATGCGCCCGACCGCAAGGCCGAGCAGCCATTGCGGCACCTTCAGGGCTTCGTCGGAATCCTGCAAGTCGACGGCTATGCCGGATACAAGGCGTTGGCCGAGCGAAATGCCGTGAGCCTGGCGTTCTGCTGGGCGCATGTCCGTCGCCGCTTCTACGAACTGGCCAAGTCCGGCCCCGCGCCGATCGCGACAGAGGCGCTCCAGCGTATCGCCGAACTCTACAAGATCGAGAGCGAGATACGGGGACGCCCGCCCGAAGAGCGGCGAACCGCGCGCCAGGAGAGAAGCCGCCCCATCATCGATGCCCTCCAGCCTTGGCTGCGCGAGAAACTCGCCCTGGTCAGCCAGAAGAGTAAGCTCGCCGAAGCGATCCGCTACCCCCTCGCGCGCTGGGCCGGGCTCGCCCACTTCCTCGACGACGGCCGCGTCGAGATCGACTCCAACGTCGTCGAACGGGCGATCAGGCCGATCGCCCTCAATCGGAAGAATGCGCTCTTCGCTGGCTCCGACGGCGGCGGTGAGCAATGGGCGACAATCGCCTCGCTCATCGAGACCTGCAAACTCAACCGCGTTGATCCGTACGCCTACCTCGCCGACGTCATAACCCGCATCGTCGACGGCCACCCTCAGAACAAGCTCGACGACCTGCTGCCATGGGCCTATGCCTCCGCGCTACTCAAGGCCGTGGCCTGAGAACACCGCATACAATGGATGGCGCGCACTACCGGATGCGGTGTACCAGCATCCGGCGAATGCCATCGCCTGACATTCGAGCGATCGCGATCTTCGAGGAGACGATGCGGCGGAATCCCAAACTGGCGCCGCCTGCAGCGGCGGGACGACCTCGGCGTCGAAAATCTTCGTAAGCGGGTCAGGACGGCGTCGTTCTGCGGAACCTTCTTCTACAAGGGCAGCGTCGAATCCCTATCGCTCTCACTTTAATTGTCGCGCCGCACTGAACGTCGGTCCTTCAGGAGGGATCGGGTCAACGCGCAAATGTTTTAGGGGATCCCAGCTGCTGGTTTATGGCTGCGTGAGACTTCGCTTTCAAGAGCAACGATAGCATCGCCAGGTCACCCAGAAGATCCACGGGATCTCGGTCGGCGGATGTCCTGAGAGCGTCTTTCAGCCATGCACTCATACCCGGGTGTGCCAGCACCCAGGCAATGTGCTTTTCGATTTTCGGGAGCGTGTCATCGGGTGGTTGCGCAGCGGCCATTCGGTCCTCCTTTGTTTCCTAATCACGGATTGCACTCCTCGCATTGACCCGGGTCCGCAGTCGCCGCTTTAACCAGCCGCTCATCCCGAAAGCCACAGCCTTCACAGGAGTAGACGGTTGCTTTCAGGGCGGTCGTCGGGCCTCCACACCATGAACAGGGCAGGCCGAACAGCCTTTGCGTGATGGTAAATCCAGGCCTCTGGCAACCGGGGCAGGGGCTACGGAACAGCCGCACCAGATCGAAAGTCGCGCGTTTGATAGTGCGCATCCGGGTTGGGTTACGATGGGCGCGCATATCCGTCTCGACGAGAGCCGCGCCCCAGGTGATGATCACGGTTGCCACTGCACTTTCGAGATCGATCCAATCGCCAATGTCTTTGAAGAGTGCACGCTCCGGGGCAGGCTTCTGGTCGACGCAGCCCGCCACAATGACACCCTGTCGGGGAAACCCGGCGCGTTTGGCAAAGGCGATTGCAGAGGCTACGTCTTTAACAACGACGTGGCTGAAATTCGTATCCATCCCGGCGTAGTTGCCGATCAGTTCAAGGCCATTGAGCTGATCCTTGAGCACCACGATTTCGCGCGCAAGAGCGACAAAGGGAATTTGCGGGTGCGGCCCGAAGCTGCCTTCGCTGGCGACAGCTACACGCGCGCCAGGCGAAATCTCGAACGCCGCTGCAATCTTGGCCCTGGCGGCGTCGAGCTGTGAGCCACTGCGCTCAATGTCGTGGCTGAAGGTGCCGAACCTGTCGGTATCGATCCCCGGCGTCACCTCGACCCGCAATCCAAGGGCGCGCTGCAACAATGGTGCGATCACCCGCTCCTTACCGTGCATGGTTGCCAGCGCCGCAACTTCATTTTCATAGAGTTTTGCGACGATTGCCATCGTCAAAAATATCCCTCGCGCTTCTTCTGCTCGAGTGAGCCGCCGTCCTCGCCGTCGGCGATCCTTCCCTGGCGCTCGGAGCCCGTTGCGGCGAGCGTCTCGCCAACGACAGACAGGAGGTCGGTCGCGTCCGACTCGGTCGCCCCTGTGACCGGCCAGCAGCCGAGGGTACGAAAGCGCACGCTTCTGATTTCGGGGCGCTCGCCGGGCCGCGGTCGCATCCGTGTTTCGTCGTCGACAACGATCAACGCGCCGGCGCGCTCAACCACGGGCCTGGGGGCCGCGAAGTAGAGCGGCGCGAGCGCGATGTCGTTGACAAGCGCATAGGTCCAGATGTCGGTTTCTGTCCAGTTCGATAGTGGAAACACGCGCGCCGACTGGCCCTTGCCGAGCCGGGTATTATAGAGGCGCCAGAGTTCGGGACGTTGCTGTTTGGGGTCCCAGACATGGCCGACGCCACGCACTGAAAAAACCCGTTCCTTGGCACGCGATTTCTCCTCGTCACGACGCGCACCGCCGAAGATGAAGTCGTAATCGCCGGCATCGAGTGCGGCCTTAAGCGGCTCGGTGCGCATTTCCCACGTGTAGAGATCGCCATGGTCGAACGGATTGAGCCCCGCCGCGCGTCCGTCCTCGTTGGCATGAACGATCAACACGAAGCCATGTTCGCGGGCGAAGGCGTCGCGGAATTGGAGCAGGGATTTAAACTCCCAGGTCGAGTCGATGTGAAGTAGGGGAAACGGCGGCTTGCCGGGGAAGAAGGCGCGCAGCGCCAGGTGCGCCAGCACTGTTGAGTCCTTGCCCGCCGAAAACAGCATCACCGGCTTGCGGGCCTCGGCGATCGCTTCGCGCAGGATATGGATCGCCTCCGATTCGAGGCGCGCGAGGTGAGAGAGTTGAGCCGTCATACGGCGTCCTCCCATCGCAGGCTGCCGCGATAGCGTCGGATCTTGGTATCATCACCGAGGCGCAACAGATGGACCCAGCCATTGTCGACGAGCTGACGCACGCCCTCTTGCGAGGCGATGATGGTGTTCAAGGCCTCTTCGGGCGCGTCGATGATAACATTGAGCCGCAGCGGTTCGTGTACGAACCGCGTGCCGTCATGGACGGACTGCCAGGGCAGCCCGACCTTAAGGTCGCCGGCATTGCCCTCAAGCACGCCGATTTGGCTGACGACATTGTGCAACACCTTGTTGCCGCTGCCGAAGGCGCGGTTGTTCACCGACGAACCATAATATTGCAGGTTGATCCAGCTGGCGACGACCATCGGCGCCGTCATGATCAGCTCGAGGACGCCGAAGCCGGCATCCTTGCGCCAGTCATAATCATGCAGGAAGGCGCGGCCGCCGAGGTCGAGGCCCCGTGTACGTTCCCGCGGCGCGGCGATGAAAGCGGCGTTGCCGGCAAGACCCCATTCGGGCCGAACCTGCGCCCAGTCACGGCTGCGGGCCTTCACCGCGCTATCGATGTTCTCGTCCTTGCCGACGCCCAGCAGCAAAGCCCGTTCGGCGCGCGCGAGCGACGACGCCTTCGCCAGTTCTTCGCGGACACGAGCCACATCGGTCGCGTGAGACGCCTGCAGCTGATCGGCGCCAAAGATGCGGACCTCGTCGGTGGTCGTGTCGTGCAGGCAACCAAGGAACCATGTGTCGTGCGGAATATCGATGCCGATCTTGGCCAGTCCTTCTCGGACGTGAGCGTCATTGAGTATCGCCGCGGCCACACGGGCATTGGCCTCACCGGTGTGACCGCCACATGCTCCGCAATCAAGGCCCGAGGCATGCGGATTGTTGACCGTCGTGCTGCCATGACCGGTCAAGAGGACCAGCCGAGCGAAGTTCTCGGTCAGCGACATCGCCCGCAGCACCGCTTGCGCCATCGCGATGCGCTGCTCGACATCAAAGCCGGTTTCACGGCCATCGACCAAGCGCGGTTCGAAGCGCGGTCCGATCCGCCCGATAACTTTGCGGTCAAGGCCGTCGGTGTTGGGGTCGCTGACGATGCGGGTCAGCCCGGCGCTGTCGCCGATGAGCTTGCCGACGAACAGCAGGCCCGCCGTCTCGACATAGGTAAATGAGGAGACGGCGGAAAGCTTGAACGCCTTCCACGCCTTGGCGGCGCGCCGCCGCAGCAGACGTAGGCCAAGAACCTTGTCAGCCTCCGCGTAAGACGCTCCCGCTACTTCCTCGCAGACGACGAAGGCGGGCTTCAGCAGGACCGGGCATTGCGCTCCGCCAGTGGAGCGGCCGATCGGGATATATTCGATCGGAAACCCGAAGAAACCGGCAAAGCCTATCGTCTCGACATCGCTCGACACAGTCTCCAGAGCCCTTCGAAAAACCTCGGAACGCACGTCGATGCAAAACGCCGCCTGCACCGCGCGGCGGCCACCTGCTTCGACCTTGTGTCCGGTAAAGTGCCCGGTGAGGCGTTTGATCAGCCGGCGGCGATAGGCCGCCTCATAGGCTTCCTGCAGCATCAGATCGACCACCAGTTCAGGGTCGTCGCCGAGACGCTCATCCGCCGGCAAGGCGGCAGCATCCACCATCGCCTGCGCCCAGGCGGCGTTGAAGGCGGGATCCCTGCGCTCAAGGAACAGGGCATAACCCCACACCAGCCGTATCGCCAGAAGCTCGACCAGCGTGTCGTCTTCGCGCCCATGGAGCGCGTTGTCCCAGACGCGGTAGCGGACATAACCCGCCCATCCACCGATGTCGCTCAGAGCGCGGTACAGATAGTCCTCGACGGCGCGATCGGGGATGCCTAGCGCCTTAACGACAGCGGCGATCGCCATGCGCGCATCGTCGGGCATCGCGGCGACCGCCGAACGAAAACCCCTGATCCCCATCGTATCGGGATTGCGGTCATGGCGCATCGTGGCGCGCCAGGCGGCATAGGGCGGCAGCCCGCGCGACGGCATGCGCCAGGCCGACTGGCCCTCGTCGAAGTAGGCCGCGCACCATTTGGATATTTCGTCGATCATGAAGGCGGTTCGCGACGCCTGCCGATCACCTTTGGCCAACCGATCGAGTACCTCGGCGATGGTTGCCACAACGGCGCGCGGCCTATGACCGGTTACGGGCTCGCGCATGGCAGCTGCGCGCAACTCTTCAATATCCATCGCTGCGGAGGAGTTTGGGGACAGCGCGTTCACCGCGACAGCGAGGTCGCGATCATCAATCACGCGATCGCTTAGAGCCTGTCGGTAGAAGGCTCGCGGCATCAACATGTCGATGCCGGCGACACGGCGCAACGTCGCGGTGGTGGCCGCAAAACTCTGGTCGCTGAACCCAAGAAAGGGATTGACCGCGACGAAGTGCTTGAGCGGCCAGAGTGGCGCGATCTTGCCGCAGGCGCGCGTGATCGCGGCTTCGATGGCGTGGGATAAAGCGCCGTTCGCAGTGTGCTTCACCGTGGGACAGGCGTCTGGATCAGTTTCGATGGCGACGGCGATGCTCATGGTTTGGCTCCGGTGACAGGGGCGGTCGAGGTGGCTGCGATGGGTCGGAAGGGCGGCTGGCTGGGCCAGAAGCGCAGCACCAGTCGATTGGCGAGGGTGTTGACGTAGAGGCCGTTGGACAGGTGGACGTAAAGCGCCTGCCAGAGCGGCTCACCGGGCTTGCCTGGCAGCAGACTCTGCAGGATGGTGACGGCGGCGAAAGCCAGAACGACGAGCGCCGTGATGACCAGATCAAAGGGCCCGCGCAGCGCCTTTACCGGCGGCAACGCGCCGGCAAGCAGATGCTCGGCGGCGAGCTGAAGGCCAAAATAGGCGCCAGCGACAATAACGGCGAGTGCCACAGTGCGACCGACGACATACAGGCTAAACCTTTCGTCCAGCGACTGGGTGACGAGATGCGCAAGCCCCAACATGACGATCGCGCCGAGCGCGAACACACCCGGCTGGGCGGTGATCGTCGCACCGAACAGTGTGCCGATCACGAGAGTGACCGCCATAACCAGGCCAACGATCATCGCCATCCGCGCGGGATGGGGTTCCCCGCCGGGGCTCGGCGACCACGAAGCGCGGGCAAGATCGATGACGCTGCCCGACGACAGGAAGGCGTGCGCCTTGTACAGCGAATGGGCGACGATGTGCAGCAATGCGGCCGAGAATGCCCCGAGCCCGCATTGCAACATCATGAAACCCATCTGGGCGATCGTCGAATAGGCGAGCGACACCTTGATGCTGGTCTGCGTAAGCATCACCACGGAGCCAAACAGCGCGGTGATGCCGCCGACGATGACCAGCACCTCCAGAGACGGTGTCGACAGCGAGATCACGCCGGCTAAGCGCAGCACCAGGAAGCCGCCGGCGTTAATGACGCCCGCATGGAGCAATGCCGAGACCGGCGTTGGTGTCTCCATAACTTCCGTCAGCCAACCGTGCAGCGGAAACTGGGCTGATTTGAGCAAGGCGGTGACGACCAGAAGCCCCGCGACCGCATGGATCGCGCCAGGCACGACGCCTGTGGCACGCATAGCTTCAGCTCTGCTGAACAGGGCTGCATAATCGAGGCTGCCGAAAGTCTTGTACAGCAGAACGATCGCGCCGATCAGGCAGACATCACCGAGGCGACCGGCAAGGAATTTTTTGCGCGCTGCCAGAACGGCGGATGGACGCTCAGGGTAGAAGAGGAGGAGTTTGTTGAGCCCTACGCTCGTCGCGACCCAGGCCATCGCGAACTGCAACAGGTTGCCCGAGATGATCAGCATCAGCACGGCGGCTAGCGTGAGGGATAGCCATCTGGTGAACCGTCCCTGGTTGGGATCGCCTTCGAGATAGTTACGGCTGTAGCGAATGACGATGACGCCAACGAACGCGACCAGCACGAACATGATCGCCGTCAGCGCGTCGAAATAGAGACCAAGACCGATGCCTCTCAGCCCGAAAGTGCCGGTGTGAATTTGCCCCACCACAAAAAGGCCGATGGCGGCAGCTGCCGCGAGACCCAGTGTCGAAAAGCAAGCCGCGAATGCGCAAACGTTCACCAAACGTGGCGCTCGATTGGCTAGGGCGCTCGGCGGCAGGCCCACGCCTGCCAGCATGAGCGGCCCGAGAGCGAGAAGCCAAAGCAGGGAACCAGACATGATCGACTCCAGATGAAAGGACCATCTGGATACCTCATCAAGTAATTTCGATAAAATACAGAGATTGAAACTAATCGTTCGCTTCTATAAAACTTTTGAAGAGTGACCACGTTCGCTCCATGCTGCAAGTGCCTGCTGCTATTGCCCTGCCAATTGACCACGCCAAAAGGCATGAGGCGTCGCCAGCCGAATCGGGTCGTCATCGATTCTGCAGTTTCACCTGAGAGGAAGTGTGGCTTGGTGCGACCGCCATAGTTGGCGTAAGCGGCGCCACGGGCAACTGAATGCCCGAGCAGGCCGCTCATCACAGAAGCTGCAGGCGCTTGGGCGCAATACACACCAAAGCGCACTGCGTTCACTGGATATTGTTGTAGGTGGCGGATGCTCTTACATCTTAACCTGGCTGGCAGCTTCCGCATTCGCGGAAACGCAAACCGCTCTCAGAAAGGCTAGATCGACAAGTCCGTTCTTTGGTCTGGCACCTTGAAAGGAATGGGCCGGCTCATGTCTTTCGCCGAGATCTGACAACACAGCACTTGCCCCGGTAAAGTCATCCGATATCGTATAGTCGCTCAAGGTGACGATCGTCGGCAAGTTGGCGGCTAACGCCGCACGCAGTCCTACATTGGAATCCTCGATGGCCACGCAATCAGCCGGCCTTAGCCTTAAGCGCTCGAGAGCCCACAAATAGACGTCAGGGTGGGGCTTCTTACGATCCACCGCTTCGTTGGCAGCGATCAGGTCTATCATAAAGGGCAATTTCGGGTCCTGGCTCAAGAGAGCCTCGACGCCAGGCTTTGAGGCCGTGGTCGCTATGGCAATCAGCACTCCGGCAGCATGCGCCTCGCGCACGAGCCGCAACATTCCCGGCCGTAGAGGGATCGTCGGCGCAATCTTGGCAAAGTGACGAATCTTCGCTTGGTGGACCTTGACGATCAGCCCCGATGCGATGGCATCGTCCAGCAGCTCCGGTCGGCATCTTTCAAGGTAGAAGCGTAGGCGCTCCTTGCCGCCAGCCACCGCGAGAAGTTCGCCATACAGGCTCTCGTCCCAATGCCAGTCGAGCCCTAATTCAGCGAAGGCCTGGTTGTAGGCGGCACGCTGCCCGAAGCGTTCGGTTTCGGCGATCGTGCCGTCGAAATCCAACAGGAGACCACGAAGTTTGCCGTTCATGCAGAACACCTCATGGCGCGCGCCACTTTGATTTCACTTACGCTGAACGAGACGTTGGACCGACGGTGCAAATCCGAAGCCCAAAACCTGCCAGCTGGAATTATCATTTTAATGGAATTCACTAAATTACCAATATTGCAACATATCGTTCTGTTTTATAGAGTGTCGCAATGGCGGCCTTAAACTACCACCACCTTCGCTACTTTTGGGCAATTGCTCATGAAGGCAGTCTCACTCGCGCCTCTGAGCGGCTGAACCTTTCTCAGTCGGCGCTCTCGGTTCAGCTCGCAAAGCTGGAACAACAGCTTGGTCATCCGCTCTTTGAGCGGGCCGGCAAACGGCTTCTCCTCACCGAGGCGGGCCGGATTGCGCTCGACTATGCCGACACCGTGTTCCAGGCGGGCGACGAGCTTGTCAGCACGATGCAGGGCCGCCCCCTCAACAGCCGGCAGGTGTTGCGTGTTGGCGCGCTGACGACGCTCTCGCGAAATTTTCAACTGGAGTTTCTCCGCCCGCTGGTTGGCCGCGCGGACATCGAGTTGATAGTGCGGTCTGGTACGCTGCGAGACCTGCTCGCACAGTTGGAGGCCCATTCGGTCGACGTGGTGCTGGCCAACAGCGCGCTGAAGGAAGACGCTCAGGCGAGCCTGCGCAGCCATCTGCTCGACCAACAACCGGTCGCGCTGGTCGGCCGTCCGAGCGAGCAGCGCCGCCGTTTCCGCTTTCCAGAAGACCTTCGCACTGAGCCGATCCTGCTTCCCAGCCTGGACAGCGACATCCGCTTCGGCTTTGACAGATTGCTCGAACTCGCCGGCATCCGCCCCATCATTATCGCCGAGGTTGACGACATGGCCATGCTGCGCGTGCTCGCCCGTGAAAGCGACGGGCTGACGCTGGTGCCTCCAATCGTGGTGCGCGACGAGCTGGCGGCCGGCGAACTGGTCGAGGTCTGTCCGATCGCAAATCTCAGCGAGACCTTTTACGCCATCACGCAGAAACGACGATTTCCGAACCCGCTGCTCGCTGAATTGATCAAACGTTGACCCAGACTTTGATGGGACATCTTTTTTGTCGGAATCAGGGGATACGTTGTGTGAACGTTCTGCATGGATGCGCCGAGAAGGTAGCCGGTATGCCGTCGCGCGGGAGATGATTGCCATACCGCATTGACAGCGACGACATCGAACCCTGCCTTGAGCAAGGCGGTTTCGAAATGATAAAGAACGAACGCGGCGCAGGCAGCCTCGGGAACTGAGTCTCTTGTCGCGCGATGAGAAGCCCCATCCATCGCCCCCATCATCGCGGAGAATCTGGTCTGGCTCTGGTCCGTATGATATTTGACGGTCATGAAACTGAAAATGATCCTCCCGCTCCTCGCAGCTGGTGCCCTTGCAGCCTGTACCTCGGGCTCGGTTGGCAACCGCTCGGTGCCGCAACCCGCGAAAAGCGTTGAGTTGAACCGCTATGTGGGCCGCTGGTACGAACTGGCACGCTATGAAAACGGCTTCGAGCGCAACTGCGAAGGCGTCACTGCTGACTACGCGCTGGGCGACGACGGCATGGTCAAGGTCGTCAACACCTGTCACCGGGGAAGCCTGGACGGCACAATAATGACCGCCGCAGGGTGGGCCGCAGTGGTTCCGGGCAGCGGCAACGCCAAGCTCAACGTGTCGTTCTTCGGCCCGTTCTACGGAGATTACTGGATCCTCGACCACGCGCCCGACTACGCCTGGTCAATCGTCGGCGAACCGTCCGGCCGCTATCTATGGATTCTCGCCCGAGCGGCCAAGCCGTCGCCTCAGACTCGCAAGACGCTTGAGAACCGGGCGCGAGCCCTCGGCTATGACGTCAGCCTGTTGCGCTGGACGAAGCAGTGATCCGCAGGGTCTCCGACGTCCCAGCCTTCTTAGACCAGAATATCAGTGGTCCTGGCAGTGCCGGGGCTAAATCGGGGCCGGGGTCATCCGCTCGATGTCATAGAGTACACCCGCATTGAGGCGGTGAGGACGTGGGAGCGGTCAAGCTGGATGTCCAGGAACTGCCGTTCGGCGGTTCGGGCCGCCACCAGCGTGAATCCAGAACCGCAGAATGGGTCAAGGACCAGGTCGCCGGGTTTGATGAACGCCTCGACTCTCGCGGCGGCACGGTAAAGAGTGCACCCGAGCACATATCACGTTCAATCAGGCCACGGCGTAAGCCGTGCCAGCTTTGGTCGATGTAAAGTCATTCGCTGAAATCATCGCCGCGCGGATCCTGAATCGTTCCAGTTCATCGACTATTAGAGGCTAAATTTACGCCGCACCAAGGTGCTACCATCCTCGATCGATGGGGCTGAGCTGAAGCGTTCTGGATTGTTCAGCACTGCCAACAGGTGCCGCCTCCGCGTAGTTGAGGCCAACCCCAAGTTTGCACATACCAGTGTCCCGCCAGGCGAGATTGCTTCGACGAGCGCGTCCAGTAGTCGGCTGTCTGGGGCATAGCCATCAAAGAATACCAGTCCATAGCCGAGCTTTAGGCGTGCGAGAACCTCCGTGAAGTCGCCTGTATGGACCGTTATGCGGCCTGCCATACCGGCCCCCGCTATGTTGTCTCGGGCTAGTGCCGCGTGAAGCGGATCGCCCTCAATCGTATCGACATGCGCGTCGGGGCGCGCCGAAGCAAGGCAGCAGGCTGTGTAACCTAGGGCGGTCCCAAGCTCCAGTATCCGGCTTGCCCCAGAAGCGATAGCCACGTGAGTAAGCGCGCGTCCATCTTCGAACGTATAGGCTTTGCAGGCATGGTCGCGGCGGTGGGTGCGCGTGGCCGCTTGGATCGCGGCAAAGGGATCCGTGATCATGTGGGTTTCAGAAAATAGTCCGAAACCCACTTGGTCGCGGCATCAATTGTGATCGGGTCTTCGTAGAACTGGAATTGCGTTTGCGTTCCGAGCCATAACAATTGCTTTTGCACCGCAGGAATCGCTGCGAAGAGATCGCGCGGCACTTTCGGCCCGCTAGCTGCGCGATCGGCGTGGACCATGAGGGTCGGCGTGGTCAACTTGGTTACGGCAATGTCCGTCCGAGTGGTCCAAAGTTCTGCCTCGCTCATCGCGGCAATTCGGTTTTCCCAAAGGCCGCGATGGCCGAGGAACATATTCCGGCCCCCCCAGGGGTGATAGTAAAGGCGCGCGGCCTCGAAATTCAGGATCACGTTAGGTGATTGCTGGTTTGCATCTTCGTTGACGATTGGCACGTACTCCACTGAACCGTCGGCCGCAAACGCGGCCGCAGCAGCTTGGCCATTTGCTACTCTTGCTGCGACCGCCGCGTCATTCCCGTAATACATGCGACAGACTTCAGGGGTCAGATAATGACCCGCTACAAGGGCAATACTGTGCAGCCGTGCTGCCTTCAGCGCCGCTGCAATCGCCCAGTTTGCGCCCTGACAGACCCCAAGAATATGTAGCCTTGCAGGGTCAATGCCCGGCCACTCCGCCAAAAAGTCCAGTGCCGCTAGCAGGTCTTCCGTCTTTCGGACGCCACTTTCCCAACGACGCGGCTGGCCGCTGCTTTCCCCCGTCCCGCGTGGATCAAAGATCAGCGTCGTGATGCCAGCGCGCGCCAGTCGCGTGGCATATTGGATCGGAGCTTGTTCCTTGACCGTGCCGATAGGGCCAAGGATCACGACTCTGGGGCCGGTGACCGATCCGGCAGGCTGGAACAGGTTACCAATAATCTGTTCCCCGCCACTTCTGAATTCGACGCGTGCCACCGTGTAGGGTCCGACATCGATCCGTTGCTTGGCGCCCCAGTCTTGCGTAGGCAAGATCGCTTGAGCTGCGCCGCCAGACAAAGGCGGGCTTTGTGTAGTAAGTTTGGGGTCTGTCATAGCGTTCTCTGAAAATGTGGGAAGCCTATGCGAGCCGCCAAGATCGACGCACCGCTGTCGTGTGTCACTGGAACGCGCCCATCTGGAACAAGCCACCTAACCAGTCTTCGACATGCCAGGTCCTGACTACCTTTCCATCCTCAAACTCATGGATATCGACGGCCATGACCTTGAAAGGCTGATTTTTCGCCTTGAAACCGGCAAACGGGCCAACCTGCGTGCCGGAGATGGTCGACCGGACGATCACAAATTTCCCAGCGTCGATGATCTGGTCGTTGACGACATGCATATCGGCGAAGGTCTTATGAAACCCGTCGATCACAGGTTTCATCGCGTCGCGGCCAAGGCCTTGACCGGGGTTTGGCGGGACGTCTTCCCAGTTTTTGGCAAGCACCTTGTCCAGGAGATCGGGTTTGTCCTGGCTGATCGCGTCGTAGAAGAGCTTGATCGTTTGAGTGTTGGTGGTCTGGGCGAGTGAGGGTGTTGCGACCGCCGCCATTGTTATGGTCAGCGCCAACGCGCTCATACGCAGGGTGTTCAAGATCATAGCTTGCCTCATTTGAGTGGGATTTCTTGCAACGTGAACGAAGCGTGGTAATGTTGGAAATAAATTGAGTGAATTGCCGTTATGCAGAAAACGAATTATCTGGATGTTGAACTGGACGACCTACGCGTCCTTCAGTCCCTGTATGAGACCCGCAACACCACCCGCACCGCCGAGCATTTGAACAAAAGCCAACCCGGTGTAAGCCGGGTACTTGCGCGGCTCAGGCGCGTGTTGGGGGATCCGTTGTTGGTCAAAGCCCCTGGAGGAATGATCCTGACCGACCGCGCATTGGCATTGCGCGGACAACTGACGCAAACCATCGCAAGCATAGAGGCGCTCTTGTCGCCGAAGCAGTTTGATCCGAAAGAGGCGGAAGGGGTATTTCGCCTTTCAACGACCGACTATGGTGCGCTTGCCATTCTCCCAAGCCTGATGCCGCGACTAACCAAAGAAGCCCCCGGAATTTCACTGGAAGTGCTTCCATTCTCTGGCGATGTGTTCAGGCATTTAGCCGAAGGGCGGACGGATATGGTGCTGTTCAGTGATGATCCGGTGCCGCTGCCTTTACGCACGCGAACACTTTATACAGAAGGCTACTCCTGCCTGGTTGGCCCCTCGCACCGGCTGGCAGGCAAGGTCGATGTGAGTTTGGATGAGTTTCTGGGATCCCCGCACGCTTTGGTCAGTATTCTTGGCGGGCGAACCGGTGTAGTTGATGACGCTTTGCAACAACTCGGCTTAAGCCGCCATATAGGTTTGTGGCTTCCGTACTTTGCGACAGCGGCCAACGTGATCGCAATCACCGACCTGATCCTTACGCTTCCATCGCGCAGCGCGACGGCACTCGCAAGGTCCGTCGGGCTGCACTTGTTTCCGTTGCCATTGGTTGTGCCAACATTTGACTATCGCCTTATCTGGCACGAACGCAGCCAAGCTGATCCGGCCCATTTGTGGCTACGTGACCTGGTATTTGAGGGCGCCTCATAGTGGCACCCCGCTTCGGAATGAGCCGGACGGATGACGCCTGGACGGAAACGTCCACGGCATTGCGATCTTGGGAAGGGTCGATTGACCGCAGCCGACGCATATCAATGAGGACCTGGTAAGGGAGGAATTGCAGGTGAGGCATATTCGCCTCGTCGTGCGCGAAGACAACATTTGAAGCTCCATCAGGACGGTGCAAAAGGCACCGCTAGGAAAGAACCGCGGGTCTTTGATCTCCCGGAGCAGTTAAGGTGCGGAGTTCAGGGTGTGAGTCTCTGCCCGGGAGCTGAAATGCGCCCCTTCCCGACGAGCCTCGAGATCCTGATGAAAGTCTTCATAACCATTCCATGAGCTTATCAAAAATGATAAAAATCTTCAAGGTGACGCTATGTCGCTGGCATGTATTTAAATTATACTTATATGTGTTTGACATTCCTGTTGAGATGGCGATTTTCACTTCCGTGAATAAGAAACTTCATCATCGGCCTGCCTTCCGAAAGCGGCCTCAAGCGCGCCATTAGCCCTGGTTTGGCCTTCGCAAGGCGCCTGACCAGGGATATTCCTTACCACCCTCAAATAATTGAAGCTTCTGGCACGGGCGCGCATTCGACGCGCACCAGAAGTTTTGTCCTTGGAAGGAAAACGAATGGCCCAGAAAAAGGGAAATCGAGAAATACGAAAACCTAAGCAGATCAAGGAGAAACCGTCTCAGGCAGGGTCTATTTCCGATCTTGCCGTCAAGTCGGCCCTGCCAGGCAAACGGCGTTAGACTGCACAGCAGGGGCGGCCGCATCCACATGCGGCCGCCCCTCGACGCAAACTAATAGGGGTGAAGCGGCTTCTTTGCCGCCCTCCATAGTGCGTCGCTTCACCGGACACCGTCAGAGCACCGCGAACGCGATGATCATCAGCGCCAGTAAGCTTATCGCGATAAAAGCCCTCGTCATCGTATCGTCCACTGCATGTCTCCAAGGTCCTGAGAGTGCGGGATCAGCGCCGTTACCAATTGTCCACGGAGCAGACCGCATAGGCGCGAGGTAGCCCGCGTTATAGGCATGCGAGCGATCGTACATCTGGCCTCCATCGTCCGCCCATCTGGCGATACAGGGATCATATCGAACAGGTGTCTGCCGATTGGGGATCCAAGGTTTGGAGGTCATGGAACCCGACAAATGTGGATCCCAAATATATGGCGACGAATTCATGTCTTACTCCTTTCATCTGCTTCTAGTTCGGTCGCGCGGGCACGACTGGGGGACCAGTCTCGTGCTACTCACGCGGCTTCCCGTAGTTGAACGAAATCGTCGCGAATTTTCATAACGGTGGGTTCTGACGGGGTTGAGGCTTTGCTGGGCCGCGAAAACAGGCCGTCGACGACCCGCGGGATATCGTTTCGACAGATTCCGATGTCGTTGAGCATTCTGTCGTCAAGTCGCCGAAGCTCGGAAATCGCCCTCTCGCGCTGCCATCGCCGCAGGCCGACCAAAATATGGCGGGCTATAGACGCAAAAATCCGACCTCCATTCCATCCAAGCGCTGGAGTGATGGGGTTTTGTTTGTCCTCTTGATTGGACATGACGTCCTCCATGAAAATGAGGTGATGCGGAAGCGGCTACAAACTCTGGCCGCGCGGTACGGCTCGGTCGAAGACCGTCCGCAACCGGGATCTAGTGGCGCTGTCAGCGCGATCGAAGGCTGTCGCTCGAACGAACAGTGCGATGGGCCGGGCCGGGTGTGATGGGTGAGCCCCGAGTCGCGGAAGGCGCGAGCGCCGTTCCCGCTCGGGGCTACGAGCGGGTCGCCAGCAAACCTGCGCGAAGCAGGTATTTTCTCTGTCGGAACCTAAACATCATGATAGCAATATAGGCGAAATATTACTATCATGCAATAATAACAAATACAGAAAGACATTATGCCGCTGGGACATTCGATGAATATTCCATCGTTGGTGTCGCAGAAGTAAATTTCGCAAAGTCGAGAGTTGCGGCCCTGGCCGAATGAAAGGCGCTCTTTGCCGCAGGCATGGCGAGCCGCAGCAGGCGAGGTTCATGCGTCACGCTGCCTGCAGCCACCACCCGATCAGATAACTCCTAGCGCCCGCATCGCTTCCGCCACCCGCACAAATCCAGCGATGTTGGCACCAAGGACATAATTACCGGGCGCGCCATACTCTTCCGCCGTGCGGGCGCAGGTGTCGTGGATATCGCGCATGATTTCGGCAAGCCGTTCCTCGGTCCGCTCGAACGACCAGCTGTCACGGGACGCGTTCTGCTGCATCTCCAAAGCCGACGTAGCGACGCCGCCTGCATTCGCGGCCTTGCCCGGAGCAAAAAGCACATTTGCGGCCTGGAATATCTGGACTGCCTCGGGTGTGCATGGCATGTTGGCGCCTTCACTGAGTGCCATCAGGCCGTTCTTCACAAGAGTGCGCGCATCCTTGCCGTCGAGCTCGTTTTGCGTGGCTGACGGGATTGCGACCTCGCAGGGAACGTCCCAGATCGAGCCCTTGTCGATGTAACGCGCACCGCTTCCCTTGAGGCGTGAATACTCGGAAATGCGCTCGCGCCCGACTTCCTTGATTGCCTTGACCAGACCGAGATCGATGCCGCTCTCATCGACCATATAGCCGCTGGAATCCGAGCATGCCACGACGGTGGCGCCACAGGCGATGAGCTTCTCCATTGCGTAGATGGCAACGTTTCCGGAACCGGAGACGACCGCCCGCTTGCCTTCCAAGCCTTCGTCCTTCGTGGCCAGCATTCGCTCCAGGAAATAGACCGCACCATATCCGGTGGCTTCCTTGCGGGCGCGGGAGCCGCCGTAGGCCAGGCCCTTGCCCGTTAGTACCCCCGCCTCGTAGCGGTTTGTCAGCCGCTTGTACTGACCGAACATGTAGCCAATCTCGCGACCTCCAACGCCAATGTCGCCGGCGGGAACATCGATGTATTCGCCGATGTGACGATGAAGTTCGGTCATGAAAGACTGGCAGAAACGCATGATCTCGCCGTCGGACTTGTCGCGTGGATTGAAGTCGGCGCCGCCCTTTCCGCCGCCGATCGGCAATCCTGTCAGGGCGTTCTTGAACGTCTGTTCGAAGCCGAGAAACTTGATGATCCCCAGATTGACCGAGGGGTGGAACCGAATGCCGCCCTTGTAGGGGAGCATAAGGATTTGTGGGGCGGTCATGCGGCACTGGCTATTACTCTGTGCTCCTGACTGTCGTTGACCATGCCTGGATACCATTGCCGGAAGGTCGAGTGCAGGGAGCCGTCAAGGGTTTGGGTGCGGGTTTGCAGCAAGAGATGCGCGCCGACTTTGCTCCATTGCATCTGCTGTTTCTTGGCGAACCGCTTGGAGATAACGGCATTGACGGTCGCCTCGACGAAAGCCGAGGAGATGCGTTCGCCGGACCGGTAGCGCTCGCCATAATTGATCAGGCTCGTACTGTTGGAGGCGATGTAGACCTGGAACTCACCGATAGCGGTCAGGAACTTGCGCATATTCGGATAGTCTGTGTCGATGCCTTCCGCATCGAATTGCAAGTCGGCGATTTCGTCGCGGGCCCGGTACGTATTTCCGTGCCAGAGATACCATTTGATCTTGCGTAGAGCTTCAAGCATGTCTTGTCCGGCCTGCTCGTCGTGATTTTCGAGTCCCTGCGCGAACTGGCGAAGGACCGTGATGCGCATGGTGATATGGAACCAGTCGAGGACGTGCTCACTGGCCGGCGCGATCATCTCGGCGAGCGATCGGACCTCGTCGCCGCCATCTGTGATGAAAGTAATATCCTGATTCGCCTGCACGCCCTGCTTTTTGAGATGATCGAGGATGCGCCGCTGCGGCTTACGGTCGTAGCCGTGGACGAAACCAATGTAGCGTGGATCACCGTCTTCGGGCAGCGAGCGGCCGACGATCAGCTCGAAGTTCTTCTTCCGGTCTTTGCGGTCGCGGATGTATCCGCCATCCAGACCTATGACGATGCGGCCATCCGGAATGGGGAGGTTCATCCAGTCGCGCGGGCAAGCATCCTGCATGAAGGAGACTCTTTCTTCCGTCAGCTCCCGCTCGATACGGCGGGCCGAGCGCAACGCATGCTGCCGAACCGTCGTGGCATTGGCGCCGCAAGTGATCGGCAGAACGTCGGCCAGCAATTCGGCTGCGGCAGCATAGGGCACGAGCGAGGCCCATCGGGTCTCCAGATAGAGGCGTTCGGGCGCGATATGGTCGGGGATCAGTTTCCGTAGAGGTGAGATTGTTGTGGGGCCGTTTCCTGTGGCCATCGGGGGCAGGTAATAGCGCGGGCTCTTCAGCCGCACGTCGCCGAACAGAGTGTGGAAAGTGACGGGATAACTTCCCTTGCTGCGCAGGCGGCGACCATCAAGATCGCGGTTTTCCTGGAGCCACAATTCCACCTGCGTCTCCACCAGCGCCTGCTGCAGCTTCGCCAGAAGGGTCTTCGCCTCAGATAGCGACAGACCGAGGTCCTCAGCCCCTTTCGTCTCTTTCACCAGATAGGCGACCGTTTCGGTTGCGAGCGGCACGCCGTTGTCGTCCATCATCTGCAATACCAGTCGCGCCCGCATGTCATCACTCCAAGATCGAGTTTTCCAGAATGGCCGAAGTGGAAAACCTGATGCCTGCAAAACATCCGTTTGCGCTCTTCGGCCGTGCTGGAAACAGTGATATCGAATACGGGTTACCGCCGTGCTCCTGCGCCGGAAATTCGATCAGGGTTGCGGATCCGGCCGCACGAGCGTTGCTTACGGAGATCCAGCCCGATCGCGGTGATGATGTGGCCCCCTGGCGGTCGACCTGCTTTCGAAAGATCGAGACGCCAGAACCCTCACATCTGCTGATGCATAAGGTTGAGATGTTCACCCTGTTGCAGGCATTCATTCGTTTTCCGGCGTTCGAAGCGGTCTCCCAGCCAGCTTGCGCGCTCCTTCAGCCTCCCCAGCGAGGCGCGAAGTTCCTCGGCGTGGTCTGGATCGTCCAGCACGGCAAGGGATTTCGTTTCGGCGACTTCCCGCAGAAAATCCGTCGTGATCTCCAGGTCGTTCATTGTCTCGTAGCCGAAGGCGTTGTCCTGCCGCCACATCCAGGCTTCCGGCCCACCGCAGTCTTCCTTCGGGCAGTCGCCGTCTCCTCCCTTGCATGCCGGATAGTGAGCGCCAGGTTTGACTGGCTGGCGCTCCTCCAGCCGGATCTCGTGCTTCCAGGGAATGTTGAGGTCGTATTCGTACAGGAACCGGCTGCCTTTGCGCAGCTTCAATTCGCCAAGCGTCATGGTCGGGGAACGGGCACCCGTCTCCCACGAGCCGTACCGCGCCGTGTGAATGATGAATTGGTAAAGGTGGATGCCCTCCCATCCCATCACGACCTGAAGGACGCCATGAAATTCGCGCAGCGTCGTCGTCGAGGCAACCTGAACCCGACGCCACACCATCGGGTTCACGTTATTTAGCCAGACGCGGAACTGCAGGATGAAAACCTCATCCTCCGAGGCTGCCGCCTTTCCGACAGTTTTCCTTGCTGCCCGTTTTGCGCTCTTCACACCCGCCGATCCCATCGAAATTCAACGGGGACGGCATACTTCGTTTAACCATGCCCCACAAATCCTCATGCTCCCCAGCCTGGCCAGTATCTTGAATGGACGCTCGGCATCGACCATATTTGGGCGGTAGCGCCATCTATGAGATCGATATCGGCGGCATCACGAAAATCCGTGTCAACACCCAGATCAATGGCACAGCGGTGCGTGAAGGCGAGAAAATCGAAATTGGCTTCGATTCTGCCGACTGTGTCTTACTCGATGAAGACGGACTGCGCATGGCGCGTTAGTGTGGATGCTGAATCAAATCGAAGGGCGGTGCCCCATGAGGAATCGCTTTGGGAGTGTGCATACCAATGAGATCCGCCGCACCTCCCTCAACGATACTGATTTACGCTGCGGGAAGCTTGAGGTATGTCCTTCCGTTTTTGATTTCCGCCTTCTCTGAAATGACCGGGGTTCAAATTGAAACGCGGCATGGCCCCGCCGGCCTGCTCCGGGAGCGCATTGAAGCGGGCGAGCGGCCAGATATCTTCCTGTCCGCCAACGTCGCTCATTCGGCTCGTCTTGCCGAACAAGGTCTGGCCTTGCCACCTGTGGTCTTTGCCCGCAACACCATGGCCGCAGTCGTGCACCGCGATGCCGGATTCACGTCGGTGAATTTCATCGACCGGCTACTTGACCCTATCATCGGCATCGCCACCTCGACACCGTCAAAGGATGCCTCGGGCGACTATGCCTGGGCAATCTTCCGACGAGCGGAAAAACTCAGACACGGCAGTTTCGCCATCCTGGACGCCAAGGCCCAGCACCTGGTCGGAGGCTCTGATATGGCAAACGCGGCGGGACGCTATGACCCGATTGTGGCGGCGTTGGCGGCTGGAACGGTGCATGTGTTTCTCGGCTATCGCACCGGCTTGAAAGGGCTGGCGGAGGCTACACAGGGGGTCAAGATCGTCAAGATTCCGGCAAATCTAAATGTCGTTCCGGAATATGGCTTGGCCGCACTGAAGGACTGTTCGCTGGCTGGGATGGCCTTCGCGTTGTTTATTATCTCGGCGGCGGGACAGAAGCTGCTGCAAAATTTCGGCTTTCAGCCGGTCGCGCTCTCGCAAGGACGCTGAGCCCGCAAGATTGCGCCCGGTCCCATGAATCACGAATCAGAACCCGGCGTGGTATCGAACCGGATGAGCTTCGCAGTCTCGCGACCCCTGCTGCCGAGGCGCCGGCCGGACGAACTACCAGGCAATTCGACTGTGCAAGAAGCGTCCTGTTGCTCGAACGTCGCCACGGTAGCAACGCCGTCCGCGGTCGGCAGCATTGCCGCAGATAGTCGTCACGCACTGTCTTCCCTATCGGCGCGGGCAACCGTGCATTTTCGTAATCTGGTCCGCCATCATCGAGACCTGTCATAGCCGTCATGAGAAGCTTCACGAAAAGCAATGGACACACGAGCGCCAATAACGGGGCGCTCGTATGTTCCAAGCCGTCGCTCGTTGATGGATGATGTCGGCAAACTGAGTTCGATTACTCGGCTGCCTCCGCATGAGCCTTCTGCGCGACGCGAGCGGCGCAATATTTGAACTCCGGTATTTTGCCGTAAGGATCAAGCATCGGGTTGGTCAGCTTGTTTGCCGGGCTTTCGTTGAAACAGAAAGGGATGAAAATCATTCCGTCCGCCACCTCGCGGTCAGCCCTCAAAATCGCCTCGATGGTTCCACGCCTGGTTTCGACCTGGATAACATCACCCACCGACAAATCGCGCCGTTTGATCTCGTAGGGGTTCATCGCCGCGATGCCTTGCGGCTCGATTGCATCGAGCACGCCGGCGCGCCGAGTCATGGCGCCGGTGTGCCAATGTTCCAGCATGCGGCCGGTCGTTAGCACCAGCGGATAGTCCTCATCCGGCACTTCGTCGGGCGGGAGAAGGTCAGTCGGCACGATGCGGCCCCGACCATCGCTGGTCGGGAAGCGCGACGAGAAGATGACTTCATTGCCTGGCACATCTGGGCCATCAGCAGGATATACCACCGAGCCCTCGCGCTCGATCCGTTCCCAAGAAATGTGTTTCAGCGACGGCATGACCCGCGTCATTTCGGCATAGACGTCGGATACGTCATTGTATCTCCAGCCAAGATCCATGCGGTTGGCGAGATCGATGATCAGGTCGAGATCCTGGCGCGCGTCGCCAGGAAGCTCAAGTGCGGGACGGCCGATCTGCACCTGCCTGTTGGTGTTGGTGTAGGTCCCGAATTTTTCGGCATGGGCGGATGCAGGCAGCACGACATCGGCATGCCAGGCGGTCTCGGTCAGGAAAATGTCCTGCACGACCAGATGATCCAGCTTGGCAAGTGCCGCGCGCGCATGGGTCTGGTCGGGGTCCGACATCGCCGGGTTTTCGCCCATGATGTACATACCCTTGATTTCGTCGGCATGGATGGCGTCGATGATCTCGACCACCGTCAACCCGCGCTTCGGATCGAGCGTCTGGCCCCAGAAATTTTCGTACTGCGAGCGAATGTCGATGTTCTCGACCGACTTGTAGTCGGGGTAGTACATTGGGATCAGCCCCGCATCCGAAGCGCCCTGCACGTTGTTTTGCCCACGTAGAGGGTGGAGGCCGGTACCGGGACGGCCGATATGTCCTGTGATCAGCGCGAGCGCGATCAGGCAGCGTGAGTTATCTGTGCCGTGCGTATGCTGCGAAATGCCCATGCCCCAGAAAATCATCGAGCGCTCGGCCCGCGCGTATATGCGCGCGACGTCTCGCAACACACTTGCGTCAATTCCGCAAACCTCAGCCATGGCCTCTGGTGAGAAATCCCTGACCTTGAGTTTCAGTGCCTCGAAGCCGCTGACATTGGCCTGGATGTACTGCTCGTCGTACAGCTTCTCTTCGATGATGACGTGGATCAGCGAGTTCAGCATGGCGACATCGCTGCCCGCCTTGAAGCGCAGAGAATGCGTGGCATGGCGCATCAGGTCCTGGCCACGCGGGTCCATGATGATCAATTTCAAACCGCGCTTGACGGCTTGCTTGAAATAGGTGGCCGCGACAGGATGGTTTGTCGTCGGTCGTGCGCCGATGATGATGGCGCATTCGGCCTTCATCGCATCCATGAACGGCGCCGACACGGCACCGGAGCCAACACCTTCCATCAAGGCAGCGACGGAAGATGCGTGACAAAGTCGGGTACAGTGATCGACATTGTTTGTACCGAAACCTTGCCGGACGAACTTCTGAAACAAATACGCTTCTTCATTCGAGCCCTTGGCCGAACCAAAGCCAGCGAGCGCGGGACCGCCGTGATCCTTGAGGATAGTCTTGAAACCTGAGGCCGCGCGCTCCATCGCCTCTTCCCATGTGGCTTCGCGGAATACCGTCAGCGGATCGACATAACGCAAATCCGCCTCACCGAATTTCGGGGCATCGTCGCGACGGATAAGCGGCCTGGTCAGGCGATCCGGTGACATCGCATAGTCGAAGCCGAAGCGCCCTTTGACGCAGAGCCGATTCTCATTTGCCGGGCCATTGCGGCCGTCAACCTGGACGATTCGGTTGTCCTTCACGGCCACGCTGGTCTGGCAGCCGACGCCACAGAATGGACAGAGCGTGTCTACAACCTTGTCGAACTCCTGGACAGTGCGCGTCTTGCCGGACTTGCCCATCAAGGTCTTTTCGTAGAGCGCACCCGTCGGGCATGCCTGTACGCATTCGCCGCAGGTCACGCAGGTTGAGAGCCCCATGGGATCGTGCATATCGAAAACGGGAACGGTATGTCCGCCGCGATCGGCCATGCCGATGACGTCGTTGACCTGAACCTCACGGCACGCACGAACGCAGGCGCCGCACGCAATACAGGCATCCATATTGACGGCGATCGCAGGGTTGGAAATGTCGAATTCGGCTACGTCGGCATCGTGAAACTTGGAACTGAAGCGTTGGCTTCCAGCAATGCCCATCGATCCGGCCCACTGCCAGAATTTCGACTGGTTGTCTGGACCGTCAGCCGCTGGCCGCATGTTGCTGGCAAGCAGCTCGAAAACCATTGCTCGCGACTTCTCGGCCCGTTCGGTGTCGGTCTTTACGATCATTCCGGTGGTCGGCTTGCGAATGCACGATGCCGCCAGCACCCGCTCGCCCTCGATATCGACCATGCATGCCCGGCAATTGCCGTCAGCCCGGTAACCCGGCAGATCGACATGGCAGAGATTCGGAATGGCGGTGCCTTCGCGCTTGGCCACCTGCCAGATGGTCTCGCCTTCGGTTGCCGTGACCGACTTACCGTCCAGTGTGAATTCGACGGGACCAGCCATTTCAAATATCCTCGCGAAAATGCTTCAGCAAATGGTCGACCGGGTTCGGCGCCGCCTGACCTAGGCCGCAGATCGAGGAATCGCGCATCACCATCTCCAGGTCGCGCAGTCCGGTTTCGTCCAGAGGACCGTCCGTCTCCAAGAGCTGAACCATTTTCCCGGTCCCCTCTCGGCATGGCGTGCACTGGCCGCAGCTTTCATGCCTGAAGAACTTGAGCAGGTTCACGGTCGCGGCTTTGGCGCTATCTTGATCCGAGAACACAACCACGGCGTGGGAGCCGACAAATGCGCCCTGCTTGGCAAGTTCTCCCCCGAAATCGAGGGGGATGTCGCCCATCGACGCTGGCAGGATACCACCCGAAGCTCCGCCTGGCAGATAAGCCTTGAAAGAATGGCCGTCCTGCATGCCGTCGCAATAGTGTTCGATCAGTTCGCGCACGGTGATGCCAGCTGGTGCCAGTTTGACACCGGGGTTTTTCACTCGACCCGAGACGGACCATGAGCGCGCCCCCGGGTGACCATGCTTGCCCAGTCCAGCAAACCATTCCGCACCTTTTTCCACGATGTCGCGAATCCACCAAAGAGTCTCGACATTGTGGTTGAGGGTCGGGCGGCCGAACAGGCCTACCTCGGCGATATAGGGCGGGCGGTGGCGCGGCAGGCCGCGCTTGCCCTCGATGCTCTCAAGCATCGCGCTTTCCTCGCCGCAGATATAGGCGCCCGCACCGCGCCGAAGTTCTATGAAGCCAGGCGCGGCGATACCAGCGAGTTCCAGCGCCGCGATTTCGGATTTCAGGATTTGAAGCACCGCCGGATACTCGTCGCGCATGTAGAAATAAATCCGCCCGGCTTCCACCGCATGGGCTGCGATCAGCGCGCCTTCGAGCGTGCGATGCGGATCGCGTTCGAGGTAGACACGATCCTTGAACGTGCCTGGCTCGCCCTCGTCGCCATTGATCGACATTAGGCGAGGGCCTTTGTAGGAACGCACGAACTCCCACTTCTTGCCCGCCGGGAACCCGGCTCCGCCGAGTCCCCTGAGGCTGGCGCCCTGCATGATAGCGATGATTGCCCCAGTAGTAAGCTCTCCGTCGCGCACCTTCTGCAGAAGTTGGTAACCGCCGGCCGCTCGATAGGCCTCTAAGCCCGTGAAATCCGGTACCACGACTTTGGTGTCACCGAGACGAGCCATCTCCGATAGTTGCTCGGCTGTGGCATGGTCGACCTCGCGGTCGCCGATCCGAGCGGCAGGAGCCGAAGCGCAACGGCCCATGCAGGGCGCACGTACGACGCGGATAGCGGTCGGATCGACCTGCGCATTGAGACCGTCGAGAAGGTCTTCCGCGCCAGCCAGCATGCAACTGATCGAGTCGCATACCCGGATCGTCAGCGGAGCTGGCGGAGTCTCACCCTCCTTCACGATATCGAAATGATCGTAGAACGAGGCGACTTCATAGATTTCGGCCTGGGACAGACGCATATCCTCGGCCAGCGCCCGAAGGTGCTGCGCCGACAGACACCCGTACCTGTCCTGGATCAGATGCAGAAATTCGATCAGGAGATCGCGGCGACGCTCACGGCCCAGAAGCAAATCTTGGACCTCCCGGAGTGCGGTGTCGTCAAGAGCACGCCCCTTAGGTCCTCGATCGCGAGGGCGCCGAGATTGCATCGTCATGCACATTCCCTTCCGTCGAATCGTCCCAGGCAGCGACCGCTGTCAGGCACAGCTACCTAGTTTGAACTTAGCGTACTGGCCGTTCAATGCGAGAATAAATGCGACAGTTGATTGGAAAAGCGCGCCGCAAGTCGCGTCCGCAGTCTCAATATCGCGCAACAGGTTGATCATCTCGGCTTGCCCCGGCAACCCAGAGAACCGGAAGTGCCGTGCCATTCACGGGCGCTTACGCTTGACCACCGGAGCGCTCGTCTTTATGATCAGAAAGACATTGCCATTCTCGTCTCGATCAGTGCTTTCGAGGCGATCTCCCGTTTCGTTCAGAAGGTTGGGAATGTCGATGGCGGACAGCGGATCGGTGCAATGTACTTCCAGCCTGTCGCCCTGTTCGATGAAAGTAAGTGCCTTGCGCGTCTTCAGCGCTGGCAAGGGGCATTTCAGGCCCGACAGATCAAGCTTCATCGTGTTCATCTCGGCACCGTGGCAAGGACCACAGTTACCGTCAATTGGCCAAGGTGGCGCATGGTATGGGGCACAGCCGCTGCCATGAGGGTCGGCGTGCTTTGCCAATGCGCTGAATTCCTGGTGTCAGATCAGGCTCGAATAGGAAATGTACTCCACTGTGTCGCCGACCTTGATTTCGGTGGTTTCCTCGCGAAGTTCGACCAGGCCATCCGTGTCGACAAGCGATGAAAGCAGGCCGGCACCCTCTCGCGGGAACTTGGTCGCTTCAGGCAAGCCGGCTTTGCCATGGCGCAGATTGACGCGGACATATTCGCGTCGGCCCGCCTTCTTTCGATACGAAAACGCTGCTCGCACGGGGATCGGAAACACTGGTACCGATGGTGATCCTGCCAGCGCCATGATGGCAGGCCGAGCGATCAGCGCGAACGTGACGAAGCTTGCAACCGGATTTCCCGGGAGGCCGATGAACGGTATGCCCTGGATAACTCCCATTGCGACGGGGCGGCCGGGCTTGATGGCCACGCGCCAGAAGACAAGCGTGCCGACGCTCTCGACACTCGCCTTGACATGGTCGGCCTCTCCTGTGGAAACGCCGCCCGAGGTCAGGATGAGATCATGCGTCGAGGCCGCCGCCTTCAGGACCTCGGCGATTGCGGCGCGGTCGTCACCGAGAATGCCAAGGTCGGTGACGAGGCAGCCAAGACGCGAAGCCATGGCCGACAACATGAAGCGGTTGGAATCGAAAAGCTGGGCCTCTCCGCGTGCCGAACCAGGGGCAACAATTTCATTTCCAGTCGAGAAAATAGCCACCTTTACGCGCCTGGCCACCTCGACCTCGGTCATGCCCAATGCCGCAATCAAGGCAACATCCTGGGGACGAAGCCGGTGACCTGCCTTCAGCACATTTTTTCCCAGGGGAATATCCTCACCGGCGGGGCGCACATTTGAACCCTGCCTGAGACCGGGCGGCAGGATCGCATCCCCCGCGTTGTCAACAACGACGTCCTCCTGCATGAACACTGTGTCGGCGCCGTCCGGCATCAGCGCGCCAGTGAAGATGCGAATGGCTTGACCGGGCTCAATGGCCTGACGTGCAGCCATGCCAGCCTGAACATAGTCGGTAACCGGAAAGGTTTTGCCGGCCATGACCGGGATATCGGCACCACGAATGGCATAGCCGTCGACTGCCGAATTGGTGAAGGGCGGAAGCGGCAGTGGCGCCACCAGGTCGCGCGCAAGAATACGCCCGTCGGCTGTGCCAAGCGGCACGATTTCTTGCCCGTTCAGTGGAGCAAGGCGCGATGCGAGGAGCGCGAGCGTGTCGTTGACGGGCATCAGCGGGCCGCCAAACGCGAAGCAATCGTCCGAAAGTTGTGCCATTTTACAACTGTACTGTTCTACCAGCGCAAAAAATTGAGCAGCATTCCGAGGGTCGGCCTATATCATCAGAGACCAGCGGGCGAGCATTTTCAGTTTGACCTCAGCACGCAGCCCGTTCGCCAATGATTGCGAGAACACAATGCATCCTGTCAAAGTGAGTCCCAAATTGGCTGTCGTTATGCCGGATCCGGCCGCGCCGCGCCTTACCGAGAGGGTGAGCGGCATCGATCACACTGGCGCGGTTGTCGAAATCAATGTTCCTGCCGAGAGGGCGCTTACGCTTTATCTCAATGCACAGGAAATCGTCACCATGATGACGATCAACGACTATCCCGAATATCTGGCTCTCGGCTACCTGCTCAACCAGAACATGCTCAAGCCCGACGACGTTGTCACGGAGGTCGACTACGATGATGACCTTCAGGTCGTTGTCGTGCGCACCGAGCGTAACACCAATTACGAGCAGAAGCTGAAAAAGAGAACGCTGACCTCTGGCTGCGCGCAAGGCACGGCCTTTGGCGATCTCATGGAAGCGCTCGAAGAAATTGACCTGCCCGCAGCTGAACTGCGGACCTCCTGGCTCTATCAGATGACCCGTAGCATCAACACCACGCCCTCGCTTTACCTTGAGGCCGGCGCGATCCACGGCTGCGTGCTTTGCAGGGAAGGAACCCCAATCTGTTACATGGAGGATGTCGGCCGTCATAACGCGGTCGACAAGATCGCTGGCTGGATGTACCGCAACGACGTCGATCCGGCAGACAAGATCCTCTACACTACTGGTCGACTCACTTCCGAAATGACCATCAAGACGGTGCGCATGGGCATCCCCATACTCGTCTCGCGGTCCGGTTTCACCGCCTGGGGAGTGGCGCTTGCACGGGAGGTCGGCTTGACCTTGGTCGGACGGGCGCGGGGCAAACGGTTCACCGCGCTTTCCGGCGAAAAGAGGATCGTGTTCGACCAGGATCTTGAGCTGGTTGACGAAGAGCCCTCGCGGCACAGGCGCAAGGGCGGCGACAATGACGAGTGACACCATCCCAACTGTCGGCGTCGTTCTCGCAGGCGGTCTGGCGCGCCGCCTGGGTGGCGGCGACAAACCGATGCGTGAGATCGGCGGACGCACCATCCTCAGCCGCGTGATCGAGCGGCTCGCACCCCAGTGCGACAGTCTGATCCTGAACGCCAATGGTGATCCCGAACGCTTCGCCGCGTTCGGATTGACGGTCATTCCCGACACAGTGGCGGAATATCCCGGGCCTCTTGCGGGAGTGCTTGCGGCACTCGACTGGGTGGCCGCCAACAGGGCCGACGCAGAATGGATTATCAGCATTCCCGGGGATTGCCCGTTTCTGCCGCGCGACCTTGTCCATCGGCTGCAGGGTGCGCGTGTCGAGCAGAACGCCCAACTCGCGGTAGCGGTGTCGGGCGACCAGGCACATCCTGTGGTCGGTTTGTGGAGTGTCGCGTTACGCCATGAACTGCGGTATGCGCTCGTCGAAGAAGACGTACGGAAAATCGACCGCTGGACCGAACGGTATCGGCTCGCCAAAGTGTCTTGGCCGATTGAGCCCTTAGACCCGTTCTTCAATGCGAATACGCCGGAGGATATAGCCGAAGCTGAGATGCTGGCGGATCTGGTTGACGATTAGGCCAACCGATTCCGCAATGGGGGCAGAGGGTGAACGAGCTTCGTTTTGTTCAGTGAGTGTGCATTGAATGTTCTTGTGTTGCCCACGCGCTGGTCGACGAGGACCTGCGCAAGATCGATCTTTGGAGCGCTATCAGGTCGCCACCGTGACGTGGCCAATAAAGCTGGTCGATCCCTTTTCAACGCCAATACGCACCAAAATCTTTCCGAGGCAGAGCGACTGGCGCTGGTTGATTCAGGCCGGGCGGAAACCCGCCTCTTCGATCGCAACGCGGCCTGCGGGTGACTGCAACGCGGCCAGGAATGCCTGCACGGCAGGCCGCGACTTGCGCGTCGAGACCAATACAAAATCATAGTGCTCTTCGGTCAGCGCAATGAAACCGAGGCCAGCAGCGCGGGCGACGGGCTCGATAGTGATGCCCCAATCGGCGCGCTTTTGCACCACCGCTGCCGCGACGGCATTGTGCGAGCGCGGCTGGTTCCAGTAACCGTCCGGGCGCGCAGGACCGAGCAAATTGTCGATCAGAATGCGGGTCCCGGCACCTTGATTGCGGTTGACCATCAGGCAGGTCGGATCGGCAAGGGCCGCAGCAAGCGCATTTTCGACGGACTTGCCCTCGAAGCGCGTATCGCCCGGCCGATAGATGACGCCCTGCATGCGCCGCCAGCCGGGCACGAGTTCGAGCCCCTCGCTCAGAAACGTCGCGTTGTAGGTCTGGGTCTTTTCGTCGAGCAGATGGATCGGCGCCAGGTCGCATTCGCCGCGCCGAGCCGCCGCCAGTCCGCCAAGACTTCCGACGGCAAGCGATCGGGCGGACAGCCCCCCGCGCGCGAGCGGCGCCAACACCGAGTCGAGCCCGGTACAATGACTGCCTATGATGACGAGATCAGGCACCCGCACATGCGGTGTAAATAACGTTACCTCGACCGACGAGCCGGCAGGCATGTGGTCGGCCAGCGCTTCAATGCGCACGAACCCGTCTGCCTGCGCAAATGAGGTGACCGCGCCTGAGCCTTTGCCCGTCGGATAGGCGACCAGGCCATTTTCCCCCTCGACAAGTGAAACCATGACGAATTCGGTGCGACCGAGCTCTGAACTGATGCGCAGCGGAATTTTGGCCGTCACCTGCGTCTCGGCTCTCGGTGGCAGGCCGGCCATGCGACGCAGCACCGGGACGATCATGTCGTGAAAGGTAAACATCGCCGACGTCGGGAAGCCTGGCAGGATAACGACGGGCTTGTTGTCGCAGACTGCAAGGCAAAGCGGCTTGCCTGGTTTCAGCGCTACGCCATGCGCAATGATACCCGGCTTACCGAGGCGGGAGATGATGCGATGGCTGAGATCGCCAGCCCCTTTCGAAGTGCCGCCAGACAAGATCAGCATATCGGAAGCTTCAAGCGCATCACGCATGGCCCTTTCGAGCCGAGCTTCGTCGTCCGCAATCGCGCCGAAAAACAGGGGTTCCCCACCGTTTTCCGCGATTGCCGCACTGATGACCGCGCCGTTGGCGTCGTAGACGGAGGCGGGGCGCAAAGGCTCGCCGGGCTGGACGAGTTCGTCACCGGTCGACAGGACCGCAACGCGAAGCTTGTGTGCAACAGTGACGCGCGAAATGCCGCAAGTGGCCAGCATGCCGATTTCCCGCGAGCCGACCTGTGTCCCCGTGCGTAGCAAGACCTCGCCGCAAGCGATGTCCGATCCGGCGTAAGACACGAATTGGCCAGGCGAAGCACTGCGCCGAATCTCGATGGCCTCATCTCCCGCAGGCTGGGTATGTTCAACCATCACGACAGCATCCGCGCCGCGCGGCAGCGGCCCACCGGTCGCGATTGAGGTTGCGGTACCAACCTCCACGCTCTCCGCGGGTGCCACGCCGCAGGCGATGATTTCCTTATTCAACGATAGGCGCACGATGACTGCTTCCGACGCGGGCGCGACGTCCGCGGATCGCACGGCAAAGCCATCGACATTTGACCGGTCGAACGGCGGCGCGTCGACAGGCGCCACGATATCGCGTGCGAGCGCCAGGCCTAGCGCGTCGGCCAGCATGCACTCTTCCTGGAGCAGGTCGCGCGGAAACAGCGCCGCTTCAAATCGGGCCATCGCTTCCTCGCGCGACAAGATGGTCAGGAACTGATCTTGACCAACCCCTTGGTTCGGGCGCGAAGCTTGTGTCTCAAGAGATCTGGTCATGCTGGCGAACCTATCTCAGTTCATGCGCAGCAGAAAGGCTTCGACCGGCATTCCCGCGGCATGGCCTTCGCTGTCGCCCGCAATGAGAAGCCAGGCATCGGCCATACGAAGATGGTCCAGCGACAGGTCGCCGACGCCAATCGGCAGCCAGCCGGATTGCTCCTGTCGGACCAGCACGATCTCGGCAATACCGACAGCCGAGGATATCTTGCGCGTCAGCGGCCGCGCGGTGGTGGGCCTAGCTGTGAGGCCAGTCAGACGATCGAGTATCGGCTGCACCAGCGCGTGATAGACTGCGAAGGCCTGATCGGGCGCGCCGGGCAGCGCTATGATCGCAACGGCTCCCAGTTTTCCGATTGCCGCGGTGCAGCCTGGTCGAAGGGCAATGCCGTGTGCGATCAATGCACCGCGTAACGACAAGGCCTCGGCGGTGGCATCGAAACGACCGAAGCCGGTACCGCCGACGGTGACGACCATGTCGCATTGGTGGACGCTCAGTGTCTCGGTGATGGATCGGGCGTCGCGCGCGGCCATCTCGACCGAAACGCATGCGCCCGCGGCTTTCATCAGTTCGGTGATGAACTCGGCCGTCAGCGAACTGCCATCGGTCGCCGCCACGTCGATCAGGCGGACATTTGGCGAACGAACGGCAACCGTCTTGGCCCCAGCGGCGCGAGCGGCCAGAAGATCAGCGGCGCACAGTTGGCGGCCGGCGATGACGACAGGTCGGCCGGCGGCAATATCCTCTCCGGCTCGACGGATGCCCTCGCCGGGAATCGCATCCGTAAAGGCTTGTGCGATTGGGCCTATCAACTCGACCAGATCGGCTTTCAAGACGCAGTCGCAGCCATCGGCAAGCGCTTCACCGGCCTCGACCCACGCCGGGGCGTTCATCAAAGGAACTGGCGAATAGGGCGAGGCACCGGCAATATCGAGCGAACGCAGCGCCCAGCCATCGATGGCGGCCCTGTTGCGCTCAGGCAGCGGATGAACAAGCGCTGCCGTCTCAGCGCCGATGCGACCGCGCGCCTGCTCAAGTGGCACTGATATGGGAGCGACCGCGACCAATCCGTCGAGCAGTTCGGCGAGCGCCGCTTCGAGGCTGGTCAGAACGCCGTTCGAAGGCTGTATTCTGCTCATGCCCGATGATTGGCCGTCTGCACCCCGAATTGCAACCTGCACCGAGGCAGGTGGGATGATCCTCCCGCCCCGATGGGGCGATTCGCGCGGCGCTCCGATCAGGACGGGTCGTGTTTGGCGTCGGGGAAGAACAGTTGCTGACCGTCAATCTTGTAGCCGGCGATTGCCTTCTGCCCATCCTCGGAAACGAGATAGTCGATGAAGGTCTGGCCGAGATCCGCCTTCACCGTCGCAAATTTCTTCGGATTGACCAGCATGACGCCATATTGGTTGAACAGCCGCTTATCCCCCTCGACGACGATTTCCAGATCGTCGTGGTTCTTGAACGAAAGCCACGTGCCGCGGTCCGAAAGGACATAGGCGTTCATCGCGCCGGCCGTGTTCAGCGCCGCGCCCATGCCTTGGCCGATATCGCGGTACCACTCGCCCTTAGCCGTATCGATATCGATGCCGGCTTCCTTCCAGAGCTTCAATTCCGCGATATGCGTGCCGGAGTTGTCCCCGCGCGAAACGAACGGAGCCTGCTTGGCGCGGATTGCGTCGAAGGCGGCGGTGATGTCCTTGGACCCCTTGACGCCGGCCGGATCGCCCTTGGGGCCGACCAGTACGAAATCATTGTACATCACGTCGTAGCGCTTCACGCCAAAGCCCTCTTCGAGAAATTTCAATTCCTGCGCCTTGGCATGCACGAAGACGACGTCGGCATCGCCGCGTCGTGCCGTGTCGAGCGCCTGCCCGGTACCTTGCGCAATCACCTTCACTTCGATGCCAGTCTTTCTTTTGAACAGCGGCAGAAGGTAGTCGAACAGGCCCGAATCCTGGGTGGATGTGGTCGATGCGACCATGATCGACTTGTCCTGCGCGACAGCGGTGACGCCGCCCACCGCGAGAAATACGGCAGCGACGAAAGCTGAAACGATACGATGGTTCAACAATGGAGGCTCCTGTGCATTAGATGACGAGATCGCCGCGAACGAATGCTTTTGCCTCGCCGGTTGATGGACGATCGAAAAAATCAGCGGCGCTGGTGCACTCGCAAAGGCGGCCGCGAACAAGAAACATCACATCGGCGGCTAACCGTCGCACCTGACCCAGATCATGCGAGGCCATGACGATTTTTATGCCCGACTGCGCCGCCATCAGGATGATCGCCTCTACGGCACGGGTGGCGGCTGGATCAAGATTTGCGGTCGGTTCGTCAAGCAGCAGAAGCTCCGGCTCCCGCACGAGAGCGCGCGCAAGCGCGACACGCTGCTGTTCTCCACCCGAAAGGCGCCTTGCAGGACGGCTGGCGAGCTCCAGCATGCCAACGCGGGCGAGCACATCCTCCATGCGCGCAGTGCGCAGTTTGCGCGGCAGACCGGACCCGCCAAGACCATAGATGACATTATCGGCGACCGAACGGCGCAGCATCACCGGCCGCTGGAACAGCATGGCCAGGCGAGACGGGCCGTGCGAATGGCGTCCGCCCCAGCTGACCTTGCCGGCAGAGGGTGTGACAAGCCCCATGCAGAGCCTAAGCAGGGAGGTCTTGCCGGAGCCGTTCGGCCCCACTACGAGCGTCGGAGCCCCCGGTGCGAGCGACAGGCTCACACAATCCAGGATAGTGGTTCTACCGGCTTGCAGCGAAACACTTTCGAACCCGACTGGGAGATCGCTCGACAGGTCCCGCATCTCAACCCTCCCGCTGTTCCGACCAGAAGCGCACACCCCAGGCGGCTGCGTTAATCATGAGGATGAGTGCTATCAGGATCAGGCCCAGCCCCATCGCGAGCGGCAAGTTGCCCTTGGATGTCTCGAGCGCAATTGCCGTGGTCATCGTGCGGGTGAACCCATCGATATTGCCGCCGACGATCATCACTGTGCCGACTTCGGCTGAGGCACGACCGAATCCGGCCAGAAGGGCTGTGATGAGACTGAAACGGCTGTCCCACAAAAGCGTTGCCATGCGCCCTCCCGGACCAACATTCATGGCGGTCAGTTCGTCACGATATTCGAGCCAGAGATCCTCGATTGTCTGGCGCGTCAGCGCTGCAATGATTGGCACAACCAGCAAGGCTTGCGCGATCACCATGGCCAGCGGCGTGAACAGAATCCCAAAAACGCCGAGCGGTCCTGACCGTGACAGCAGAAGAAACACCGTCAGGCCGGCAACCACCGGCGGCAGTCCCATGAACCCGTTAAGAAGCACGATCAGCGCGGTGCGGCCGCGAAACCGCGTCAGTGCAAGCAGCGCGCCGAGCGGCAGTCCGATCACCATGGCGATGGCCACCGCCGACAGACTGACGACCAGCGACAGCCACACGATCGCGTAGAGCGCTGCGTCGCCGCCAATGATCAGCTGCCAGGCGCTCGAACTGTCGAACATTTTCTTGTCTCCAATCGGGTTTTGTCTGCAATGATTCCCGTTCTGTCAAACAATTGAACCTGAACAGGAATATGCATAATAATGCAGGTGATGGACCTTCTCACCACCTCCGAAGCTGCGGATTATCTGCGCCTGGGCGAACGCAAGCTCTATGAACTCGTTGCCGACAATGCGATCCCATGCACCAAGGTGACCGGCAAATGGCTATTCCCACGCCATGAACTCGACCGATGGGTGCTTTCCGGCCTGGCGCATCCAGCGGGGATGGTTCCGCCAAACCCGCCACCGATCATCGGCGGCAGCCAGGACGATCTGCTAGAATGGTGCCTGCGCCGTTCTGGATCAGGGTTGGCCTCGCTGAGCGAAGGGAGCGAAAAAGGCGTCGAGCGTTTGCTGCGAGGCGAGGTAGCGGCCGCCGCCATCCACTTTCATTCCTCACAAGAGGATGGGGAGATGGCAAATGTGACGGCCGTGCGATCCACACCGCGCCTGCATGACGCAGTCGTGGTGGCCGTTGCCCTTCGCGAACAGGGTCTCCTTCTCGCCCCCGGCAATCCAAAGGGACTGCACTGCGTTGCAGACATTCTGAAAGGCAACGCGAGGATGGCCGTAAGGCAGAAGGGGGCGGGGGCGCAGATGCTGCTTGAGACGTTGCTGGCGCGGGCCGGCGTGAGCCCATCGCAACTGAACCGGCTCGAGCCGGCTTGCCTGACAGGGCCCGACCTTGCCGCCGCGATCCGCGCGGGTCGAGCAGATTGCGGTATCGCAACCCGCTCGGCGGCCCGCGCTTCCGGTATCGATTTCGTGCCGCTTCTGTGGGAAGAATTCGATCTGGTGATGCGCCAGCGCACCTATTTCCAGCCTTCAATGCAGGCATTGCTCGGCTTCATCGCACGGGGCGACATGCCACTTCGCGCGGCGGAACTCACCGGCTACGACGTAACCCCAGCGGGAACCATCCGCTTTTCCTCTTGACCGAGGAGTAATAGTCGATGGCGTTCCGAACGCCAAGCCGCTTGATCGAAGTAAAAGCAGGCCATTCGAGCAAAGGGTGGCGCGGCGGTTTGGATTAGATGGTTCCTAACTGACCCAAGAGCTTTGTGGTTGGTTGCCTGTCTGGCCGGTGGCCAGGTTTTGCTCCACCGCATTGAACGCAGCACCGGCCGGCGGATTGCTATCAGCCGATAGCTATCGCCGTTCAGTGACAGGATATGGGTGTGATAGGCGGGCCGATCGAGCACCGCGCCGAAGCGCGGGGTGCCTCGCCTCTGCACGACCCGCAAGAAGGCCGCTGGCCGACCGCCCAAGGCAAGGCGAGATGATGGACGATGTAATCGAGGCGCGCGGTTTGCCGCGCCCAGCGCGCCAGCACATCCGGGTCAAAGCGCTCGGTGAATGTCCTCCGATCGCACAGCAGCCACCGCGATGTGGCGCTTCATGTTGGGGTGGAAGCGGCAGAAATAGTCGACCGGTCCCGCAGCTTTCAGTATCAGGCTCGCGGATTTCTTCGGCGGGATCATCACCTCCCAGCCACCCCTCACGGTGGCAGTGTGGGCGAACACGTCCTTGTTCACCCACACGATCGTATCGCCGACCTTCGCCTCGACAGGCGCCGGCGAGAACACAAGCTTGTCGATGGTGACCTGGATGGTTTCTGCCTTCACCGGCGCGGCAACGACTGTCAGCGCCAGTGCAATCCAAAGATGACGTTTCGGCACCATCAGCGCCGGCCTCATTTCAGCATACTGGCGACGTGTTCGGCATGCTGCTCATGGCCCTGGAAAATCTTCAGGCCGGTCTCCAGCAGGCTCTTCAACTCGGCATTGCTGGCCGACGGGATAAGCAACGTTTCGAGCGCGCCGTCGACCTGCTTGTGGTAAGCGACCTCGTTGTCGACATAGGCCTTGTCGAAGGCGGCTCCGTCGAGCTTGGCAAGCTTGGCCCGTTCTTCTGTGGCGGCCTTGGTCAACACCTTGCTGGTGGCGTTGTCTTCCGGTGTCACCTTGAGTTTCTTGACCAGGTCGAGCGCCTGCACGTTCACCGCCTCATGGTCGCGCACCATGTCGTTGGCAAAATTGAGAACCTCCTTGTTCTTCGACTTCTTGAGCGCTTGCTTTGCTGCCTCTACATCGATCACGCCGGCTGTATAGGCGATGTGGGCGATCTGAGGGTCGTTCGGTTTGTCGGCGGCTTGCGCGAGCGGGGCAGTGCCGAGCAGCAGCATGGCGACCAGGGCGGCTGTGTGACGAATAAGCATGACATCTCCTTCGCCCGGATGCGCAAATCGCATCGGGCATCGTTTTCAGTTGACGGTCATTGGATGCGCGACAGCGGCAAACGTTCCCGCCAAATCAGCTGAATCCGGCCAGGGTCAGCCTACCAGGCCGAGCCGCTTCATCACGGCGGCGGTCAGCCGTTCGCAGCGTCGGCCGGCGAAGGGGAAGGCGTCGAGCAGCACCGGCCCGATCTGGTCGTCCAGCGCTTTGCGCAGCAGGGCGCGGGCGCGATGCAGCCTTGTCTTGACGGTTTCGGGCCGCACGCCGAGCAGTTCTGAAGTCTCTTCAATGCTCAGGCCCTCGATCACCCGCGCCACGAACACCATCCGGTAGAGATCTGGAAGGCTGTCGGTCGCGCGTTCGACAAGGGTCAGGATCTGCCGTTGCGCCATCGTCCGCTCCGGATCGTCGCTAGGATTTGGGCGAAGGCCTTGACGTAGGCCTCCTGGACAACATCCTCGGCCTCGCCATCATTGCGCACCACGCCGCGCGATGCGGTAAAGCCGCTGGTTGTGCGTCTTGATGATGGTATGGAAGGCAGCACCGTCAAGCCCGTCAGGCTGATATCAATGATCCGCAGGCTCTGACTGGATTCGAAATGGACGAACTTTGAAACCGTAGCGCAGGGCAACACCAACCTCGCGGCAAGGCTTTCCGGTGGCCATTAACACCTTCGCGGTCGCAGCGCTGTTTCGCTAGGCGCGCATGGCCTTCGAAAAATTCGGGTGCGGAACCGTTTTCCGGCGTCCGAGGCTGAAATGAAATCGAAACTAACAGAACTCAAATTTGCCGGTCGGAGAGGATCGGAACACCGCAGGCGGCGCCTTTTTGGTTATCAGACCTTCAATGTCGGCATCGGAACGCTCGGTTCCAGTTTTGTCCCGGAGCATGTTTATTGCTGCTTTTATCGACAGAGGGTCGCCACGGTGGCTGCCCAGCAATTTCTCAACCGATGCTGCCAAATTAATGCTCTGATTCGATGCCATGTCTTACCTCCTTCAGCTTCAACTCTGCCAGATCGGCTTGAATACGAGCTGTGACCATCCGGAAAGCTCCGCAGGTTCAAGATAATTTTTACATTTGGGTGTTCTTGGCAATTTTGGCAACGCAGCGTCAACCGCTGGATCGAGTCCATCTCGCCACTTCGGCCTACTTTCCCATGCGGCGACCCGTTTATTTGAGCCGCCGCACCGGAAAAGTCGAAGCTGTGATCAGCTCTTGGCGACAGGCAGCGCGACGAACCGGTTGCTGTCGTCGTGGGTGATCTGCATCAGCACCGCCTTGCGTCCGGATTTCACCGCCTCGGCCATCGCCTTGGCGAAGTCTTCAGTACCGTTCACCTCCGCCGCGTTGACGGTCGTGATGACGTCGCCCGGCTGAATGCCGCGATCGGCCGCATCGCTGTCGGGGTCGACATTGGTGACGACAAGGCCCTTGCCGTTGTCCGACCTGGTGACGGTGAGGCCGAGACCGGCAAGCGTGTCGGGCTTGGCCGGTGCCGCCGGCTGGTCGCCGGCCGAAGCCTGCTTGTCGGTCGACGGCAACTTGCCGAGATCGATCTTGATCGACTGGATTTTGCCGTCGCGCCATACGGTGACATCGATCGACTTGCCGGGCGCATAAGCGCCGATCAGGCGGGCGAGTTCCTTCGGCGAGGCAACGTCCTTGCCGTCGACCTGGGTAATCACGTCACCGGACGTGATGCCGGCCTTTTTGCCTGGACCATCGTCCTGGGCGCTGGAGACAAGAGCGCCCTTTTCGGACTTCAGGCCGAGCGATTCGGCAATGTCGGCGGTCACCGGCTGGATCTCGACGCCGAGCCAGCCGCGCTGCACGGTGCCACTCTTCATCAGACCCTGTACGACCTCCTTTGCCGTCGAGGCAGGAATGTCGAACGCAATGCCAACACTGCCGCCGGACGGCGAGAAGATGGCTGTGTTGATGCCGACGACCTGACCGTTGAGGTTGAAGGTTGGGCCACCGGAATTGCCGCGGTTGACCGAGGCGTCGATCTGAATGAAGTCGTCATAAGGACCAGCGCCGATGTCGCGGCCGCGTGCCGAGACGATGCCGGCGGTGACGGTGCCACCGAGGCCGAACGGATTGCCGACGGCAACCACCCAGTCGCCGACGCGTACCTTGGAATCATCGGCGAAGTCGACATAGGTGAACTTGCCGACACCATCGACCTTGAGCACGGCCAGATCGGTGCGCGGGTCGGTGCCGACCAGCTTGGCGTCGAGCTCCTTGCCGTCATTCATGACAACGGTGAAGGCCGAGCCTTCCTCAACGACATGGTTGTTGGTGACGAGATAGCCGTCATCGGAGATGAAGAAGCCCGACCCCTGGGCTACCGGACGCGGCTGGTCGTTGTTGTGGTCGCGGCGGCCTAAGCGGCGGTGACCCTGGTCCTGGCCATTCTGGTTGCCAAAGCCGCGGAATTCCTTGAAGAAGCGGCGCAACTGCGGATTGTCGGGCAGGTTGTTGAAGCCGTCAGGGCTCTGCATCTGGTCGGAACCGTCATCGGAGGCCGGATCGATCTTGGCCTTGACCTTGACGCTGACGACGGCCGGCGAAACGCGCTCGACGACATCGGCGAAGCCTGGAATCTGCGGCGCCTCAACACGCACGGCATCGGCCAGAACGGGGGCGGTTCCGGTGGCAAGGGCGCCGAAGCCTACGGCGCCGGCGAGGGCCAGCGACCCAGCGGCGGCCAACAGACGCCTGCGGGTGGCGGAATAGGAATTGGGGGCAATATTCATGGGTCTCGTATCCTCTTTGCAAAGGGACGCGCTTTGAATGGCATCCTCGGGCAAGCAGAATTAGAGAGGCGCACATTACGGCACCATGTCCAACGCATGAAACTTTTGTAACGTCGAATGCGACCAATCCCACCTGCAACTTAGCCGATATCCCGATTTTCCTGGATGAGCGTTGTTGTGCGATTGGGCAGCGGATAGCTGGATGCCCCCCAACCTTTCCGAACGCGGTCCTTAAGAGGTCATCTCATACGGCAAGCGCGCGCGGCCAACTAATTTATTGCTGTGACAACCGTCGTTGACCTTTAGATTATGATCTGTGATCCGATCTCGACGACGCGGTCAGCCGGAATTCGAAAATACTCGGTCGCGTCGGAAGCCGTGCTCGCCAGAAAGATGAAAAGCCTGTCCTGCCACAGTGGCAGCCCAGAATCGGGCGATGCTTTGAGGGAGCGGCGCGAGACGAAGAACGATGTGGCCATAATGTCGAATTTCAAACCCTGTTTACGACAAATGGCCAAGGCGCGGGGGATGTTCGGCTGCTCTATGAAGCCAAAAGTGACGATTATGCGCGTGAAGAGTTCGTTGACCGGCTCGATGCTGATCCGGTCTTGAGGTGGTGCCGGATTTTGAGACAGGGGCATAAGGTGGATCGCCCGATGAAGAGGACGATCCAGTATGAAGACACGCAGACGGTTTACGGCCGATTTCAAGGCCAAGGTTGCGCTTGAGGCGATCCGCGGCGAGCGGACGATTTCTGAACTGGCGACGAAGCATCAGCTTCACCCCAACCAGATCACGCAGTGGAAGCGGCAGGCCATCGAGAACCTGGCCAAGGCGTTCGACGACAAGGCCGCGGATGCGCAGGTCGGCCGGGAAGCCGAGGTAACGAAGCTTCACGCCAAGATCGGCCAGCTCGTGGTCGAGCGGGATTTTTTGGCCAAGACCTTCGATCGCTGAGCCTGGATCGGAGGAGAATGATGATCAATCCCGATCACCCACGGCTCTCGATCCGCCGCCAGTGCGAGCTTGTCTCGATCTCGCGGGCGTCATTCTATCGACAGCCCGTCGACGAGACGCCCGAGACCCTCAAACTGATGCGCGTCATCGACGAGGCCTTCATGGAAATGCCCTGGTATGGCTCCAGACAGATGGCGCGGCATCTGCGGCGTCAGGGTTGCTGCGTCGGCCGCAAGCGGGTCCGGCGGCTGATGCGCAAGATTGGCTTATCGCCGATCTACCAGGCGCCGAAGACCAGCACGCCGCATCCTCAGCACCGCATCTATCCCTACCTGCTGCGGCACCTGGCGATCGAACGGCCGGACCAGGTCTGGTGCGCCGACGTGACCTATATCCCGATGCGGCGCGGCTTTCTCTACCTCGTCGCCGTCATGGACTGGTTCAGCCGCAAGGTGCTCGCCTGGCGGCTGTCGAACACGATGGATGCCGACTTCTGCGTTGCCGCGCTTGAAGAGGCGATCGCCCGCTACGGCAGGCCCGACATGTTCAACACGGATCAGGGAAGCCAGTTCACCAGCTTCGCCTTCACGTCGACGCTGAAGGACGCTGGGATCCGCATCTCCATGGACGGGCGCGGCCGCTGGATGGACAACGTCTTCATCGAGCGGCTATGGCGAAGCCTCAAATACGAATGCGTCTTCCTCAGCGCCTTCGAGACCGGCAGCGAGGCGCGCAAAGGCATCGGTTCCTGGATTGACTATTACAATCGGCTGCGCCCGCACTCTACCTTCTCCGGCAGGACGCCCGACGAGGTCTATGCTATCGCAGAAATGACGGAGCTATTGGCGGCGTAGAAACAACCCCGATCCACCTTAGCCAAGCCGCCAAACTGTCTCACCAAGCGGGACCACCTCAGTCTCGATCGGCGACTCGCGGCACTTCGGCTGTCACAACGCTCATGATGATGTTTTGTTCGTGCAGAACTCTATAGTGCTTCAGGCTATGCATCATCGCCGCAGGTGCACTTTGCGGATCGCTGGTCAAGAAGATCGCTGTGCCCAGCACAAGCGACGGCGGCTTCTCGGCCAGCTTTGTCGCCAGCTGTTCAAGCGATATTTCACTTTTCCGCGTTTTGTCGAAGAGGTATTTGGTGCCGGTGATCCAGGTCGACATGATCAATCCCATGACGCAAGCGACACCGACCGACACCCATCCGCCCTCAAGGACCTTGACGGCATTGGTGAGTAGAAAACCCGCATCAATAACGGCGAAGAAAAAAATCAGCGGCAGCACGACCGCTAGCCCCCACCGCCAGCGACGACGCATGACAAACAGCAAAAGGATCGTTGTTACCAACATTTCGCCAGTGACCGAAATCCCATAAGCGGAAGCCAGCGCGCTGGATTCTCGAAAGCCTACAACCAGCAACATCACCCCGATAGCGATCAGGAAATTCACGCGAGGAAGATAGATCTGCCCAGCCTGTGTCTCCGAGGTGTGTCTGATCGTGAAGCGTGGAAGCATATGCAATTGCACCGCCTGGCTTGTTAACGAAAACGCGCCCGAAATCACAGCTTGGCTGGCAATCACGGTAGATGGGGTGGTTGCCGCCTCCCCAAACCGCATCGCCATGTGTCAGGATGTGGTGTTGAGCCCAACGAGCGAAAAGGACGGCAACCGTTATGAACGATTTGATGATTGGCGTGGATTTGGCAAAGAATGTCTTTCAACTGCACGGCGCGTCGATGACCGGGCAGGTCCGGTTTCGAAAGAAGCTATCGCGGCAGAACCTTTCCGTTTTCATGGCGGAACACCCACCGGCGTTGGTGGTGATGGAAGCCTGCGGCAGCGCGCATTACTGGGCACGCGAACTGGTCAAGTTTGGCCACGAGGTGCGGCTGATTGCGCCGCAGTATGTGAAGCCGTTCGTAAAACGTCAGAAGAATGATGCAGCGGATGCAGAAGCGATAGTGATTGCGGCCCAGCGACCCGAGATGCGCTTTGTGGAGCCGAAATCCGAAGAGCAGCAGGCACGTGCAGTGCTGTTCCGCAATAGGGAACGCCTTGTCCACCAGCGAACAGAGTTGGTGAATGCGCTACGCTCATGTCTTTATGAATACGGCCACACCGTCCCGCAAGGCATAGCTCAGGTCAAGCGCATCGAGGAGATCATCGATGCGCCCAACAGTGACCTGCCCGAGCTGGTTAGAGAAGAATGCCGGGACCTACTCAAACAGATCGTAGAGAAGACAGTTCGAATTGAAGCCAGGACGAAGAAAGTCATAGCCCTAGCGGCTGAGGCCGACACGGCTCAACGGCTGCAGACGATGCCAGGAGTTGGCCCGCTAACCGCACTGGCAGTCGAGGCTTTCGCGCCGGATATGGCCAGCTTTAAGCGCGGCCGGGACTTTGCGGCTTGGCTTGGGTTGGTCCCGCGCCAGCACTCATCTGGAGGAAAGGAACGGCTTGGACGGATATCAAAGGCGGGGCAGACAGACATTCGCCGGCTGCTAATCATCGGGGCCATGTCGAGACTGAATTGGCTGGGGCGCAGATCAATCCCTGATGGGTCGTGGTTGGGGCGGATGCTGGCGACCAAACCGAGAATGCTCGTGGCGATTGCTTTGGCAAACAAGATGGCGCGCGCGATCTGGGCCATGCTGACGAAGAAGGAAGATTATAGAGATCCGGCGCAGGCTGTAGCTGCATGATCCAGATGCGGAATACAGCCTGACGCAGGTGAAGGGGAGCAAGAAGTCGACGGCCTGAATGGGCAAAACGATCGAATAGATCTGGATTGGGGAAACCAGCCCCGCCGCGAGTGCATCAAAGCTCGTACGGTAGATTTGGACCCAGTCCGCAGATCACCATACCGGCCAGCGGCAGGTGAAAGGCCGTAGACGAAGGCCTGACACAAGACCGCACTCGATCGCCCGTCCAAAAAGCACAAAGATCTCTTGCATTCCAGGCGGCAACCACACAAGCGGCGGTCGCCAATATTACGCCCGGGACCAGGAACCATTCGGGCAACATGTTAAAGAATGGATTGGATGCGTTACCGCCCATCGACATGACGAAGGCGCCTTGCCCAAAATAATTCAGCAAAAGACAGGGAAACACGATGGCCAGCCAGGCCAATACGATAGGTCTTCGGCCAAAATGACCGAGATCTACATAAAGTGCCTCAGCTCCCGTGACCGCCAGGAAGACGGACCCCATCGTCACAAAAGCGATCTCGGGTTGGGCCGTCAGATAATGGACCGCGTAATATGGATTGACCGCGAGCAATATTGACGGAGCATCGGCTATATGGGTCAGGCCGGATAGTCCAAGCACGAGAAACCAGATCGCGGTCACCGGGCCGAACACGTTTGCCACCTTGCCCGTGCCAAACCTTTGGGCGAACATCAACACCGCCAAGATGCCCAACGTGATGGGGATCACAAAGGAGTCCATGCCGGGCGTTATCACCTTCAGTCCCTCGACAGCTGACAGGACTGAGATTGCTGGTGTGATGATGGCGTCACCAAAAAACAGCGATGCTCCACAAGCGCCAAGCACCAAAATGAGTTTCGCGTGGGCCGTCCTCTTTCCCCTCGCAAGCGCCATCAGCGAAAGTGTTCCACCTTCGCCGTTGTTGTCCGCGCGAAGAACGAAGGTCACATATTTGAGCGTCACCACGATCAGCAAAGCCCAGACGATGAGTGAAAGCAGCCCAAATACGTTCATGTCGGAAACCGAAGGACCAGCTCCTCCAGCTGACGCGTGGAGCGCTTCGCGAAAGGCGTAGATCGGGCTTGTTCCGATGTCCCCGAAAACGACTCCGAGGGCGGCAAGCACTAGCTTCGGTGTCGACGCGCCGGCAACCGGGTGCGGTGCATGGTCGGACGATGCCCCATTGGTGGAAACGTTCATGCCGCTGGCGGCTTTTTAAAGCCGGCCCTAGCGTACCTCAAATGCGAAAACATCGGGTTTTCAACGATAGGCTCTACGGAAAAAATCAATTTCAACATCCTAACCGAGTTGGGCAAGTCACTCGCACTCGGCCAATCAGATTCCAGTAGGTACCGGAGAGCTTCTTTGCAGACGCTGTCGCAGCAGTAGGATAACAAAAATTGCGCGAGAATCTCATGGTTGATCCGGATTAGTAACGGCAGCGGGTTCACTTGAACAGGCATCGCTATGACGTGCGGATCAGTGCGATCCATGATCTCCAAGACACTGGTTGCGCTGACAGCGGCTGCTTTGTGTCAGCCAATGCGTTCTGGAGTGAGTTGGTAGCCTATTACTCAGTCGGATCATCACAGGATCTTTGCTGTATATAGCGCTAGCACGCGTGCTGGAGAAAGCCGGCGAGGGCATGGGACGGGCGAGTTTAGCCTGCATCGCGACCAATCGGGGGGTGGGGGGCTCGCCGGAAGATGACTTCGCGATGCGGATATGGTATCTGAATACCGTGCTCCTTGAATGTGTCCCATAGGGCCAACAGCACCTTGCCCCGAACATTCGTGAGCCCCTGCTGTGGATCGTGGATCCAGAAGCGCAGGACGAAGTCGAGCGAGGATTCTCCGAACGCAGTAAGCCAGCACACTGGTCGCCTGTCGGCTTCGACCCGGCCGACCGTGATTGCGGCTGCGATCGCAAGTTCGCTGACGAGATGCGGATCGGCCTCGTAGGATACTCCGAAGTGCACGTCGAGACGGACCAGATTGTCGCTAAATGACCAGTTGACCACTTGCTGGGTGATGAAATCCTCATTTGGAATGAGGTACTCACGACCATCCCTGGTTACCACCGAGACAAATCGCGCCCTCAGTTCCCGGATCCAACCGAAGGTTTCGCCGAGCGTTATCGTGTCTCCGGGTTTTATCGACTTGTCGAGCAGGATGATGACGCCCGAAATGAAATTCGAGACTACTTTTTGCAGACCGAAGCCAAGGCCGACGCCGATAGCCCCGGAAAATACCGTCAGTGCGGTGAGGTCGACGCCCACCGCGGACAGCGCCATGCCACCAGCCAGGATGACCAATCCGATCTTGAGCACCTTGCCGATCAAAACGCGGATCGACGGCGTCAGCTCTTCCGATTGCTGCAGCCGCTCATCGACATAGTTTCCGGTCACGACGGCCAGCCAAATCGTCGCGGTAAGCAGCAGCACCGCTTTGAAGAGGGTAAGCACGCTCAGTCGAACGTCACCGATCGGCATGGCAAGGCCGTCCAGAAAGATCGCCACCTCGTCATGGATGCCGAGAATAACAAGTGCCGCGTAAATCCAGGCAAACCAGCCGATCGCACGAGCGACAAGCCGATTGCGGATGATGCGGGAAAGCACTGACACAAATAGCCAGGCCAGCGACAGCGACAAGGCTATTCTGACCAAATGACTTCGGCTCGGCCAAGTCGTCGCTCGCAAAATCGTCAGCGCTACAAAGAGCAGGACGACAAAAAGAATCCAGTCCGTGCGCCGCATCAGGGCGACAACCACACGCAAAAGGCCCGGATGTCCCCTGACCTTGCGCGCTCGCTGCTCTAAGCCAAGTTCCACCCGACTTGCCGCTAGCCTGGCAAAGGTGAAAAGCGCCAGGATGATCACGAGCTGATACAGCGACCAAACTTGCGCGAGTTCGGCAAGCTGGACTTGGAGCCAAGCCAGAATTTCGAAAACCAACCCTTTGATGTCCATGCGTTCAGTTTAGACGGGATCGCACGGCCGGCAAGCATCGAGGAATGGTTTCTAAGTGGAGGCCGCAACATCAGTGAGGCAGACGCGTGTCATAAGGCGGCACTTGGAGAGTGCGCGGTCGCTCTACCGGTTCGCTATTTGATGATTGAATGCTGCAGAAACGCGGGCGAGGCGGGGCCTTCCGTGCAGGCCGGCAAGTTCGTCGCCATGCGCACGTCTGCATGCGCCCGGAGTTCCCCGGTTGGCCGCAAGCAAAACGCCGGCCTTGTAGACGCGCGCTTCACGGCAGGGGGCGAAGATGTGCTCCCATTCGTGGCGAGATGGACCATCGATCGGATAGACCGATCACACTACCAATGGGGGAGAAACTTCAACATGTCCGACCATTTTCATGTTGCGAAGCCCGCTCGCTCGAGCCAGCGGGGCTTCGCTTTGCCAGGCTTAATATAAGCCGCTAGAATCATGGACCTCTCGGCTATCTGCAGACGCGAACTCTTTTAACGATCCAATGATGATGCCGCCAATGCTTGGTTACTTTCACAAAGCAATGGCCACGATGGTGACGCCACTGGCGCCAATGTTCGCGATTATGGTGCCTCATGCCCATATCACCACTATTCGTCGTGATGACCACGCTCGCTGCCGATGCGGGATTGAAACCAGACGTCACGGCCGAGACTGCCAACGCGACTGCCAGAACGATGCTTTTCACGTATTCACTCCATAGTTTTGGATGTCCCTCATCTTCAATTCACTCGTAGGGAAAATGTTCCAAAGGGCGCAGCACCATCGTCGCAGGTGACGGGAGCCGCCATCGAGCAGCTGTGTCGGTTTAGGTTGTTACCCTTTTACAACGCGAGTGCATTAACGGATAGAGCTACACGCTATATCAAACTGATACATCCACGGGCTGATCGGTGTTACGGCTACTCTCGGGGTGAACGATAGCCGAGCGCCTTGTGCGGACGAAAGCTGTTGTAGTGGCCGATCCACAATGGAAAAGCTTTCCATGACGGTTATGGCGTCGGGCAGCTGCGAGACGCGACCATGGTCACGCGATGAGGTCGCGCACATCCTCGCCCTTGATGCCCTCGGTGGTGGCGACATGGGCCTCGCGGTCGCAGTCGAGCGCGGAGGCGACGCGCACCTTCTCCCCGTTGTCGCAGCCGATGGATCGAAAAACTCATTGGCGCATTTATTCTCCGGCTAATTAGAGCCTCAGGAGAGAACAATGAAGAAGACATTGCTGATCATGAGCTTGCTCATTCCACTTGGGGCATGTTCCCAGACTGAGAAAGGCGCCGCAGTTGGCGGGTTGGGTGGTGCCGCGATTGGCGCGGCGGTAGCTGGCGATCCTGTGCAAGGGGCTGTCGTTGGGGGCGCAGTCGGTGCGATAGCCGGCGCGGTAATCGGTCACGCCAGCGAGGCCGGGCAATGCAGGTACCGCGATCGTCATGGCCGCGTTTACATCGCACGCTGTCCAGACGGCTATTGATCTCACTTCGCGTGGTCGTAAACGATCACGCGCCGCCCTGTGGCGATGCGACATGCGACACGATCATCAGACCGGGGCCGATTCTGCCGCTTGAAGCGACCCGCCCGCGCGGTGAACGACAAAGCGACGTACTGGGCCAAGAACCGGCTAACGACAAACATCATCTCTTTTCGATAGGTGTCTGCGAACATGGCTAACTAAGCTCAGGCTGGGCAAATGTGGAGGGACGAAGTGACAGGCAATAGCGGAAAGGACGTTTCCTCGTCTGTGCGCGGACCAGGAAATATCCTGTCCGACGTAGTTTCGCATCCGCGCACCGGATTGCCGACAGTTGCGACCATCGTCACCACCGTGGCCGCTCTCTATTTCGGCCGTGAGGTGTTCCTGCCGAGCGCCATCGCGCTGCTCCTGACCTTCGCGCTCGCTCCGGTGGTTTCGGCGCTGAAGCGGGTCGGCATCCCCCGCCTTCCTGCCGTCATCGTCAGCGTGCTCGGCGCCTTTGCAGCACTCGCTCTGTTCTCCTTCATTGTCGCTACCCAGGTCAGCGAGCTGGCGCAGAACATTTCACTCTATCAGACCAACATCCTGACCAAGGTGCACTCGCTCAAGGAGACCGGCGTCGGCGGCGGGATCATTGCAAGGTTGAGCAGCGTCATCGAGCGTGTCGGCCAGGAGATCGACAAGCAGGAGCCGGCGCCGCCCGCCGCCGCCGACACACCAAAGCGCGAGCCGGTGCCGGTCGAGATCGTCGCGCGCGAAAAGCCGCTGGATGTTCTGCAGAACATCATCGGCCCTCTGATCCGTCCACTGGCGTCGGCCGGCCTGATCATCATCGTCGTCATCTTCATGCTCTTGGAGCGGGAGGATCTGCGCGACCGTTTCATCCGTCTTGTCGGCTATGGCGACTTGCACCGGACGATGCAGGCGCTGCAGGATGCCGGCACGCGGGTCGGCCGCTATCTGCTGATGCAGCTGGTCGTAAACATCGTCTACGCCATCCCGATAACGATCGGGCTCTGGCTCTCGGCATCCCCAATGCGCTGTTATGGGGGTTGCTGGCGCTGGCGCTGCGTAGGGCAGGAAAATCTGGTCGAGACCGCCCTCTTCGTCGCCGTTGGTGTCCGGCTGCTGCGACCCATGGCCAGAGAAATAGAAGATGACTAGATCGAGCCGCCGGCACCATCAACCGGCTCGCTTCCGGCGACGAGAAGAACGCCGACATCGCCCAGATCGAGCCTGATACATCATTAGCCAGCGACGAGCGTCTGATCTTCGTCGCGGTGCCCGGCCTCGGCAAGGCACACACTGTCTTCGACAATCTCGAGCAGGAGGGCCTTCGCGATGTTCCCGGGATCGAAGATACCGCGCCAGAAATGGCCGAACTGCGTAATCTGGTCTCGACCAGCCTTAACGACATGGCCCAAGGTTCGGTGAGCAAACCACCGCGCATCGAGGAAGACATGTCCATCGATATCCGGCCGTTCACGGTGACGGCGAAATAGACGCTGCCTCTACGGCAGAACGAATTGGCGCCGCCCAGACCGGCGCTAGCAGGATCCGCAAGCTGGTTTCGCCGCGAAGGGGGGCGTGATTGGATTGAGGAGGCGCCGGCGAAACTGATGGGTAACCGGCGGTAGTGAAACGGACACAACAGAGGACTGACCGATGATGAAGAAACTGCTTCTTGCCGGCCTTCTGGCCGCAACCAGCCTGACATCAGGCGCTTCGTTCGCAGAGGACAAAAAGCCTGATATCTCGGCCGCCCAGCAAGCCGAAGGACGCCAGATCCTGGAAACCGCCCGGGCGCTCGAAAGCTATGGCGAAGCGAAGGGCGATCCACTCGCTCTTGTCACCTCCGCCAAGATGGTGGCGAGCGTTCCCGGCCGCGTTCTGGCCGACGGCCAGCAAGGCGACAAGGGTGCCAACTTCGACGTTGAAGCGGTGCTCAAGAAGGCTGAGGGCCTTGCCCAGGGCGATGCGCTGATCACCAAGGTGGCCGCCGACGTCCGCACCATGGCAAAGGCCAATTCCAAGGCCGTCTGCTACTGGCAGTACTACTGCTACTGGAACGGCTACTGCGAATACGCCTATTACTGCTATTGATTTGCGCCCTGGAGAAGCGCCCTGCGGACTGGCCGCAGGGCGCTTCTCCAGGCCCGGGTCATTGGCGCTGCATAGCAGTAGTGACTAGCAAAATTGCGTTAGAGCCCCTTTGCCGGCCGATTGACATATTTGCCGGCGGCCTCCGCAATCCAAACGGCCTCACTTGGGAATTGAAGATAGCTCCCTGTGGGCCGTCGCCAACGAGCGCGCCGAACTTGGTCCGGACCTGGTTCGGGACCACATGGCTTCGGTCAAGGATGGCGCCCTTCTTTGGCTGGCCCTTACGGCTACTATGGCCTTGCCTAGGCCGAAGCTCAGGCCCCGCTGCCGGGTGTATTCGGGGGTAAGCAGCGGGGCCGCGATGGATCGCGTAAATCCATCGGACAGCAGGGTCTGCGCTGCCGTCGTCGACGGTACGGCAAGCCGGAACGGTTCAGCAAATTACGGATTCGTATAGATTGGCCGCCATTTCTTTGTACTCGTTTCCCTTAGTTTTGCGGCGGACATGCTGGACCGCTTGGCCGGCGTGATTCAGGCAAATCCCATTAATGGCGGCGGCCACCTCCCCAACGCGAAACCAATCAATTCCCGAGCCGTATTCCCATCGACGGCAGGCGTACTGCACGGGTTGCTGGCCTGCGGCGCTTGGCCTGCAAACGCTTTTTCTTTAAGAACACATGCGAGACCAATCCGAGCACGACCAGTTGCCCCTCCAACTCGTTCACAACAGAAGTTTGCGCAACGTAGGAGACCGCGCTTGCTGAATGAAACCGACCTGCTCGAAATAACCGCGGACATCGTATCGGCATATGTCAGCAACAACCCGTTGCCAGTCGGCGAGCTTCCGAACCTGATTGCGAGTGTGAACGCCGCGCTGCATGGCGTCGGCCAGCCTGCTATCGAACCTGGGGCAGAGCTCGTTCCAGCCGTAAATCCAAAGCGGTCTGTATTTCCGGACTACATTGTCTGCCTAGATGACGGCAAAAAGTTCAAATCTCTTAAGCGGCATATCAGGACCGACTTCGGCCTGACGCCGGACGCCTACCGCGCCAAGTGGGGCCTGCCGCATGACTACCCGATGGTTGCGCAAAACTACGCTGCGGCACGGTCGGCGCTGGCGAAGGCAAGCGGGCTGGGCCGCAAGCCTGCGCCCGCAGCTCCTTTTAGAAAGCCGGTGGCGAAGCGGAAAGGGAAGGCTTAACTAGACAGCTGTCGACGTTGGCGGCCTTTCTATGTCGCCACGGCAGCATGGCTGACAACGAAAATGGTAAGGAACTCCCAAATGGCTGCTACCGCAGTTTTGGTCTGGTATATTGTGATCGCAGGCCCGCAGGGCGGGATGGTCCTACTGCCCACCACGTTCGATAAACGCGAACAATGCACCGCTGCCATCACCGAGTACCAGAAACAGCCTACACCCGCTGGCTGGTCGGCGCAGTGCGTCCCAAGTGCCTCCCCATTCACTGACAACGGTTCAGCGGAGTGACGTGAAGGACTTTGTATGAGGGAGCACTTGCGTCTGGCGTCCAGCGTAAATTGGACGGCATTGCGGTAAAGATGGTGGACGCCTCGCATGATCGACTTAGCACCCTTATAGGCGACATCGAAAGGTTACCGATCCGTATAAGGGCGGCGACCTCACTGTAAGATTGGTGCCGTAGATTGAATGCTGTTCTCATTCAATTGGAAAGGCCGCAACAATGAAACGCATTTCTCAAGCTAGATCTTATGTCGTGCCGGCTTTATCACTGGCCATGACAATCGGAACCATCGGCGCGTTCTTTCCCGCCGTCGGTGCCCTGCCGGCATTCGCGGCCGAAAAGGCTCTCCCCGCGGAAAATAATCCTCCCGGCGATATCCCAGATTCGCAAATCTTCATCGACTACACTTCGCCGCAGGGCTTCACGATGCAGGTCCCGGAGGGGTGGGCGCGGTCGGATCGTGCCGACGGCGCAAGCTTCATCGACAAGCTCGACGGCGTCATGGTTTTTGAGTCCAAGGCAGATGCCGCACCGACGGTCGAGAGCGTCAAGGCAACATCTGTTCCGGAGCTGGAGAAGTCCGAACGGGCCGTGAAGGTCGCTTTAGTCAAGGAGGTCAAGCTTCCGGCGGGTTCAGCCATCCGCATCGTCTATACGTCGAATTCCGAACCAAATGCCGTTACCAACAAGAAAATCCGGCAGGAGAACGAGCGCTACCTCTATTTCAAGGACGGCAAGCTTGTCACGCTCGAACTCTATGCGCCCAAGGGCGCGGACAATGTCGATCAATGGCAGCTGATGTCCAACTCGTTCAAGTGGAAGTGATATGCCTATCCTTGAGGCGCATGAACTCTACCGGTTCTTCCACATCGGGGATGACGAGACGGCTGCACTGCGTGGCGTCAGTTTCCAGCTGTCCGCCGGTGAGATCGTTGCGGTCACAGGCCCGTCGGGAAGCGGCAAATCCACCCTCCTATCTTGCTTGACCGGCCTGGATGAGCCGGATGGCGGCCATGTGGACGTCTCGGGGATGCGTCTGACCCGCCGATCAGAGGCAGAACGCGCCCGAATTCGCGCGCTCAATTTCGGCATCCTCCTCCAGTCGGGGAACCTGTTTGGGCACCTGACCGTCGAGGGGAACCTCCGCTTTCAGATGCTCCTGGCAGGCAAACCGGACCAGAAGCGTCTCGCCGCGCTCCTGGAGGGAGTAGGCCTTTCGCACCGCGCGACGGCATTTTCAACCCAGCTTTCAGGTGGGGAAACGGCGCGTGCCGGTCTCGCCGTGGCGCTGGCCGCCGACCCTCCCATTCTGGTCGCCGATGAACCAACAGCGGAGGTCGATCGCGAGACGGAATCCCGGCTGATCGGGCACTTCGAGGCGAGACGTGCGGCGGGATTGGCGACACTGCTGGCAACGCACAGCGAAATTCTGGCGCAAAAAGCAGACCGTATCGTCAGGCTCAAAGATGGGAGGATCGTCAATGAGTGAGACGCTGGTCATTGGGAAGGGGCTCGGCCGCGACTTCCGCGACGGAACCGCCGGCCGGATCACGGTTCTTCGCGATGTCGACTGCGAGATCGTCAGCGGTGCGCGCATTGCCTTGGTCGGACCGTCCGGAAGCGGCAAGTCTACCCTTCTGCATATTCTTGGCGGGCTGGACAAGCAGACAACGGGCACTGTCGAATGGCCCGGCCTCGGTTCGTTCGAGGAACTCAGGCCGCGTCACATCGGATTCGTATTCCAGACCCCCAGCCTGTTTCCAGCGCTCACAGCGGTTCAGAATGTCGAATTGCCGCTGATATTGGGCGGCAAAGTCCCCACGGACAACGCCACGGCAATGTCGCTACTTGACGCCTTTGGCCTTGCCGAGGTCGCCGACAAATTGCCAGAGGAGTTGTCAGGAGGGCAGGCGCAGCGGGTCGCAATGGCTCGCGCCCTCGCCATTGGGCCAAAACTCATCCTGGCGGACGAGCCGACGGGGCAGTTGGATAGCGCGACAGCGCAATTCTTCTTCGACGTCGTTCTCAAGAGACTGGAAGACACAGGTGTAGCCCTGGTCGTCGCGACACACGACGAGGCCGTGGCCGCCCGCATGGCAACGCGCTGGACAATGGACCATGGGCGGCTTGCCAGCGGCCGTCTTAGAAACGAGGCGGCATGATGTATCTTCTCTGGGTCCGGGGGATAATTGCCCGCCGTTTTCTGCGCATTGCAGGTTCGATGGCGGGCGTGGCATTGGCGGTCACGCTTCTCGCGGTGGTCGGGCTGTTCCTCGTCAATGCAAGCAACTCCATGACGGCCCGCGCAATCTCGTCCGTGCCGATCGATTGGCAGGTCCAGGTAATCCCAGGAGCCGATCCGGATCTTATCGGGAAGGCGTTGCAAAAGGCTGCGCGGGTGAAGGCGGTGCACCGGGTCCGTTATGCCGATGTCGCTGGTTTTGAGGCGCAGGCCGGGGGCACGACACAGACTACAGGACCCGGACAGGTCGTTGCCTTCGACAGCGGCTATTTGAACGACTTTCCGGCGGAAGTACGGGCCCTTGCTGGGGATACCCACGGCGTGCTCATCGCCCAGCAGACGGCGGCAAACCTTCACGTCGGTCCGGGCGACATGGTTTCGATCAAGAGGGTCGGTCTGCCGCCGGCAGATGTGAAGGTCGCCGGCGTGATCGATCTGCCCGACGCGGATTCGCTGTTTCAGGCGGTGGGCTTGCCGCCTCAGGCAGCCCCTCAGGCGCCACCGGACAACGTACTCATCCTGCCGCAGCAAGACTGGCAGCAATTGTTTGATGCTCAGCAAAAGCAGCGCCCCGACACCGCCCGCTTGCAATTGCACGTGCGCCTGAGCCATGACGCACTCCCTCCCGACCCCGTGTCCGCATACAATTTCGTCGTGGGCGCGGAGAAGAACTTTGAAGCGAAGGTCGCGGGTCAGGCGCTGGTCGCCAACAATCTCGGTGCCCGCCTCGGTGCGGTCCGTCAGGACGCGCTTTATGCCTCCGTTCTGTTCCTGTTTCTCGGCATCCCGGGGATCGCATTGGCCGTGGTCCTCACTTTTGCCGTGACATCCTCGGGCGCCGCACGCCGGCGTATCGAGCAGGCATTGTTGCGTGTGCGCGGTGCCACGACCCCTAGATTCATGTCCTTATCGGCCACCGAAGCTGCAATAGCAGCGATTGGAGGCACCGCAGTCGGGATTGCTGGCACTATCCTGTTCGGCTTTCTGGTTCCCGGCATGCTCGAGACATCCTCGGTCAGCCTTCCGATGCTGGTTTTTGTCATTGGGGTGGGACTGGTTTTAGGTTTCACTGCGTTCCTGTGGCCAGCCTGGCGCGATGCGCGTTGGAGCACGGTAAGTTCTGCACGTCACGCCGTCGTCCGGACAAGTACACCGCTCTGGCAGCGCTTGTGGCTGGATGTTGTCTTGCTTGCCGCCTCTGGGCTGTTCTTCTGGCAGTCGGCAAGCACCGGATATCAGGTCGTGCTTGCGCCCGAAGGCGTCGCCGCATCATCCGTCGACTACAAGGCGTTCATAGCGCCGGCGCTGTTCTGGCTGGGTACAGCCCTGCTAACCATTCGTCTGTCAGCCTCGATCATCTCGGGCAATGGCGGTCTGTTACGTGGGCTAGTCAAGCCGGTATCAGGACCTCTTGCTCCCATCGTGTCGGCGGCATTGTCGAGACAACCACAGCGCTTGACCATCGGCATCGCGATGACCGCGCTGGCGATATCTTTTGCCACGTCAACCGCCATCTTCAACACCACTTACAACGCGCAGGCCCGGGTCGATGCCGAATTGACCAATGGATCCGACGTTACCGTGTTTGGAACAGCCGATAAGCCGGCCGGGAAGCACTTTGCGGCCCTGTCGGCATTGCCAGAGGCAGCGGCAGCCGAACCCATGATGCATCGCTTCGCCTATGTCGGCGCCGACCTGCAGGATCTCTACGGCATTGACCCAAGCCGCATCGAACGCTCAACAACCCTGTCCGACGCCTTTTTCAGCAGCGGCAGCGCGGCCGCCATCCTGCACCGCCTCTCCGCGACGCCCGAAGGCGTGCTCGTGTCGGAGGAAACCGTCCAGGATTTCCAGCTCCAGCAAGGTGACACGATCAACCTGCGGCTCATGAACGTGGGGGATCACCAGTACCATCCGATCCCGTTCAAGTTCATCGGCGTGGCACGCGAATTTCCAACCGCGCCGAAAGATTCGTTTCTCGTCGCCAATGCAACCTATGTGGCCCGCATGACCGGGTCGGATGTGTCCGAGTACGTATTAATGAGAGCGAAAAGCGATCCCCTTGCACTGTCCCGACAAGCCTCGGCATTAGTCACTCTTGACCCGTCGTTGAAAGTTTCAGACATCAGCCAGGCAAAGCATCTCATCGGGTCGAGCCTAACTGCGGTTGACCTTGGTGGATTGACCACGATCGAGTTGAGTTTCGCTGTCGTCATGGCTGCCGCCGCCGCCGGGCTGATGCTGGCGCTGGGATTCACCGAAAGGCGGCGGAACTTCGCCATTCTGAGCGCGGTCGGCGCCAAGCCCCGGCAATTGGCGGCGTTCCTGTGGAGCGAGGGCCTTCTCATTGTTGTCGGCGGCATCATATTCGGTCTGGCATCGGGTCTCATGACGGCCTGGATGCTGGTCAAACTGTTGACCGGCGTGTTCGATCCTCCACCTGAGGCGCTTTCGATACCATGGACCTACCTGGCGATCGTGCTCGGCCTTATGATCGCTTCCGTCGTCGTTGCGGTCTTGTCCGCGAGGCCCTCGCAAGGGCACGACGCCGAGCACCTGCGGGATATCTGACAGCCGATGCTTACCTAACAGTAAAGCCGCGGCCATACCCCTGACAGCTATCAAGCCTAGGGTCGAACCATCCTCTCAAGGTGAGAGGTGATCCGGAACACGAATTATTCTGGATCGCCATAGGTACCGCTAGGGGTTCGAAGCTTTATGCGGGACCTCAACCCAACAGGAAACGAAAATGAAGAAATCAGTCATAGCTACCGCAATGATCCTGGCAGTCGCCACCTCGACTGGGGCCTTTGCCAAGGCAACCACCGGTACGATCACCAGCGTCGACAAAAGTGGTGATGCGATCACGCTGTCCGACGGGCAGACCTTCACCCTTCCCGAAGGCATCGAGGCCGAGAGCTTGAAAGTCGGCGAAAAGGTGAGCGTCACCTACACAACAAAGGCCGGCAAGCTGGCGGTATCGAGCATTCATCAGGCCAAGTAGGCCTCACAGGACAAGGGAAATGGACTGGCTTTGCCAGCCCATTTCCTTTTTCGTCCGGCGTCAGCACCAATGAGGCAGAATTGGGCTAACGCCGGACAGTTAGAGAACCTTGCCTTCGCCACCGCTCACCGAAATATTGTAGACCAAAAGCAGATCGCTGTCGTCTTGGCAGGTCATCACAAGATCGCCTGAGGGGGAAACCGTGAGCGAGCCTGGATCCGTGAGGTTGAGGGTTGCTGTTTCGTCGGTGACTTTCGGCTAACCGCGAATGCGGTCTCGACCGCGACGTCGTGGTCCACAGTAAATTTGCCATGACAGCGGAGGGGCCTGGATTGGTCTTGCCACCCTCGTGTTCCGGGCGGAGGCAGAAACAAAAGCCACGCCACTTTCTAACGTGACATCGTCATAACCACCGCCATGCACGTGGGATTTTCCACCGCTCCGCTCACGCAATCATGGACGAAGTTGGCGTCGCTGTCCTCTTTCCGTAAGCATCCGGCGGGGCTTTCAGTTACCCACATCTCCTACGCGGGATTTGCACCAATTGAATCTTCTGTGATTCTGTCTGTGACGTCGATTCGCGGAGGCGTCACGGATGAGCGGGGACACGGGAGCCGGCGCTGCAGGCTGGCATGACGATGAAGTCATTTCTGCAGGGCTGCCGGACAAACGACTGGCGCGCCGGTTTCACCGTCTGCTTGATCAAGTGTCGGCGGCACCTGGCCAACCCGTCCCGGCCGCTTGCGGCGACTGGGCGGCGACAAAAGCGGCCTATCGTTTCTTCGATAACCCGCGCGTCACCGAGCATGGGATGCTGGCCGGCCATTTTGCCGCGACCGCCATGCGCTGCGCGTCGAGCCCAGGACCAATCCTCATCCTGCAGGATACTACCGAGTTCATCTACAGCCGCGCGCAGCCGGGCAAAATCGGCTTCACCAAGACCATCAACGCCGGGCGTTATAAGGCGGGTCAGCCCAACGTGGTGACCTTGTGCGGTATACTCATGCATTCCAGCCTGGCTATAACCCTTAGCGGCACGCCGCTCGGGCTGACAGCAGCGAAGTTCTGGACACGCACGAAGTTCAAGGGGACCTGGACGCTTAAGCGGCATGTGAACCCCACCCGCGTGCCGATTGAGACGAAGGAAAGCTATCGCTGGCTGGAGAACCTGCGCCAGTCGATGGCGCTCGTGGGCACGCCGGAACGCTGCGTGCATGTGGCCGACCGTGAGAGCGACATCTACGAGCTCTTTTGCCTGGCGCAGGATCTCGGCACGCGCTTTCTGGTGCGGGTGCAGACTAATCGGTTGGCCGCCGTGCCCGCTGGCACAGAGCCGCAGGATGGCGCGCATCGGGTCTTCGCCCAGCTCTCGGCTGCGCCTTGGGCGGGACGCCATTGCGTCGCGATCGGACAGGACGAGACTGCGTGCGTGCACGTGAAGTTCGCCGCCATCGAGACCTTGCCGCCCGTCGGCAAGCAGAAGCGATATAGTCCTCAGCCTCTCACCTACATCCACGCCCTTGAGATCGACCCACCGGTGGACCGGCCGCCGATCGACTGGAAGCTGGTGACCAATCTCCCGGTCGGAGATTTCACCACCGCTATCGAGAAGCTCGAATGGTATTCCCTGCGCTGGAAGGCCGAGGTGTTCCACAAGGTGATGAAGTCTGGCTGCCGCGCTGAAAAGGCGAGGCTTGAGACCGCCGAGCGGCTGGCAAAATTCCTTGCCCTCATCGCGATGGTCAGTTGGCGCATCTTCTTCCTCACCATGTCCGCACGAGAAAAGCCCGAGGCTGAACCGGAGACAGCCCTCACCCCAACCGAAATCGCGACGCTTGATGCCATCAACGCGGCGCGGAGCAAGCCGCGCATCCTGCGCAGGACCCTCGCCACCTATCTGCTCCAAATCGCCATGCTCGGCGGCTACCTCGCACGAAACCACGATCCGCCACCTGGAAACATGGTCGTTTGGCGAGGCGTGACGCGCCTCAATGACATCGGCTTCGGCATCTCAATCGGAACACGCCGACGATGTGGGTAACTGAAAGCCGGCGGGGGCCGCAGGACCTCAACTTTTGGTCGTGCGCTGATCGGCGATCATGTCCCTGAGGGTTTCGAGGCCGAAGGACGTGAAGGCCACGGTCTGGCGTTCGTCCGTGTCGTGGATCCAGACGACGCCGTCCTCCGGGTCCATCTGATCGGCGAACGCCCAGAGCCGATCTTCGGTTTCGCCCAGCATCTGGGCTGCGAGCGTGATGGTGAAGGCGTTGGCGTCGGCGGCCATACCGTCAGGCGGCTTCGCGGTGATCGGCGCGGCCCGTTTGCCAGCTCCACGGCAGCAGTTCCGTGAGCCGGCGCTGGGGTAACCCCGCGATGCGGGTGAGCACGTTGGCAAGCCAGGCCTGCGGGTCGACGCCGTTGAGCTTCGCCGTGGTGATCAGCGTCGCCATGGCGGCGGCGCGCTCTGCGCCGCGGTCGGAGCCGGCGAAGAGCCATGCCTTCCTGCCGAGGGCAAAGCCGCGCAGGCTGCGTTCGGCGGCATTGTTCGTCAGGCAGATGCGCCCGTCGTCGAGGACGAGGGCGAAGCGGCCCCAGCGTTTGAGCATGTAATCGATCGGCTTAGCGACTGACGACGAGCGGGACAGCTTGAGGCGCTGTTCGCCGAGCCAGGCGTGCAGGTCTTCGACGAGCGGCCGGCTCTGCTCCTGCCGGACGCGGCGACGCTCCTCGGCGCTCAAGCCGTTGATCCCGCGTTCTATGTCGAAGAGAGTGTCGATGCGCTTCACCGCTTCCAAGGCGATCGGCGACACGGGCGCGGCGCCGGGCCCGCGCCTCGCGCTCGCGGCGATGTCGGCGAGTTCGAAGAAGCCTCTCCTGGCATGTGACCAGCAAAGCGCCGACATGACCGATCCGCCCGGACGCGCGGGATCATACAATCCGTTGTAGCCGCCATAGGCGTCGGCCTGGAGGATGCCCCGCCAGCCCGCGAGATGCGCGTCCGGGTGCTCCTGTCGCCTGTCGCGCGAGGCGAAGTAGAGGGCCGCAGGCGGATCGGCGCCGCCGAAGGGCCGATCGTCACGAACATAGGTCCAGATCCGGCCCGTGTCAGTCTTGCCCTTGGCCAGGATCGGCACCGTGGTGTCGTCGGCGTGCAGGCGCTCCGCCGCCATGACGTGCCGGGCGATCAGCTCATGCAGCGGCTTCAGCGCCACCGTGGCCGCGCCGACCTGGTCGGCCAGCGTCGAGACGGAGAGGTAGATGCCTTCCCGGGCGTATCTCTCGCTCTGACGGTTCAGCGGCTGGTGCTGCCCGAACTTCTCGAAGAGGATGGTGGCGAGCAGGTTCGGCCCTGCGAAGCCGCGCGGCGTGACGTGGAAGGGCGCGGGCGGCTGCGTGATCGTCTCGCACGCCCGGCAGGTGAACTTCTCGCGGACTGTCTGGATCACCTTCCAGGATCGCGGGACCACCTCCAGCGTCTCGGTGACATCCTCGCCCAGCTTCGACAGCTTCAGCGAGCCGCAGCATGGGCACGAGGTCGGGGCTGGCACAACGACGCGCTCGCGCGGCAGATGCTCGGCGAAGGGCTTACGGACGGGACGGCGGCGTAGGGTGGGTGCAGGCAGCGACGCCTGGCGCGCGGTCGCCTCCGCCGCGATCTCATCTTCCGTGGCGGCCGCCTCAAGCTCCGCGAGCTGGAGCTCCATCTGGTCGATCAACCGCGCCGTGCGCTCGGAGCGCCGGCCGTAGAGCTCTCGCTTCAGCTTCTCGATCATCAGCTTGAGATGGGCGATGAAGGCCTGCGTGCCCGAGGCTGCGGCCTCCGCCTCGATCCTCTTCGCGCGCTCCGCCAGGATCATCGCGTGCGCCGCTGCCAGATCGGTCGGCAGCGATGGCGAAGTCGTCGATGCGGCGGTGTTGCTCACGACCAGGATGGAATCACATCCCTGAGAGAACACAAGCAAAAAGCTCTCATCCGACCGAGGTTGGCCGCCATGTCTCCACTGGATTGCGCCAGTCGATACCGGAGAGAAGATAGCCCATCTGCGCGGGCGTGATCGCGACAACGCCATCCGCCGGCGAAGGCCACAGGAAACGGCCGCGCTCCAGGCGGCGAACGTAGAGGTTCGCCGCCTGCCCGTCGTGCCAAATGATCTTCACCAGGTCGCCGCGCCGCCCGCGGAAGCAGAACAGATGCCCGCCCAACGGATCGCGCTTCAGCACCTCCTGCGCCAGCAGCGCCAGCGAGGCGAAGCCCTTCCTCATGTCGGTGTGGCCCGTAGCCAGCCATACCTTTATGCCGACCGGAACCGGGATCACCTGAACGCCTCAAGGCCCCGCGCGAGCTTCAACACCGCGTCAGTGTCGAACGCGCCCTCGGCGATGATCCGCCGGCCGCAGGACAGGACGATCTCGACCCGCGGCGAGCGGTCCGGCACCGATGCTGGACGGCAATCCTTGCTGTCCTCATCCAGCACCGGTGCCGGACTTGGCGTCACCGGTTCGGGTGCAACCGACAGGGCCAGAAATGTCGCAGGCTCCTGCCGCTCTTCGAGCCGCTCCCGCCATCGATAAATCTGTTGAGCCTGGATACCGTGGCGCTTCGCTGTCCCAACCACATTACCGCTCTTCAGCGCCTCCTCCACGACAGCGCGCTTCTCCTGCGAGCTCCAGCGGCGGCGGCGGACATAGGTCTCATCTTCCACTCCGGCTTCTCCAGCACTGCTGCCGGCACCCATGCCGGATCAGAAGCGAGAAAAACTGAACGTCAGAATGACCTTCAGCAAGGCGGCTTTCCCCGGACGCGTACCTCTTTCCGCACGACCCGGATCTTCTTTGTCGCCGGCGAGCCTCAGGCCGTCATCGTGGCCCTTAACCGTCAGGGTTCTCAGCACCTTGCCGTCGAGCGAATATTGGACGATCTGTCCGGAGGCCACGCCAGTCCGCCATTTGTTGAACGGCACGAGGATGTGAAGCGTGGGTCGCAAATCAGCTATGTGCGAAGGGCCCGGAACCTGGGACGTCATCCCGTGACCTAGCCCAGAACTCCCAGGTTATGGTGCACACGATCACGACCACCACGATCGGCCGGAGCCACGGATTGAAGAATTCATGGATATGGAAGAACACCCCAGTCATCCCGTCCAGGACAAGTGCTGTTGCCAGCGCCACGCGCAACGCCCCTTCTCGTTCTTCCCGCCACAGCAAGGCGATGGCAACACCAGCGGGCACGGCGATCATGGCGTAAGTATTGGGCTCGACGCGTGGATTGAACACGCACATGTAAAAGGCAGCCAGAACGAATATGGCCAATCCCGCCGGACCCCGCTCGACCTTTCGGTCAAACCAAAGGACGGCCGAGAGCGTCATCAATGCCGTGATGACCCGCACGGTCGTGGCGTCACGTTCAGGGATGGGATAGCCGGCTGAAGCGAAAACCGAAGTGAAGTCGGCAGGTTCAAAGGGGCCGCTTCTGTCGACGGCCATCGACACCAGCATCTGGAAGAAATCGCGATACTGATCGTTGATGTAGCCAAGGGGCGCAAACGCATAAGGGATGACGAGCACCACCAGAAGCGCCGATGCGAGCACCGGTATCAGCCGCGGGCGAAGAGCCGCCACCAGCAGCATCATGACGATTGCCGTCGGCTTTGCGATGATCGCAAGGGACGCCCAAAGGAACGTCTCCGCGCGTCGGCCCTCGAGCGCCGACATGGTGAGCAGCCAGCAGGCGCCGGTCAGGAGTATCGTGGCCTGGCCATTGCGGATCGCTCCGAGCGCCATGGGCAGCGCCAACACGAGGCCGAAGGAAAGCAGCCAGTTCAGGTCATGACCGCCAAGCTTTCGGACCTGCCGCAGAACGGCAAGCATCAACACGCCAAAGCAGATCGCACGCCACACCACGTCGCCAAGATGATGTCCAAGCGCCAGAAGCGGCGAATAGAACGCGGCGAAGGCAGGCGCGTAGAGATAACCCATCTCGAGCTGGACATTATAGAGCGGTCGCCCGGCCACGAAGGCTTCGGCGCCGTTCCTGTAAACGAACACTACCGAGCGCGTATCGAGCGACAACTGAGCCAGCAAGGCCGTTACAAGGAAGCCAACAATCCACAGGCATAAACCCAAACGGTCGAAGACCGGCTTGGAAATCGTCATGACACCCCCATACGTGAAAACTGAAAGCTGATGAGCGACAGGCCTTTGTGCACCGAGCAGATGTTTTCGGCGCATTTACCGCTTGCATAGTCGTGCCACCAGGCCGCGAAATCCGAACGGCAACCATACCTTTTGGATCTCGATCCGATCTGACGCAAATGCGCTCTTGCCCAGGAAATCCTCCATACTTTTTAGATCAAATGTTTGCTGGGTTTCAGGGCCAATGAATTGCAACTTCCTCATGGAAGAGCAATCCGTCGCATAGATCGACAGTATTCCGCCCGGACGCAGAACCCTATGGGCTTCTGCCAGGGCCGTTCCGGTCGGAGAACAGAAATAGATGACGTTGACGGCCAGAATTTTGTCGACCGATGCGTTTTGGAGCGGCAGTTGCTCGAAGGTGCCCTCGAATAGTTTCAGCTTTCCATCGCCGATCGCGGTCCGATTTCGTGCCTGGGCTAGACGAACCATCGCTGGCGACCGATCAACCCCGGTAATCGTACCGCCATGCGCGAGCCGGCTCATTGCCTTTAGTGCCCAGCCCGGTCCAAATCCGATTTCGAGCACATCGTCCCGTTTGGCGATGTCCAGTCGTTCGATGGCCTGCTTGTTTGGCAGGTAGTTTATCAGACCCATGACTACCCCGGCCACACGGCCGCATATGCCTTCGGGCAAGGAAAACTGTTGCGCAATGAAATCGTGCGGGCCCAGGCCGCCAACGCTATCGGGGGGGGGTAACGACTGCATCACGCGAAGCAGCCTCAAAGATTTGCCAGCTAGGTGGATCTTGAAAGGTGAGACCGTCGCCCGCGCTACATATGTCGATCCTCGGAACCGAAGTTATTACGGCCAGCTCCTGGGCTTCTTCATCTAACATTCATGATGCTTTTTAAAGGCTTCGCCGAAGGCGCTTCTGCGTCAAGGCTCGCGGGAAGGGGGCGGTCAATCGCCGTTGTGCGTGCCGCTGATGCCGGATTGGCCGAGTTTTGTGAATGGTACGAAAGACAAGGTTCCGCCCTGATAGATGTCGGAACGCGCAACAGTGATGCCACCGTCGGTTGCCTGCTTCTTGGTGACCTTCAGCACATGCTGGGCTCCGGGCGGCCCGACCGGGATGACCATGATGCCGTTGGGCCGCAGCTGCTGCAGCAGGGGCGGCGGAATGTGGTCGATGCCGCAGGTGACGATGATCCTGTCGAACGGCGCCTCTTCCTTCAGGCCGTAATAGCCATCGCCCGTATGGGTCGAGATATTTTTGTACTCGGCATAGCCCTCCGCTATGAGCGCGTCGTAGACGCCGCGCGTGCGGGCGGCCAGCGGCTTGATGATCTCGATCGAATACACCTTGTCGGTGAGATAAGAGAGATAGGCGGACTGGTATCCAGAGCCGGTGCCAATCTCCAGCACCTTGTCGCCGTGGCGCACATCTATGGAATTGGTCATGCGGGCAACGGTGTGCGGCCCGGTAATGGTCACGCCATAGCCGATGTCGAGATAGTGCCATTCATAGGCACGCGCGATGTTCGACTTGGTGACGAAGCGTTCGCGCGGAGTCAGCAGATAGGCGCGCTTGTCGCGATCGTCCCATACGTCCTTGTGGACGATCAACTGCTCGAAACGGTCCCAGCGCTGGCCGAGGAAATCAGGTGTTTCGCCGCGATTCCTTTGCATCCACTGGATGTAATCCGCCTTGCCGGTCAGGGGAGGGCCGGCGGGGGTGCCCAGAGGCGCCGGAACCCTAGCGGCCGCGGTGCTCGCGAAGGCTGCGGAAACCAGTCCTCCCGCACCGCAGAGCATCAACTCGCGCCGACTCAGAGCCATGGGCGTTTCACCTTTTCAACATCTGGGCAGCATCGCTAAAACAGGCTTCTACTTTTATAGAGCCCGGCCAGCACCCGGCTGCTCCGATTGTACTGCCGCGACCATAGACATCCTGGTTGAAGGCCAGATTACCGGTACTATACAAAGTGGTAAGGTTTCAGGGCTGGGGGCCAGCGGAGGCGTTCAATGCCGCGACCGCCTTCGGGAAGCGTCCGGCTTGACGCGGATGGACTGCCTCGCCTGTCGTCGGCGCTTGTGGTCGGTCTGGCCTAGGGCCATGCGTGACATTGTCGGCATCAATGGTTCTGATCCAGCCAGGTGGGATCGGTACAATGGCAAGTGCCGGGGCTGGTGACTGGAAAAATGCCAGGCGCGGTCATGATGCGTTCACCGGGTTTGCCGATGTGCCGACTTCCCGCACCGTTCGATCGTCGGGTGCTCATCATCGACCGCACCATGATCGGCCGGGACAGCCGGTCTACACACTCAGCGCTATCTGGCAGAACTGGCCGAGTGCGTGCGATTTAGCTGATCTATATTACCGATTTGTAAGCCTTTGGACATGTCGTCGAAAGTTATGCCTCTTATCCTTTGACCGCGTCCGTAACCAAAGAGCCGGCGCGGCTCAGTAATTCAAACAAATCGGTCTGAATTGGCCCTTCCGCATAACCTCAGAGGTCATTGATGAAACAAATCCTACTCGCCCTGGTCCTCATAGCCGTGCCAGCGGCAGCCTTTACCGGTTATCAAGTCTATGCAAAAAGCACGCCTGTCTCCACGGCCGGCTTAGGGGATTTGACTGCATTTAAGACCATAATCACTGATGTCGAGGCGTTCGCAACGAAGGGTGACTTGGCTGGAGCCGCAGCGCGAATCACCGACTACGAGTCGGCCTGGGATCATGGCCAAACTGCCATTCGACCGTTGAACCCCACCTATTGGGGCAATGTTGACGAAGCTTCGGACGCGGCACTGAAAGCCTTGCGGGAAGCTTCACCATCGGCTGATAAAGTCAAGAAGACGCTGGACGCTTTGATGGCCGCCCTAAGCGATCCATCTCAGCCCGTTCAATAACAACAAATCGCCTCGGCGAACAATGGATACATGTCCATCGTCGATTGCAGGACCTTTGCCCTCAAAAAAGGAATCGCTCAATGTCTCGAGCAGAGAACGACGACGCAGCTGCAGTTTACAATCGCGTCCCAAAGGTAACCTTCGATTTTTGGCTGATCAAGCTCATGGCGGTGACCATGGGAGAGACCGCTGCCGATTACCTGAACATCAAGCTCGGGCTTGGGCTGACAATGACGTCGCTGCTTATGTCCGGCGTTCTTTTGGCGGCGTTGGTCTGGCAATTCGCTCAGAAGAAATATGTTCCCGCTCCCTATTGGACATCGGTAGTGCTGATTAGTATTGTTGGCACCCTGATCACTGACAATCTCGTCGACAATTTCCATATCCCTCTTCAAGTGACGACCGTGGTCTTCGCGGTAGCATTGTCATTAACGTTCATACTCTGGCACCGGTCCGAGCGGACACTTTCAATCCATTCAATTTTCAATAGCCGACGAGAAACATTCTATTGGCTTGCCATCTTGTTTACTTTTGCTCTCGGCACTGCTGCCGGAGATTTGGTGGCCGAACAATTCTCAATCGGATATTTAGCTTCAGGGGTTTTATTCGCTATGGTTATCGCCTCGCTAAGTTTTGGATATTTCGTCTTGAAGTTGGACGCGATCCTCGGATTTTGGCTTGTATATATATTGACGCGTCCGTTGGGCGCTTCGATTGGTGATTTCATGTCTCAACCAGCTCAATACGGTGGGCTAGGGTTTGGCACCATTATTACAAGCGCGATCTTCCTAACGGCGATAGTCGTAATCGTCGCATATATGAGTGTACGCCATGAGGGTGAGGAGCTGGCTAGTGAGGCGTGAAAAGTGAGTTTCGCCCCCGAATAGCCAAGGTAACTTATGCGCCTTCTTCTTGTCGAAGACGATCTGCGAACGGCCGATTATGTCATGAAAGGCCTGAGCGAGGCGGGTCATGTCTGCGATCTCTTTCGAAACGGGCATGACGCCTTCTTCGCCGCTACGCGCGGGGCCTATGACGTGATCATCGCGGACCGGATGATTCCCGGTCTGGATGGTCTTTCCATGATCAAGGCGGTTCGCGCAGCCGGTGTACGCACGCCAACGATCTTTCTGACATCGATCGGTGGCGTCGACGATCGGGTCGAAGGGCTTGAGGCCGGCGGCGACGATTACCTTGTCAAGCCGTTTTCCTTTTCCGAGCTGCTCGCTCGCATCTACGCCCTCAGCCGCCGTCCGGCGGCGCAAGAACAGAAAACCACCTTACGGGTTGGCGACCTCGAGATGGATCTGATCATGCGCCGTGTCACCCGACAGGGTCATGCAATCGAGCTCCAACGGCGGGAGTTCAGCCTGCTGGAAGTCTTGATGCGCGGCGAAGGGCGGGTGATAACCCGGACGATGCTGCTGGAACGCGTCTGGGATTTCCATTTCGATCCCAAGACCAGCGTGGTCGAAACCCATATCAGCCGGCTGCGCACCAAGATCGACAAGCCGTTCGAAAGCCAGCTTATCCATACGGTCCGCAACACGGGCTACAGCCTGCATGAACCGCTTTAGCCTGCTTCGCAGCACGCCATTCCGGCTTGCGCTGACATTCGCGTTCCTGTTCGTGCTTGCCTTCGTGCTATCGGGCTCCATCGTGTATCAGATGATGAGTGCCAATCTCAATAGTCGCCTCGATCGATCGATCCGCGAGACCTACTCGATCATAGCGGCCACGTATGGCGGCAATGACATTGATGATCTGATCGCAACAGTCGAAAGCCACATGTCGATGAGTCCCACGAAAGAGCAGCTCTTCTCGCTGGCCAACTCTTCCGGCAAACAGTTAGCCGGAAACTTTGTCGCGACGGCACTTCCAGAAGGATTTTCTGTAATCAGCGCGAATGCACCAGGAGTGCCCGCCGATGCGGCCTACCGAGCCTATTCCGGTTCGATCGGAGGAAACAACCTGACCGTCGCGTTCAACCTTTCGGAGACCGAGGAGCTGGAGCAGATCGTTCTGATGAGTTTTGGCTGGGGAACGCTGATCATTACGGGCCTGGCCCTGACCGGAGGTGCCTTGCTGGCTTCGCGTGTCCAGCGCCGCCTGGACGGAATTGCCGCGACGATGGTGGAGGTTTCGCATGGAACACTTGACGCACGCATTCCACTCATAGGAAGTGGCGATGACATCGACGTTGTCTCCGGCCAAGTCAATGCCGCGCTCGACCGCCTGTCGGCACTTGTCGACGGTATGAAGCAAGTCAGCGCCAACATCGCGCATGATCTGAAGACACCGTTGAATCGCCTCCAGCTGATTTTGGATGTTGCGTCCCAGAAAACCGCTTCCGGCCAAGAGGTTTCCGACGATCTGGTGGAAGCGCGCGCCGAAGGTACTCAGATCAACGAGACCTTCGACGCACTACTGCGCATCGCCCAGATCGAAGCCGGCGCGCGAAAAGCACGCTTCACCGATCTGGATCTCAGTGAGGTGGTGGAAACCATCGCCGAAATCTACGCCGACGTTGCCGAGGATGACGGAAAATCGCTTTCGTCCATTGCGCTTCAGTCGGGAAATGTAATCCACGGGGACCGCGAACTGCTGACGCAGCTCTTCGCCAATCTAGTTGAAAATGCCTTGCGGCACTGCCCCACAGGCACTTCCATCGAATTGTCGGTGATCCGGCAGGCAGACCATATTCTGGCAAAGGTCAGCGACAATGGACCCGGCATTCCCGCCGGGGAGCGCGAGAAGGTGTTTCAGCGGCTCTACCGGCTCGATAGCAGCCGGTCCACGCCCGGAAGCGGTCTCGGCCTCAGCCTGGTGCGTGCCATAGTCGATCTGCACGGGGCGACTGCTGTTCTTCAGGACTGCCAACCGGGTTTGGCGGTGGTAGTAAGCTTTCCGGTCACGAAATCGTCGACTTCGCAAATACGAAGCGGAAGCCAAGCTTACCGTTGAACCAGCGACCTGCAGGGGCCAATTCGATGATTTTGTAAGCATAATCAATGTCATACGTTTGCGGAATCTTGCTCCGATGCCGTATTCATTCTCACGACAGCAATGCACTGCTCTTTCCGGCCTGCCGATCTACCGCGGTATATTTTGGCATTGAACCTTCGTCGCTGCGCCGATTCCGATCATGCCCCGCAGTCCGATCGACAGCCTCTCGCACAGGAACACAGCATTCAATCTCCATGGAGGCAGCGCTGTGGCCTGCGGCTTCGTCCAATAGTTTTTATCGACGCTCGCACCATGGCGCATCTCGTTCGGCGGCTACCGCGCCGCCAATCTAAAAACCCTCTATATGCGGAGCTTCACACGACCTGACAGGTCCCAATGGTTTGGCTGCACTGGTGCGCGACGCCGTCGCCGATCCTTTCGCACGAAACGCTGAAAAGCTCCTATCCGATCACGCATCACGCATCGCGTTGTCGGCACTGAATTTTCTCTAGGCCATGGCTCGCGCTTCGTATCAGAAAATCCGCCCCTGTCGCCCATATCGCTGGGGTGCAGGGTTTGCGGAATTAGTCGTCTGCTTCGAACCGGTTACACCCATCCCCTTACGGCGAACTGCGGGTTTGGCCCGCCATGTCTTGATGTAGATATGGCCTACCGGCCCCGCCCCTTGGTTAACAGGCATCAAAAAGCGCTGTTGATATTGGACACATCTCACCAACCTGAAATTTAATGTTTTGTGGGAATTTGGCGATTCAAATTGGGTCGGCGGAGCATCTGGAGTATGATTAGACAATTCGGAAGCGACAGGCGTGGCAACTATGCACTGATGACAGTGCTGGCGATGGTGCCGCTGATGGGTGCCCTTGCGATAGGCGTCGACTACACCGAACTGACGCGCCAACGGCAGGACACGTTGAATGAGGTGGTCCCGCTTGGTGAGACAGTTTGGCGGCTTGGCTAAGGTGGATCGGGGTTGTTTCTACGCCGCCAATAGCTCCGTCATTTCTGCGATAGCATAGACCTCGTCGGGCGTCCTGCCGGAGAAGGTAGAGTGCGGGCGCAGCCGATTGTAATAGTCAATCCAGGAACCGATGCCTTTGCGCGCCTCGCTGCCGGTCTCGAAGGCGCTGAGGAAGACGCATTCGTATTTGAGGCTTCGCCATAGCCGCTCGATGAAGACGTTGTCCATCCAGCGGCCGCGCCCGTCCATGGAGATGCGGATCCCAGCGTCCTTCAGCGTCGACGTGAAGGCGAAGCTGGTGAACTGGCTTCCCTGATCCGTGTTGAACATGTCGGGCCTGCCGTAGCGGGCGATCGCCTCTTCAAGCGCGGCAACGCAGAAGTCGGCATCCATCGTGTTCGACAGCCGCCAGGCGAGCACCTTGCGGCTGAACCAGTCCATGACGGCGACGAGGTAGAGAAAGCCGCGCCGCATCGGGATATAGGTCACGTCGGCGCACCAGACCTGGTCCGGCCGTTCGATCGCCAGGTGCCGCAGCAGGTAGGGATAGATGCGGTGCTGAGGATGCGGCGTGCTGGTCTTCGGCGCCTGGTAGATCGGCGATAAGCCAATCTTGCGCATCAGCCGCCGGACCCGCTTGCGGCCGACGCAGCAACCCTGACGCCGCAGATGCCGCGCCATCTGTCTGGAGCCATACCAGGGCATTTCCATGAAGGCCTCGTCGATGACGCGCATCAGTTTGAGGGTCTCGGGCGTCTCGTCGACGGGCTGTCGATAGAATGACGCCCGCGAGATCGAGACAAGCTCGCACTGGCGGCGGATCGAGAGCCGTGGGTGATCGGGATTGATCATCATTCTCCTCCGATCCAGGCTCAGCGATCGAAGGTCTTGGCCAAAAAATCCCGCTCGACCACGAGCTGGCCGATCTTGGCGTGAAGCTTCGTTACCTCGGCTTCCCGGCCGACCTGCGCATCCGCGGCCTTGTCGTCGAACGCCTTGGCCAGGTTCTCGATGGCCTGCCGCTTCCACTGCGTGATCTGGTTGGGGTGAAGCTGATGCTTCGTCGCCAGTTCAGAAATCGTCCGCTCGCCGCGGATCGCCTCAAGCGCAACCTTGGCCTTGAAATCGGCCGTAAACCGTCTGCGTGTCTTCATACTGGATCGTCCTCTTCATCGGGCGATCCACCTTATGCCCCTGTCTCAAAATCCGGCACCACCTCAAAGACGCTGCTTGAGGTTAGCGACTTGCATATGAGCGAGATAGGGTTTCGCTGTGGCTTCACCAATGCTGAACACTTTAGCCGGGCCTTCAAGCGCCAAACAGGTCAGACACCTACGGAATTCAGAAACGCCTCCCGCGCTTTAAATCCACATGCGTCAAGACGGTTTATGATGGGTTAGGCCTGCAACGAATGTCCGCTTTTCGGCACAAATTTGGTCCGGAAAATGCATCACTGCATTGTTCGACTCGATGCCGCCGGCTGATGGCGAGGGATCGGAATCTCGGCATCGCATCTTTCGATCGTTGCGCATGGTGATGCATGGAACGCGGAAGATCCCCAAGAGGTTGACCGTCCCAGTGTCCAATTTGCTTGTAACCATCTAAATGCGTTTGACCGGAGACATGGCCATAGCGTATCAATTGCTGCGTCGGCTGCTGGCAGTCCGAATGCCTCGGGCGGGGTTCAGAGATGAAACAGGTAACGGCGAGCTCGGGGCCAAATCTGCTGGCGTTTGCTGGCTGTATGCTGAGCTTGGCTGTGCAGAGGCGGAAGCTCAGTCTCGCAGTGACATCTACCAGTCGACGCCGCCTTGGTTGCCTAGTCTGGATCGATGTTGAGCAGGGTCGATAGACGAGTGGTAACTTAAGGTGGGTGGCAACGTGCGCGTTGGGGGCTCGAAGGGTACAAGCCCTCGACGGAGCATTCCTGGTCGCCATGGGCTGCGCAATTGTTGTCGGGGAATGGCTTTCCATGACCGAGCGTCGCCTTGTGATATTTCATTGAAGCTACCAGCGGAGCCGGCCCTTGCTATTCGACCTTAGCGAGCTCGCTTTCTCCGACCTTGATAGGCTCGAAACGCTTTGGCGGGTCGAACACGTTGGGTGCCAAGGCTGCGCGCCTCGGGTTGCTACCGTGACGGCTCATGACGGTTGGAAAGCAATTCGCCGCCGATACGAAACAGCATTCAAGAAAGGGGGCGCTTACGGCTGGATAGTCACCCACGGCGAGCGCGATATTGCCTATGTTGTTTGTGCAATGCAGCCCATGCAATGGTCGGCAACATTCCAGCAGCCGACCAGCCTGTGGAAGGTGCTCACCTTCTTCGTGCGGCCAGAATACCGTGGGATAGGGATAGGCCGCAACCTGTTCACCGCCATGGAAGAGAGAATTTCAAGATTTGGCATGTCGGCCAGACTGGCAGGTGTTACTGCGGGAAATGATACTGGTATCCGTTTCCTTTCAAAACGGGGTTTCAAAGCCGCCTGGTTGACTATGGTCCGCTTCGGACCAAGTGAAGAGCCCGTCCGATTTCACGGAAAGCACCATATTGAGGTTGCTGGCGTCGATTTGGTGACCTCACTCAAGCCGCTGTGGTTGGAGTTGCACCATCATCACCAGCTCGTTTCGCCGAACCTCGGCCCTTATGTTGAAGATGTACCTTCCTGGTCTGTGATTCGTGGATTGTTGGAGAAAGGCGCAAGGGAAGGTCTTTTGTTAGTGGCCCGTGCGGGCTCGAGAATCGTCGGCCTTGCCTCTGCCGCAATTCATGAAGGTGGCGAGGACTTTGGGCTTTCGGACAAATGGGAAACCGGAAAGCGTGTCGCAGAGACAAAATTTCTGATCGTATCGCCCGACCACCGTGGACAACATGTCGGCGCAGCGCTTCTGGACCGCGTGGACGAGATTGTCACCAGGCATGGTGCGGTCGATCAAGTCATCGGGGCGGTAGCACAAAATTCTTCGGCCATTCGCTTCTACGAATCGCGTGGTTTCCGACAGGCCTGGCTTGAGTACGTAAAATGGTAAGTCGCGAGCCACATGTGCCAGTGATTACCAGAACCGCCAACTCACTTGACCAATGTAGCCGTCCTACGCTACGTTGGACACCGGCAAAATACACATAGACGGTGTCACGCGAAGCTGCATCGGATAGCTATCCTTCACGGAGTCATGTTATGAAGGTCAGGTCAAATAGTGGGCGAAAGAATGATTTGTAGGATTTGGCGCGGCTGGACGAGCAAGCAAAATGCCGATGGCTATCAAGCGGTGGTGCGTGGTCAGGTCATCCCCGACATCGAAGCTCGCAACATCCCTGGTTTTCGACATATCGACCTGATGCGTCACGACCACACGGATGAAGTCGAATTCACAACCCTGATGTGGTTCGATAGCTTGGACGCTGTCCGCGATTTCATGGGCGAAGACTATACCGCTAGCCACGTTCCCGCGACCGCTCGCGCTGTGCTGAGCCATTTCGACAGTCACGCAGTCCACCACGAGGTGATCGACCGCCGGGTGCAGTCATAGCGGCTTTTGGCCGCTTCTAATCGCCTGTACTGATGGCCACACCAACATGTGCGGGCCGTCGAGTTCATTCGGAACACCAATGTTTGCCCGTCACGAAGCAATAATGCTCACGGCACGTCTTGCATGACGCTGCCGAGCGCAGGCCCCTTGCGCCGCCGCGGTCCCTGGCCGCTCACCGCTCAACGGGCAGAGCAATCATGTCACAAAATCGATCAAAGCCAGGTCGACAGGAAATCGGCCTCGTTTGGGCAATTTATTTGCCATGCCATGTCGTAACGCGCCGAGCCGGAACGTCCTTGGTCTAGCAACTGGAGACATGAACGACATGGCCGACATCGAAGGTAATTTCGTCTGGTACGAACTGCTTACCACTGCCATTGGGGCAGCGGCGGACTTTTACGTCAACGTGGTTGGTTTCACTGCTGGCGACATGGTGGTCGATAATGTCGCTTACAAAATTCTGAGCGCCGGCGAACGCCCCACCGCCGCGATCGTCGATACCGTTGCCTACTCGGATGGCAGCGGCGCCCTCTCGGGTTGGGTCGGCTATCTTGCTGTGAAGGATGTTGACGCGGTGGTCGCGATGATGCATGAGCTCGCCGCCGTTGTGCGCCTGGCGCCATGCGATGCGGCAGGCATAGGCCGTTTTGCCATTGTCGGCGATCCGCAGGGAGCCGCGATTGGGCTTTTCGCGTCGTCGTCAGGCAGCGCCAGCCGTACTGAAGCTGATTCAACGCTGAACGGCCACGTTGCTTGGCATGAACTCTATACGGGCAACCCGCAAGAGGCGCTTTCGTTTTATCGCCATGCCTTCGGATGGAGGTCAGTTCAGACAATCGACATGGGCGCGGCCGGACCTTATCTGATTTTCTCGACCGGCGATGAGCCCGCTGGGGGGATCGCGCGGCGGCCGCAAGAAATCTCTCAGTCTTTGTGGAGCCCATTCTTTCGGGTCAACGACATAGAAGCGGCCGCGCACAGGGTTGTGGCCGAGGGCGGCAAGGTTTTTGACGAGCTGCGAGAGGTTCCAGACGGTGACTTCACGCTGCGATGCTTTGACCGTCAGGGGGCGGTGTTCGCGCTCGTTGGGCCAAAAGCATCTTGAGCGCGCGGGAGACAGCAAACATGTCGATGAAATATGCCATCTTCTGTTTCACAGCCGAAGACTTGGCCTCTGCCAGCTGGACGCCCGATAAGGATCGTGAGGTGATCGAACGACTCGACCTTGTCTGCGAGGCGTTTAGCGGCTGCGTGACCCAGGCGGCTCGCCTACAGCCAGTGACGTCAGCTGTGTCTGTCCGTAAAGGCCGCGCCGAGGCCATGGTGGTGGACGGGCCATTCATCGAATCCAAGGAGCATCTGGTCGGATTCTACATGGTCGATTGCGATGCTCTAGATACTGCTATCGACTTTGCAAAGAAGCTCTCCGCCGCCAACCCGTGGGGTAGCGGCTACGAGGTAAGGCCTATCCTGGCGGTCCGACGCGTGACATGAACCCAGGTTCCGATGCCGCGCTGATCGGTGAGATACTGGTATGTGTCCGACCCAGAGTGATGGCTGGGCTGATGCGATATTTCAGGGATATCGACCTCGCCGAAGATGCTTTCCAGAATAGCTGTATCAGGGCCTTCAAGAGCTGGCCAAAAAACGGGCGGCCTCGTGATGCGACCGCATGGCTGATGCTCGTTGGCCGCAACGCCGGTATTGAAGACGTCCGCCGAGCCAAGCGTGCTGCGCCGCTTTCGGTTGACGACACGCTGTTTGCTGGTCGCAACGATGGCGAGATGCTTGCCGTCGAGCGTCTGGACGAATTGCACTACCGCGACGACATTTTGCGCCTGCTCTTCATGTGCTGCCACCCGGCCCTGCCACTGACACAGCAAATCGCCTTAGCGCTGCGCGTCGTCTGTGGCATGAGCGCAACGGAAATCGCCCGGGCTTTTCTTGTAGGCGAGCGGGCGATGCAGCAGCGTATCACCCGGGCCAAAAGCGCGGTTGCCGCTGTTGGCCTCCCGTTCGAACTGCCTGGCGCTGCCGAACGCGCCGAGAGACTTACGAGCGTGCTAGGGATTCTCTATCTGATGTTCAATCAAGGATACACCGCTAGCTCCGGGCAGGCAGGGCCGTCGCCGCTATGCATCGAGGCGATAAGGCTGGCACGCCTGCTGCTTGGCTTATTTCCTTCAGAGCCGGAATTGATGGGGGTTGCAGCTTTGATGCTCCTTCACCAAGCGCGATGGCGTGCCCGATTTGACCCAGATGGCGGTTTGGTCTCGATGGGGCATCAAGAACGCGACCTGTGGGACAGGGAACTCATTGCCGAAGGCTTGTCATTGATCGACAAGGCGATGCGCCACCGCCTGACTGGCCCCTATCAAATCCAAGCGGCGCTTGTCGCCGTACATCTTCAGTCAACGCCAGGCAAAACGGATTGGTTACAGATCGAACGTCTCTACGGTGCGCTCGAGAAGAGACAGCCGTCGCCGGTAGTTGCTTTGAACAGGGCGGTAGCCGTTTCGGAGATATCCGGCCCACAGGCCGCCCTGGATTTGATCGGTCCCCTGGAAGACGCGCTCTCAGGCTATTTCAACTACTTCGGAGTGAGGGGGTCGCTGTTGCTCAAACTCGGGCGCAATCACGAAGCAAAGGTCGCCTTTGACAGGGCGATCGCGCTTTCCAGAACGGCTGCCGAAGCAGTGTATATTCGGACTCAGATTGACGCCTGCATCACAGGGCCTGCGGCGCAAACCGGTGACGACTAGCCCTGACCTTGTGCAGATAGTTTCCTACGCCCCCTTGCTGCTCTGACTTTCGATCGATTGCCGCAGACGCGCATTTCGCACCAGCGTCGGGCACCATTCTTGGTCCTGTCGAAGAACAACCAGCCGCAGTCCTTCCCCTCACAGCGCTTGGTGCGCGTCAGGTCTTTCTCCATCAGCAAGGTCAGCGCTGATAGGGTTATCGGGCCGAGGATCGAAGCCTGAACATTTCGCCGCGGGTCCCAAGTCCAAATATAGGAGTTGTCGTGCCGGCCCATGCGGGCGAATGCGAGGCTCTCTGAGTGCGTTGCGACCAGTGCTGCGCGCATGTCATCAGGGACCTCTCGCTTTTCGGCGAGGGCACTCGCTACGGCCCAGATCATCTCGCGTGTTTCCAGTGTTTTGCGGAATATCGCTGTTGCTCCCTTGGACCGCTCGGGCACCGTTGACACTATGAACGCGCAGTCGAAGGAACTCACCACCTTTGCATGCTCGATCCAATGTATAACGTCGTTAAAGCAGCGCAGGTGATCCTGATGTGTCGGCGTACCTCTCCCCGACGAGGTATTTGTGAAGTCCAATGCCAGCTCGCTGCCGATAAGATCGAGGCTATCAGCGCGCGAGGGCGGATCGCGGAGCAATTCGGATTTTGAAGGGTGCATGTAACCATCTAAACGCATTTGACCAAAGAGATCAACATGCGTACGATCGACACCAACGAAACGGGCATTGGTGGTTTCGTATTCTTTCTAAAACATCTCTCGAACGCGGCCCGCCGAGTGCTCAAAGCGACGCCCAAAAGGGGCTGCAAGGCAACGACTGCCAAAGTCACTGAAATATGCATCCCAAGTCGCATCTCAAATGAACGGTCAAGACGATGTTTGTCGATGCAGAAAGCAGCTGAGTTGCTCAGTCTACTCGGAGACCATATCGACGCGGTGAAGCGCCACATAGTCGCGATGGATGATTCGACACTCGAAACGCTTGCCGCGAGCCTGCCTGTCAAGGCACCTTTCGCCACTGCTGAGGGGCTTATGTTCGTACTTGTCCACAGAGAGATCGAAAGCAGAGTAAGACCGAACTCGCAAGACAACGTCTTGTCTTTCGAATTGGCTAGGGGGTTGGCGCGAAAAAGCGCTAGGAACACGATTATCTGAGGTGCTTGCGCACGGACGCAAGACGGCGTGTTGCGATGGCGACGCGCTGCTATTGCCCGCTTGATAGTTGGGCAGCTCGAGTGGCTTTGCTGCTCGCTGACAAAGGCAGTGATGCCAACGTGTTACGGAATACCGTCACCAAGCGAAAGTCATCGGAAGACGTCCCTTCAAAGATTGACCGCAAGGAACTGCTTCAGGCTGCAATTGCGCAATCTCATCGAAAGCTTCTCAAAAATGCTAAACATTTCCGTCGCATCGCAACCCCGCTACGAAAAGTTGCCCTGCCTCAAACTCGCGGCAACTCGCATCTGGCTATCCAGAAATGAGTTTACGTCCTGGTGTCGGTCGCTCTACGCCGGAACTATTTCTACTGATTTCACATTCGCGAGATGGCATCGAGATTCCTGAACCTGCTTTCCCATCGCTGGCGAAGGGATTCGAGCCAATTAGAAATGTCGTTCATTCCCAGCGGCGTGAGCCTACGCGGGCGCCTTTGAGCGTCGCACCCGCTCTCGATTAAGCCAGCTGCCTCGAGAACCTTCAAGTGCTTTGATATGGTTGGCTGGCTGAGCAGAAACAGCTCCGTCAACTGCGAAACAGTCGTATCTCCGGATGCGAGGCGCACAAGAATGGCGCGTCGCGTAGGATCACTAAGCGCGTAGAGTCCAGTGGAACGCAAAGCAAGCGATTGGCTCGCAATTTCCACTGTGGACTCTGGTCAAATAGCTAGAGCTAGTCATTCGGTTTTGGCCCAAGAATGCAGAACCCATTGCCGAATGGATCGCTGCAAAACGCGATGGTGGGCCGGCCTCCGCCTTCGAACTTCTCCTCGCATTTGGCACCAGCGCTCATCACCCTCGCCAGGGAGATCTCGAAATCGCCGACATGAAAGTCGATGTGAAGCGGCGTCCAATGCCGTTCGTATCGGCGAACATCGGTCGAGCCTTTTGCGGGCAGAGTGCCTGCTGCCTTCTCCATCAAGCCGTAGGCGGTGGCGGTTGCGACCCTGCCAAAGCCAGCCGGGAAGAGGAGAGGGCGCTGCTCGCCATCTGCGGGTATCCTGCCGTTGGGGAAGGGGATCGCCTGGCCAAGGCCCAGTACCTTTTAGAGATCGAGGCGCGCGGCGAACTCGACCTCGCAGAGCATATGCAGGCCATTCTTCAATCGACGTCGTTGACGGGTTGATGTGACCGGCGCGTAGATGGTCGGGTAATGAATGTCTGGTATGCGCCCACATGCTGTCGTTCAGATCAAGATGGCGGCCGCCCGAAAGCAGACAAAGTGTGTGGCCTTCCGCGATCAAGCGCAGTTCGATCTGCGCTCCGCCTCGGCCCTTGCCAACTGGCGCGCGCGGCACTGAGCGGCCAAGGGCTCAGCCGTCCAGCCAGGCGGCGAGGCCGTCCAGCGTCTGCAGCCCGTATTCGACCGCGCCGAAGCCGATGACCACCTGACGCCGCTCGCGGCTGGGATGGAGCTGGCGCATGGTCAGCACCGTCTTGCCGTCAGCCTGCTCATCGAAGGTCACCGTGGCGCGGAAACGGTCAGGGTCGTCAGGGTCGGGCGTGCCATAGTCCATCACAATCCGCTCGCCCGGCACGATTTCCAGGAAGCGCATGAGGTTGGGGAAGCGCTGCTCCTGACCCTCGAACACACCCACCATGTCGAAGCGCCAGACTCCGCCCTCGCGGATATCGGCCTCGTGGCTCTCGATGCTGAGGCCGGCCGGGCCGTACCATTGGCCCAGCGCCTTGGGGTCCGTCCAGGCGGCAAAGACCTTATCGCGTGGGTGGTTCAGCAGCTTGACCAGGACGATTTCGCGATCGAGCGACCAAGTCTCAAACAGGTTAGCCACGTCGTTCATCATCCTCTTCCATTTTATCCAAGTAGACTTCTAGCCGATCCAACCGCTCGGCCCAGCGCCGGCGCTCCGCTTCCATCCAGTCTGCCGCCTCGTCGAAGCGCGCCTGCGCCAGCCGGCACCAGCGGCTGCGTCCGCGCTTCTCGCTGATGATCAGCCCGCAAACTTCCAGCACCTTGAGATGCTGGGCGAAGGAGGGCAGCGCCATGTCGAAAGGCTCAGCCAAGGCGCTGACCGGCAACTCGCCCTCGACCAGCCGCGACACCACAGCGCGGCGGGTTGGATCGCTGAGAGCATGAAAGGCGAGGTCGAGCGGTGTCGAATGGTAAGGCATATACATCAGTAACGGCACCGGGGGCGCCGGTCAAGGTTAAAAAAGGCACTTGCCTTAGTATCCGGTTCTAGATAGGAAGGCACATGCCTTAGTATAAGGCCCGCTTGGTATTGAGGCCATGCAACCGCTCTCCAGGAGAACTCCGATGGTAGTTCGTGTCGACCTCATGATTGCGCTCGATGGTTTTGCGACAACGACGGACCAGACGCCCGAAGTGCCGTTCGGCGAGGACTGGCCGCGTCTCGTCGGCGCATATGTCGCAACGCGAACCTTCCGTGAGCGGGTGCTCAAGGATACCACGGGAGCAGGGACCACAGGCGTGGACGAGGAATACGCCAAGGGGTATTTCGCGGATGTCGGTGCCGAGATCATGGGCGCTGGCAAGTTCGGGCTACACCACTTTCCCGGCGATCCGAACTGGCGCGGCTGGTGGGGCGACGAGCCACCATTCCGGATTCCAGTCTTCGTCCTCACCCACACCCCACGGCCCTCCCTGGAGATGGCTGGCGGCACCACGTTCCACTTCCTCAATACCACCGCCGTTGATGCGCTCCAGCAAGCAATGGGCGTCGCAAACGGCAAGGATGTGAGGATAGGCGGTGGTCCGACCGTCGTTCGTGACTATCTCAAGGCTGGCCTTGTCGACCGCCTTCACGTTGCTATCGCTCCGATTCTGCTTGGGCGCGGCATACGCCTGTGGGACGATCTGCGCGGCCTAGAAGCGGGCTACACTGTCAAGGCAGAAACGGCACCGAGTGGGACCATCCACCTCACCTTCCAACGCTAGTCGCTCGCCTGTGGCTTGGGGCGATCAGGGACAGTCTACAGGTGGTCGGTGATGTCGGCTTCTCGAGTTACCAATACAGGTGCTGACAGTCGGCTTTCGTGAAGAGTTTCGGGCGCCGGCAGGCGTACGAAAGTCCCCGAGGAAGGAACCCGCGGGCCACAAGTCGATGGCTATGGGGATTTCGATTTGCGGCTGATGTCGGCGATGGCGCGATCGTCGCCGGGAAGCGCCGCGATTGATACGGACAGGCCGCTTTGGTGCGCTTCCGCGCGATGTTGCGGGCTCGGCGCTGGTCCGGACGCGCGCCTTTCGGCGTCAGTAGTCACCATGGGCACGCGTGGATCCGTTGCCGGAGGGGACGCGCCTGCGGCTGAAGGCTCTACCATGCCATGCCGGATCATGGGCCGTTCTCCCGGTTCGATGCCGTTGCGTGCGGCGGTCCGCGGGGCTGCCGCCAGCGTTCGAACACCTCAACGACGATCATGCGTCCGCGACAGCGTGGGCATGGCGGGCGGAAGTCGTCCGGTTCGTCTGATGTGTCGTCATCGGGCTGCGCGGCGACGTCCAGGAGTTCGCGGGCGAGCGCGAGGCTGGCCCTGCGGGCGGAGCCAGCGAGTAAGCCGCAATGCCGGATGCGATGGAAGCCACGCGGCAGGACATGGAGCAGGAAGCGGCGGATGAACTCGTCGGTGGCGAGCGCCATGACCTGCTGGCGACCGGCGCCGTCGCGGCGGTAGTCCTTGTAACGGAAGGTGACGCCGCTCTCGTCGAGGTGGATGAGGCGGCTGTTCGAGATCGCGACCCGGTGCGTGTAGCGCGACAGGTAGGCGAGCACCGCTTCCGGACCGGCGAAGGGCGCCTTGGCGTAGACCACCCAGCGCTTCTTCTGGACCGGCGACAGGTGGCGTAGGAATGCCCGCCGTTCCGCGAGATGAGCAATTGCGCCGAAGAAGGCGAGCCGGCCAGCGTCGTGCAGCGCGACCAGCCGGGTCAGGAATAGGCGGCGGAACAGCTTGCCGAGCACGCGCACCGGCAGAAGGAAGGCCGGCCGCGATGATATCCAGCGTGCCCCGTCCGGTGCGATGCCGCCGCCCGGCACGATCATGTGCACATGCGGATGATGCGTCATCGCTGAGCCCCATGTGTGGAGGACGGCGGTGATGCCGATGCGTGCGCCGAGATGCTTCGGATCGGCGGCGATCGTCAGCATCGTCTCCGACGCCGCCTTGAACAGCAGGTCGTAGACCGCCGACTTGTTCTGGAATGCGATGTCGGCGACCTCGGCGGGCAGCGTGAACACGACGTGGAAGTAGCCGACCGGCAGCAGGTCGGCTTCCCGCTCTGCAAGCCATGTCCGCGCGGCCGCACCCTGGCACTTCGGGCAGTGCCGGTTGCGGCAGGAGTTGTAGGCGATCCGCCATTGGCCACAGTCCTCGCAAGCCTCGACATGACCGCCAAGGGCTGCGGTGCGGCAGTGCTCGATTGCCGACATGACCTTCAGTTGCTGCAGGCTCAGATGGCCGGCATGGGCGACCCGATAGGCGAGCCCGGCAGCACGGAAGATGTCGGCGACCTCGATCGAGGCGCGCATGGCTCAGCCGTCGGGTGAGATCTCTTCCGGCTTGAACAGGCCGAGCTTGTCGAGCGGGCTCGTCACGGCACGCACCGTGCGGGTCGCGACCTTGGCGTAGAGAGCGGTGGTGTTCAGCTTGGCGTGCCCGAGCAGAACCTGGATGATCCGGATATCGGTGCCGTCCTCCAGCAGGTGGGTCGCGAAGCTGTGACGCAGCGTGTGCGGCCCGACCCGCTTGGCGATGTCGGCGGCCTGCGCTGCCTCGACGACGATGCGATAGAGCTGTCGCGTGCTGATCGGCTTCATCGCGTGCTGCCCAGGGAACAGCCAGCCGTCGCGATGCATCACGCCCTGCTGCCGCCCAACCTTCCACCACTGACGCAGCAGAGTGAGTAGATCGGCAGAGAGCATGGCATTGCGATACCGCCCGCCCTTGCCGCGCTCGACGCGCAGCAGCATGCGCTCGCTGTCGACGTCGGCGACCTTCAGCATCGACACCTCCGCGACGCGCAAGCCCGCACCATAGGCGACCGACAATGCGGCCTGGTGCTTGAGACACGTGGTGGCGTTGAGCAGCCGGGCCACCTCGTCGCGGCTGAGCACCACGGGCAGGTTGCGCGGATGCGACAGCCGGACGAGCCGGCGCGCCAGGTCCGGGCGGTCGAGCGTTTGGGTGAAGAAGAAGCGCAGCGCCGACACGATGCTGTTCATCGTCGGCACGGGAACGCCGTCTTCCTGCTGCTCGATCTGGAACCGACGTAGGTCGTCGGCTGTCGCCGTGTTTGGCGAACGCCCAAGGAATGTCGCCAGGCGTCCGATATCGCGGAGATAGTTGCGCTGCGTCTCGCGTGAGAAACGCCGCATGTTCATGTCGTCGATCAGCCGCTGGCGCAGCGGGCTGATGGGTGCATCGAGAAGGGGATGGGGCATGGTCGGGCTCCTTGTTGAAGAAGCCCGTCATCTTCTGCCGTTGCTGGACGACGCTCAACGCGAGCGCGACGGCCGGCCCATCACCCCTACCTCAACCGCAGGCGCCCTCCCGCGCAGCGGGTTCGTTCAACGGCCCCGAAGCGGTCAACAGGCAGTTCTCCAATTGACCATCGACTGGGGTTTCTGGAAGCTTTTCGAACTTTCTGTCTTGCTACTTCAGCCGAATTGCACGCGCTTATGAAAGAGACAGGCGCGTCCTGTCACGCTTAAAAAGGCTGGCTCTATCGCCACAGGTGAAGTCCAGGCCGTCGTGGCTAGCCGTTCACAGGAGAGATGGATTTAGTCAGATAGGCCTGAACGGTCGCGCCGACATGGGCGATGATCAGATCATGGTCCATCGCAACGCAGGCGGGCAGAGCCAGCACATATCGCGCAAGCGCAATTCCCAGGAACTGGCTCGAGATCAGGGCCGCCCGCCTGTCCGCTCCCTCGGGGCCGCTGATGGCGGCAATGGAAACTTGTAGTTGACGCTGGAAAATCTCGATCAGCCGCTCACGCGCCGCGTCCGTACTGATCGCCGCGCGGACAAGCGCACCGAGTTCGCCGCCGGACGGCGCTTCTTCCCACCGCGTCAGAAAATGCCGTGTCAGGCATGCGCCGATCTCGCCGCGCGGGACGCCGGTCAAATCTGGCAGGCGTAGGTCAAATTGCACGGCCGCCGCGAACAGCTCATTCTTACTACCGTAATAGCGGATCACCATCGACGGCGCGGTGCCTGCCTCGGCGGCAACCAACCGAACGGTCGCGCGGTCATACCCCTGCGCGGCAAACACACGACGCGCGGCGGCCAGAATACGGTCGCGGTTCGGCTGTGATCGGCGCGGTCGCGCAGGAGATTTCGCGCTTTTATTTACAACCTTCTGAACCAAATTGTCTCGCCATCGTTTATATGCGAACACATGTTCGCATCGGAGTATGTCATGAACGCGCTGCCTTCCCATACTGAAATCGTCATCGTCGGTGCCGGTCCGAGCGGACTGGCGCTTGCCGCTGAACTTCGGCGGCTAGGAGCGACGCCGCTTCTACTCGATCGACAGGCGGAAGGTGCAAACACGTCGCGCGCGGCCGTGGTGCACGCGCAAACGCTGCAAGTCCTTAGGCCGCTCGGCGCCACGGCAGCGCTGCTCGTGGAAGGGGTCAAGGTACCGATCTTCCGCATCCACGATCGTGACAAGGTGTTACTGGAGATCGATTTTTCCGGCCTTGATACGCCTTACCCGTTCACAATCATGTGCCCACAGAACCGGACCGAGGCGATTCTGCTGGATCGGCTGCGCGCGCTGGGCGGCGAGGTTGAACGTCCGGTAGAAGTCGTAGCACTGGAGGCGCAGAGCAATGGCGTCGATTTAACGATCAAGCGTGATGGAAGATCGGACGCGATCCGAACCAATTGGCTGGTTGGCTGCGACGGTGCCCACAGCGTCGCGCGCGACGCCGCCGGTGTCGCCTTCGAAGGCGGCGCGTATGAGGAAAGTTTTGTCCTTGCCGATGTTCGGATGGACTGGCCGCTCTCTCGCGAGGAGGTCAGCTTGTTTTTCTCACCCGCAGGATTGGTTGTTGTCGCGCCGTTGCCCGATGAGCGCTATCGGATCGTCGCTACCATCGACAAAGCACCCGAGCAGCCCGACATTTCGTTCCTGCAGCGCATTCTTGACTCGCGCGGGCCGGCAAGCGCGGGATCGACAATCCAGGAAATCGTCTGGAGTTCGCGCTTTCATCTCCAGCATCGCGTCACCGCCACGCCGCGGGCCGGACGCATCCTGTTGTGCGGAGACGCCGCCCATGTGCATAGCCCGGCGGGTGGGCAAGGTATGAATACTGGCATCCAGGATGCCGTCTCCCTCGCCTCACCGTTGCTCGACGCGGTCCACGGCGGCGCAACCACGGCGCTCGACGCATGGGCCAGCCGACGTCACGAGATCGCGCAGAACGTCGTCACTATGACCGATCGAATGACACGGGCCGCGACGCTCAGGTCCGCGCCAGCCCGATTGCTGCGCAACACCGCCCTCGAAATTGCCGGCCATATTCCCGGCGTGCCCGCCAGGCTTGCTAGACTACTGGCCGAACTTGACAACCGTTAGTGTAATTTGAAGGGCGAAATGCAACCCCCGCGTACGCTCAAACGCCGCTTGGCTGACGTCATCAGCGCGCATCCCGGCGAGCAGCCCTTCGCTGTACGGGATACCGCGTTGGCTCTGGCGCGACGCCATCCAGCGCCGCGAACCTGGGGACAAGGGTCCCAGCTCGATCGCTGACATGGGGCAGGGATCGTACTGCGTGGCACAAGCCAAGTCACTGTCCGCCGAAGCTATCGGCTGATGACGGGCTTACGGCCGTGAAATGATAACCCGACTGCCCGTTCAGGAGCGCGTGAACAATGAGGGATTGCGAACCGCTTTTAACGAAGCGGGTTGTGGCAGAGCCAACTCGTTGATCGTTTGGCGCGATCTGTCCGATAATTGTCCGCAACTGGCATTCCGTTTGGCATATCAGAGGCATAGATTACCTCATGCTCGCAAATGGGAGATCAAAAATGTCCGACACTGCTTTGCTCGTGATCGATGCCCAGGAATCGTTTCGCCATCGTTCCTACTATCGGGATGCCGACGTCCCCGCCTTCACACAACGTCTTCAGACCCTCATAGACGGCGCCAAGGTCGCTGGCATCCGCGTCATTCAGATCTTTCATGTCGAGGAAAGCGGTCCATTTTCGGAAGGATCAGGATTCGTAACTACGCTTTCGCCCCTTGCCTTCGTCCCTGACGCTGTATTTCGCAAGCGCCGTCACAGCGCGCTTGTTGGTTCCGGACTCGACGTCTGGCTGACCGAAAACGGCATCCGCCGCCTCATCGTCTCCGGTATCCGAACAGAGCAATGCTGTGAGACAACGACCCGCCATGCTTCGGATCTCGGCTATCATGTCGACTATGTCGGCGAAGCAACGCTGACCTTTCCAATGACCGATATTCTTGGGAGGGAATGGAGCGCGGCGGAAATTCGGGCACGCACCGAACTGGTGCTCGCCGACCGATTTGCGCGCATCTCGACCGTTGAGGAGGCCTTGGCCGGACGGCTGGAAAAGATCGCTGCATGAAGCTTGGCCCAAAACCTCGCGAGATCCCCGTCTATGTCGTGGTGCCGCCGCGCGTGCTGCTGCTTGACGTGGCGGGACCGATCGAGGTTTTGCGCAAGGCCAATCTCGAACAGAATGCTGTCCATTTCGCAGTCACCTATGTCGGATCGACGCCGTCGACCGGCACGTCCATTGGGCTTGCGGTCAGCGGTATCTGGCCCTTGCCGACACGCCTGCCGGACGATGCGCTGCTCGTGGTTCCGGGCAGTGCCGAGATACCGTTGGGCGGCGTGACGACAAGCCCGGAGATGGTTCAGGTCCAAGAAGCGGATATTGTCGACTGGCTGAAGATCGCCATCCGTCCAGGTATACGGGTGATCTCGATTTGCTCGGGCGCCTTGCTTGTCGCCCGGGCCGGTCTCCTCGACAATTACGATTGCACGACGCATCATGCCTGCACCGAAGAATTGGCACAACTCGCCCCGAGCGCGCGCGTGCGGCACAATCGGCTTTACGTCGAGGACGGCGAGCGGCTGACCAGCGCAGGCGTCACCGCCGGCATCGATCTGATGCTGCACATCGTCGCGCAAACGGTTGGGCACGGCTGTGCTCTCGCAGTAGCGCGCTATCTCGTCGTCTACCTCAGACGCGGCGGCGCCGATCCGCAGCTTTCCCCTTGGCTCGAAGGCCGCAACCACATTCACCCCGCTGTCCACCGCACGCAAGACGCGGTCGCCGCCGATCCAGCGAGGGAATGGTCGGTTGCCACGCTCGCCCGGCTGAGTGCCGCCAGCCCGCGGAACCTTTCCCGCCTTTTTAACGAACACACCGGCATGAGTGTCACCGAGTATGTGAACCGTATGCGCGTGGCTCTGGCTCGAGAAATTCTGGCCGGACCACGCCTCGACATGGAGACGGTCGCCGAACGTGCGGGCTATGCCTCCACGCGACAGCTGCGTCGCGCCTGGGGTCGCTTGCACGACCTGCCGCCGAGCCGGATGCGCGATGGGGACGCTCTGCCTTAGGACGATGAAAGCCCGGACGGGTTGAGTCAGCAGGGTGTGGAGAAAGCGCGGAAGGGTTCTACATAAGGGCCTTCCCTTGCGAAAGAAGACCCAGGCCCATGAGAAGCCGGACGACGTAGTTACGGAGGCTCGCTTCGGTCTGATGCGTAGACTCAAGAAGAACCTGATGAAGCAAAGCTCCGCTCAACATGTCTTGGATAAGGTCGGGGTCCAGACCCTCGGGCAAATCCCCTTGAGCGCGTGCCCGCCGGATCATTGCCGAGAAGGCCTCGCGCCTGGGGCGAAGAACCGCTCGTGTGTAGGCAGCTTTCAGGTCCGACGTCTCGCCGAGCGCGAGAACGTTGCGGGACAGGTTTCGGTAGAGCGGATTGAGCATTTGTCGCGGCACATTTTCGATGAACCAGTCCATGACCTCCGACATGGGACGCTCGGCCCAGTTGCTCAGTGTCGCCTCGTCCTGTTCGCGCAGACGACCAAGCGCATGGGCAATGATATCCTCCTTGGATCGCCACCGACGGTAGATGGCGGCCCGGCTGACGCCCGATCGCTTCGAGATTTGCTCGAACGTAACGGCAGCCAAGCCGCCTTCGACGAAAAGCGAGAGTGCAGTGTCGAGGATGGCGACATCCACATCCGTGCTTCGTGGCCGGCCGCTCGTAAGCCCAATAGAAAGGCTCATTGACTGACCCGCTTAATATCGATACACATATGTATCGTATCGTATATATGACCTTAACTGCTGGGATCAAGAGCCGGAAAACTCGATGGAAGCCAAAATCCTGACGATCATTCTAGCCCTTTATTCGATCTATGCCCTGCTCAAATTCGGGTTCTTTTTCCTGCTGCCGTATGATCGCCGGCGCTCGGCGCTGGAGCAGGCCTATACGGGGAAAACAAGCGCTACCAGCATCACCGATAGGGGTTTCCTTGCTCTTTGCTTATGCCTTGTCGTCTTGCTCGAAATACGTGGCGTTGAACACGTCAGCTTCCTGACAGGTTTGTTTGTTGGTCGGCATGACGCTGACAGCTGTACTTTCACCAATTTTCCACGCCGTTGACAGAGGGTGAAGCGCCCTCGCGCGGTGCCTCGCCAATCGAGATCATGTCCTACGCCATCCAGGGGTCGGAACAAGATCTGCTTTCCCAGACACGCTAAGACCGAACGAAGCATGAACGTCAAGCTGCGCGAAGTCGGCGCGCGGGCAGTCTGAGCAACCGGAAGCCTTCGGGCATTTGATGCTGGGTATCCCAGGTATAGATGCCTGTAAGGTTGATGTGTTCCCAACTGAGCGGCGAGATGTGCTTCAGCAGCGTGTCGGGAATGTTTTTGCCCGCTTGCGGCTCAGCTTCTGGCTGTATGCGGTTATGCAGCCATCGGACATGATGATGGCTGTAATCGCCGCCATGGTGCTGGTCTTTCCGACCCGTCACGCCGTTTTTTACGAGGCCGCCCAGAGAATCCGAGCCACCCTCTACGGCAGCGTGTGAATACGCATTGAAACATAACCCCGCCGAAAAGGCCATTATGATATTGATTCTATTCGTATTTTCGTCGAACGGGGAGGGCACAGCTGGCTCCGATCGTGACCCTGCCAGATCCTAGAAATCATAGTGTTATCTGATCGTTATGCGAAGCCGGCGCAGGGTCAATCTTGGATGCATATTCACAGTTCAAACGCCAACCAGACTTTCTCGCTCTCTGCTCGGTCGCTTGGCGTCTTCCTCCTCACAGGTAGGAATCGCCACCATTCGGCAATGACCACGTTCGCCGCGCAGCCATCCGAGAAAGACGCGGATCAGCATCGTCGCATCCAGTCGATCGGTCTTCGCCCGTCGGTGCTCGCGCGTGACTGCGACGCTCGTTGAATGGATCACATACGCCTCGATGCCCCGCGCTCGCAGCCACCGAGCTAGCCAAAACCCGTCGCGGCCTGCCTCAAAGGCGAGCACGACTCGCTCAATTCGCCGCTCTTGCTTTTCCGCTTCTTGGCGCCAGCGATCAATCAGGTCGAGTAACGCCCCCGGATCGGGAACGAGCTTCTTCATGGGATGGCGATCAATACCAGGCACCATCCCGGCGACGAGCCAACTGGATTTGCTCATTTCGATCACCGTCATCAATGTGCTATCTTGATCCAAGGCGATGAGAGAACGGCTCAAGTCATCGATTGTCGGCATGATGTACATCCTCCTATGGTTTGCTAGGCGCCGATGATGCCTCAGCCTCGACGCTTCCCATAGCTTCTCCCGGAGGTCTCATGCGTGCGCCGAAAATGGCCGACTTTTACACCGCCGCGTAGCCGGATTTTACTCCGCCGTTGACAGTTCAATCACTCACCTTCGACGTTACCGGACAGCCAAAGCACGCTGAACCATCGGCGTCGGGCGCCTACGGCGTTGCCACGCCTACCTCCAAAGTACTGAGAAGTTCGTCCAGCTGATCAAGCTGCTCGGGCATCCCGCCCTCCATTCCAACGAAGGCTTCGTCGAGAGCCTCCTTGGAGGAGTAGAGTTCGCGGAAGACCAGCAGCGTCTTGCCGCCCGTTTCGTCGAAGGTCACCGTGGTCACCGTGTCCTCTCCACCCTCATCGTTGGTCCAGACGAGCCGCGATTGCGGTATCACCTCGAGATATTTGCCGAAGAAGGCCATGGAATTGGAGGCGTCTCGTCCGAACTCGAGGCGGTATTTGCCCCCGGTACGAACATCCATGTCGCAGGATAGCAGGGACATGCTCCCTGACCTCGGTGCCCACCACCGCATGAAAAGTTCCGGCTTGGTCCAGGCCTCGAACACGATGCGCGCCGGCGCGTCAAAGGTTCGTGTGACCACCAGCTCCCGGTCGGTTCGTTCCACCATTGTGCGAGCGAACTCGCTAGCTTTTTTGTACATTCAATTTCTCCTTTTGTTTCAATTCCTCGACCACCTGGTCCAGCTTGTCGAAGCGGGCTTCCCAGAGCTGGCGGTGGCGATCGAGCCATGCCGCTTCTGTCCCCAGGTCGAGAATGCCGAGCTTACAGGTCCGCACGCGCCCCACCTTTTCGGTAGTGACGAGCCCCGCCTGCTCCAGGACGCTGACGTGCTTCTTCATGCCCGTGAGGGTCATGTTGAAGGTCTGGGCAAGGCCGGTGATCGACGCGTCCCCACGGCCAAGCTGCTCCAGAACGCCGCGTCGGGTAGCATCCGAGATCGCGGCGAACGAGGCATCCAGGCGGGTGTTTTCATACTGAACCATGTGGTTCAGTATCTAGCTCACATTTTCCCGCCATGCAAGCCCCATCATCGAAGCAGGGACAAGGAACTCGGCGGCGCCGGCGGACTTATCCTGTTATGAACACACGTGGCATCGATTTTCAGGACGGGCAAGAAGCCGACGCTGCCGCCGCGTACTCAATCGGGTATGGCCTACTCGCCGACATCGCGTCGACCAGATCGCCCCCTTTATTCTTTTAATGCCAATCTTCGGCGTGCTGACCGCGTATATGTTCCTTGGCGAAGCTATCACCCCGCTCGTCGTGGCTGGAAGCACCGCTATCTTGATCGGTCTAGCAGACCTCTCTATTCGGCGAGTTGAGGTCAAGCACATTCGAGCTCTTCCACATTTGCTGGCATTCAACGTCTCCGCGGGGCCTCGCTTCTCTTCGGGATCGACACCTCGGCCCTCCCAGGATGGGATTAGAAGAATGAGTGGAACAATCTGTTGGGCGCCTGATCGCGTTGATGCAGTCGGCACAAGCCTGCTATCGAACTCACCTCATTCATCGTCCCGCGAAGGACGTCTTTCCACCAGCTGGTGGAACTCTTGGTCTCCTTGATGGTCTACGTAACGTGGGCCGTTAGGCGGCCACTGGCGAGTTGCTCTCCCTAGTCCAACGGAACTGCGTGCCGTCGCTCTCTGCTTTCGATTCTATTTCTGTCCTCTCCGGCATTCGGCCCGATTCCTGCGTGCAAACCATGGTCAATTCCCGGAAAAAACAGATACAAATTTTCCAAACGGGAGGACGATATGCGCCCTGCTGACTGACGGAACTGCGGTCGAAGATACCAAGGAGCTAAGATGTTTAACGAACCACTTGTGCAAGACCTGAAAACTCGACTTGGCACGGTTCCACGCTTTGCCTTAGCGCAGCTTCCGACACCTTTGCAGCCGCTTCATAACTTTGGAAAACTGCTTAACGGACCCGAACTCTGGATGAAGCGTGACGATTTGTCTGGCCTTCAGGGCGGCGGAAACAAAACCCGCAAACTGGAGTTTCTGACGGGTGATGCACTGCGCAAAGGCTGCGATATGCTGGTGACAGTGGGCGCGATACAATCAAACCACACACGCCAGACCGCCGCCGCCGCCGCCAAGGCAGGGATGAAATGCTCTTTGCTGCACTGTGCCTGGACTAAGGATGCGGGTCCCAACTATCGTCACGTCGGAAATATCTTGCTCAGCCATCTGATGGGCGCCGAGCTTTACATTGATGAAACGCAGCGCCCGATCGAAGACCAAGGCCCGCTCGCGGAATTCATGGAGCATCTGCGCAGCCAAGGTCACAAGCCCTACCTGATCCCGGGCGGTGCCTCGGAGCATCGTCTGGGTAGCATGGGCTACATGAACTGCGCCATCGAACTGGCAACTCAGATGCAGCAGATCGGTCAGTTCTTTGATTATCTGGTTCACACAACCGGCTCGAGCAGCACGCAATCTGGTCTTGTCGCGGGGTTCAAGGCGCTTGGCATCAAGACGCGGATTATCGGCGTCGCCGATGATGGCGAAACCGAGATCAAGGCAAGGCGGGTTCGGCAGCTGGCCAATGAGGCACTTCAATTTCTCGAACTACCCGAACTGGTCGAGGAAAGCGATGTGACGGTGGTTGCGTCGAACATGGCTGATTACGGTTATGCGGATGCGGCCATCAAGGAAGGCATTCACCTGATGGCCACGCGCGAGGGACTGATCGCCGATCCGGTTTATGAGGGGCGCGCCATTCGCGGGCTGCTGGATCTGTCTGCGGCGGGCCGGTTCGAGCCGAACGCCAAGATCTTGCTTATGCATCTTGGAGGTGCACCCGCGATTCACGCCTATGCCGGTCAGTTCGGTGATGTTGTTCTGACTCCTTTCAATGCATGATGACCAGAAGGAAAACGGGATGACAAAGATCACATTGGACAAAGACGACCTGACCGCGAACATCCGGGTCCATATCGCCGAGAGCGGCCGGTTGAAATACCAGCGTGCGCTGCTGGAATTTGAAGACGACGCGGGGGCCTTTCTTTAGCGACAACGTCTTTGAGACGAGCTTTCTGATGCGTGAGGGTCAGCCGCCGCTTATCTAGGAGGTCTCGGGCCCATACGATAGAGTTGGCCTACGATGGCATGACCGTGCTCTGCGTCACCCACGAAATGGGGTTCGCGCGTCGTGTAGCTGACCGGGTCATTTTCATGGACGAGGGGAAAATTGTTGAACAAACCGATCCCGATACATTCTGACGCCCCTAAACATGCACGAACCAAGGAATTCCTCATACAGCTGCTACACTGACGCGCCAAACTGGACCGGATCAGACATCGCTATGCAACAGGCTGGAAGCCAAAAATGTCACATTTCACAAAAGCCGTTCCCCTCCCACTGACAAGTCCTGGCACCAAGCGGCACCTTACCTTTCATAGGTGGGGTACCCTAGGGACGTCGCCCAAAGTGTATATTCAAGCGGCACTACATGCGGACGAACTCCCAGCCGTAATGACCGCATGTCATCTAATCCCCCTGTTTGACGCGGCAGCACGTGAAGGACAGATTGTTGGCGAAATCATTCTTGTTACAAACGCCAATCCGGTTGGCATGGCGCAGTCCCTCAATACCCACCATCTGGGACGACACGCGTTTGCTGACGGCGGCGGTAACTTCAATCGGGGCTGGCCGGACCTCGGGGCAATCGTTCTTGAGCGTTTTAGGGGGAGCTTTGGGGATAACGCTCAACAGAATATTGTCCTAATGCGAACCGAGTTGCGCAACGCAGTCGTGGCGCTGCCCGAAACCTCCGAGTGGCAGGCACTGCAAAAGGCCCTGCTTACGCTGTCGATCGATGCCGATATTGTATTTGATCTGCATTGCGATTTTCAGGCGGAGCTGCATTTGTTTGCCCATGTAGAACACAAGGACATGGTGAGCGACCTTGGCTGCGATATGGGGGCAAGCGTCGTTATTCTTGAGCAAAGCATTGCTGCGGGATTATTTGACGAATGCAATGGCGGTCCGTGGTTTAAGGTGCGCAAGGCATTGAAGCTCGCGGCTGATCTGATGCCGGCTGCGTGTTTTGCGCCGACAATCGAACTGCGGGGGCGCAGCGATGTTTCCGACCAATTCGGCGCGAGAGACGCGGCAAATATTATGAACTTTCTGAGGCGCAACGGCGCTGTCCTCGGTGAAGCCCCGCCGTTGCCCGCCGCGCGCTGTGAGGCGACGGCGGTTTCTGGATGCGACATGATACCGGCACCAGTCGCTGGTATGGTGGCTTGGCATGTGGGGGTCGGCACTCAAGTGGTCGACGGTGAGCATATCGCGGATGTGATCGATTTCGACTCGCCAGAACCGTTGCTGGCCCGAACGCCAGTGTTTGCTCGCCAGTCAGGTCGCCTTTTCTCTCAACGCCTCGGCCACCTGACGCGCCCAGGCGAAATTTTGTGTCAGATAGCAGGGAAAACCTCGCTTGTGCATCGACAGAATGCACAATTTCTGAACCCTTGATGCAGTCAAAGTGAGGATGACTCGAGGCTACGCACAGTCCGCGCATGACGAAGTCATCGATGTCGGCTGGGAATAGAGCGCGAGTACCATGGACCGTGTTGCATGGGTCGCAACCTACCCGCGCCTTTTCTCATGCCACGCGTTCGAACTCGGCACGGCCGAGCCCGGTCATTCGGTTCAAGATGTTGAGGCCAATAGTGGCCTCGGTCCGTTGGTTGGCGAGGGTTCTTGCCTTGAGTTTCTGCCCCGATGGCAGTCTTCCAGCGACCCATCTGGGTCTCGATCCGAGAGCGCTGATTGTAGCCACTGGATTTTTGCCAACCCATTCTGCCTTGGGTTTATTTCAGAGCGTGTCAAGCCAGGCGAGCACGCTTGCATCGCCGTTGCTTTCAGCAGGGACAGGTCAAGAATTATGCGCCACTTTGCTGAGACGCGGTTTTGGCGCACCGGCGCTGTCTTCATTGCGACAAGCGTGCGACTGCGCCGGGGCGAGGCTGGATCTTCAGATTCTCATCCTCCGGATCAGTTTCGAGGTTGTGCAGGATCGGGCAATGGGGGCGATGGTCACCATGGCAGGCGTTGACTAGCACAGTGAGCGTGTGGGCCATGTCCTGAAGGCCCTTGATCTTCTTTTCCAGTTGGTCGATGTGGCCCCGCGCCAGGCGCTTGACCTCGGCGCTCTGCCGGGTTTCGTCACGCCATAGACCGAGCAGATCGCCGATCTCGGCAACGGCAAAGCCAAGATCGCGTGCGCGGCGGATGAAGCGCAGCATATGGACGTCGGTGGCCGAATAGTCGCGGTAGCCGGATTCCTTGCGGTCCGCCGCTGGAATGAGACCGGTCTGCTCGTAGTAACGGATCATCTTGGCCGAGACGCCCGATGCCTTCGATGCCTGTCCTATGTTCATCAGCATTCTCCCTAAAATGACACGGCGACCGACCCGGATATAGGGTCGGCCGCCGCGGTTTGTCAGTTCGCCACTTTGAACGCGCGCAACCGCAGCGCATTGCCGAGCACGAACACACTCGACAGCGCCATGGCGCCCGCTGCGAACACTGGCGACAGCAAGATGCCATAGACGGGATAGAGCAGGCCGGCGGCGACCGGGATCAACGCCGTGTTGTAGGCAAACGCCCAGAACAGGTTCTGCCTGATGTTGCCGATCGTCGCCTTTGACAGCGCGATGGCGTTCGACACCCCCTGCAGGCTGCCCGACATCAGCACCACGTCCGCCGCCTCGATGGCGATGTCCGTCCCTGTGCCGATGGCCAGACCCACATCCGCCTCCGCCAGCGCCGGGGCGTCGTTGATGCCGTCGCCGACGAAGGCTACCTTCCCGTACTTGGCCCGGAGGCGGCGAACCGCATCGACCTTGCCGTCCGGCAACACTTCGGCCACAACTTCGTCGATCCCCAGCCGCGTCGCGATGGCCTTGGCCGTGCGGGCATTGTCGCCGGTGATCATCGCGACCTTGAGCCCGAGATTGTGCAGGGCCTTGATTGCCGCAGGCGTGGTGTCCTTAATCGGGTCGGCTACGGCGACGATCGCCGCGAGCTTACCATCGATTGCGGCATAGAGCGGTGACTTGCCCTCGTTGCCCAAGCGCTCCGCAATCTTGGCGAACGCCGCCACATCATAGCCGAGTTCGACCATATAGCGGTCTGCGCCGATCTCGACGCGCTTGCCGGCGACCTTGGCCTTGACGCCAAAGCCGGTCACCGATTCAAAGTCCGACACGGTTGGCAACACGATGCCTTCCTTTGTCGCCGCGTCCACGATGGCGCTGGCAATCGGGTGTTCCGATTTGGTCTCAACCGCAGCGACCAGCCCGAGAACCTGCGACCGTTCGAAGCCGGGAGCCAGTTCCAGATCGGTCAGGGCTGGCTTACCCTCGGTGAGCGTACCCGTTTTGTCGAGCGCCACGACCCTGGCGTCCTTCAGCAATTGGAGTGCTTCACCCTTACGGAAGAGCACGCCGAGTTCGGCGCCGCGGCCGGTGCCGACCATAATGGAGGTTGGCGTGGCTACACCCATGGCGCATGGGCAAGCGATGATCAGGACGGCGACGGCATTGACCAGCGCAAAAGTGAGCGCGGGCGACGGGCCGAAATAGAGCCAGGCAGCAAAGGTGAAGGCTGCGACGGCAAAGACCGCCGGAACGAACCACATCGTAACCTTGTCGACCAGCGCCTGGATCGGCAGCTTGGAGCCCTGCGCCTCTTCAACCATGCGGATGATCTGCGAAAGCACCGTATTGCCGCCGACCGCCGTCGCGCGGAACGCGAACGCACCCTTCTGGTTGACTGTGCCGCCGACGACCGCACTACCGACCGACTTTGAAACCGGGATCGGCTCGCCGGTGATCATCGACTCATCTACATAGCTGGCACCTTCAAACACCTCGCCATCGACGGGCAGACGTTCGCCGGGACGAACCTCGACGATATCGCCGGAAACGACCGAGCCTATAGGCAGATCGATCGTTTTGCCGTCCCTGCGGACGCGCGCCGTCTTGGCTTGAAGCCCGGCCAGACGCTTGATCGCTTCGGATGTCCGGCCCTTGGCACGGGCCTCGAGCAGGCGGCCGAGCAGAATAAGCGTCACGATGACCGCGGCGGCTTCAAAATAAACGTTGATTGTTCCGGGCGGCAGGAAGCCGGGAGCGAAGGTCGCAACCAGCGAATACCCATAGGCTGCAAGCGAGCCGACAGCCACAAGCGAGTTCATGTCGGGGGCAAGACGCCAAAGCGCCGGGAGCCCCTTGTCATAAAAACGAATGCCCGGAATGAAGAGCACAAGCGTTGTCAGTGCGAACTGGATGTACCAGCTCCACTGCATGCCAATCGTCGATTCGATGAGGCCATGCATGTCCGGAATGAGGTGCGATCCCATCTCCATGAGAAAGACCGGCGCGGCAAGCATCGCCGCGATGATGAAGTCACGAGTCAATTCGCGGCGCTCTGCTTCCTTCTTCTCTGCTCGCTCGGCGTTCGCGTCTTCACCGCTATTGCCGGCGGCCGCGCCGATCACTTTTGCCTCGTAACCGACGTCTTCGATCGCCGCAATCAGGGTCGCCGCATCGGCGGTTCCGCGGATCGTGGCACGCTCGGTCGCCAGATTGACGACCGCCTCCGTCACGCCGGGAATCGTCTTCAGCGCGCGCTCGACGCGGCCGACGCAGGATGCGCAGGTCATGCCCTCAATCGATAGCTCTGTGGGACCAGCCGAATCGGCAGATTTCGCCTGCACGGAATAACCGACGTTTTCGATGACCTCGACAAGCTTTGCGCGGGCAACAGTCGATTTGGTCGTGATGCTCGCACGTTCCGTAGCCAAGTTGACCGATACGGTCTCAACGCCTGGGACGGCCTTCAGGGCTCTTTCGATACGACCGACGCAGGACGCGCAGGTCATGCCCTCGATGGGTAGTGATATCGTTGCAGATAAGTCTGTTGCTCGAACGGGGGCATTCATAGCCGCCTCCTTTTCTCGTTCCGAAATTCAAGTTCGGAGTGAAGGTGGGGCTTCCAACCATGGGAAGGTCAATAGCAAAAATTCCTTTTCCGCACCACTTGACCTTACCATGGTTGGAAGCCCCACCTTAAGCGTCATGAGACCCAAACCAAAGGAGAATTCTCATGGAACTCAGAATCGAAAACATGACCTGCGGCGGCTGCGCCAAATCAGTCACCAAGGCGATCCAGTCAGTTGATCCCAACGCCAAGATCGAGACCAATCCAGCCGCACGCATGGTCAAGGTCGAGACGACCGCACCCTCGGCGGCGCTTCAAAGGGTTCTCGAAGAAGCCGGCTATCCGGCAACGGCGAACTGAACAGGAGCGATATCATGAACAAGCTCACTCCTATCTTCATCGCAGGGGCGCTCGCCATCAGCGCCGGTCTCGCGATCGCACAGAGCCAAATGAACAAGGACGATCCCATGCAAGGTCATAATATGCTGGGAATGAACATGTCGGGCATGGAGAGCCGGCCTCCGACAACCCGTCCACAAAAGCTTACATAGCTGCCAACGACAGCATGCATACGGACATGATGGTCGAGTTCACCGGCGATGCCGACATCGACTTCATGCGCGGCATGATCCCGCACCATCAGGGCGCGATCGATATGGGGAAAGTCGTGCTTGACTACGGCAAGGATCCGGAGGTCCGCGAACTCGCTGAAGAGGTGGTCAAGCCCCAGGAAGGCGACATCGCCACGATGAAGACGTGGCTCGCCGACCGCAGCGAGTAGCAATCGGAGGCGGCTCCCAGGAGAGCCGCCTTTGGCAAGAAAAAAGAAACTCAAGACATAGTTGAACGGCCTTGCCGTTGACTGTCAAACGACCGAGAGGAAGACGATCAATGCATCGGCGGACTTTTCTGGCGAGCCTTACGGGTCTCGTCGTTGCCGGGCCTGCAGCAGCCCAGATGGAGCACGATATGGGCGGCATGAGCGGCCACGGCAATCACAACATGCCTACGGCGGGCACCAACCCCGTTTTGCCGGAAGGGCAGCCGCTCAAGGAGTTGCCACGGCTGTCCAACCAGTCGGCCGTGCCCGGCGTATTCAAAGCAAAGCTAGCAGCAGAACCAGGCGTCGTGCGGTTCGCCGAAGGGCTCGATACGCCTGTGCTTCTTTATAACGGCACCAGTCCCGTGATCGAGGCAAGTGAGGGAGACAAAGTCGAGATCAGCTTCAAGAACGGGATTCCAGGCGAACCCACGACGATCCATTGGCATGGCATGCCCGTGCCGGCCGACCAGGATGGCAGTCCGAGCGACCCCGTAGCCTCGGGTGGCGAGCGCGTTTATGCGTTCGCACTGCCGGAAGGCAGTGCGGCATCTTATTGGTTCCATCCCCATCCCCATGGTTTGACCGCCGAGCAGGTCTATCGCGGACTCGCCGGTATCTTTCTGGTCAAACCGAAGGACGATCCCATCCCGCCGGAATATGGCGACACGATCCTCATGCTCACCGATCTCAGGATCGCCGTCGACGGGACGATGCCGGAAAGCACGATGACCGATCTTATGAACGGCCGCGTCGGCGATCATGTGCTGGTCAACGGGCAGAAGAACCCGGCGATGACTGTTGCGCTTGGTGAAAAACGCCGTCTACGTCTCTACAACACGACGAATGCGCGTTTCCTGCGGCTCAAGTTCGAGAATGCCAGTATGACCGTCGTCGGAACGGACGGCGGCCTGATCGAAGCGCCCGTCGCCGTCGACGAGTTGCTGCTCACGCCGGCCGAACGCGTTGAATTGATCGTTTCCTTCGACAAGCCGGGAGCGGCCAAGCTCACTACGCTCGAATATGAGCGCGGTTGGATGGGGCCGGGCAAGCCGAACGAGGTCGGCATGATCCTGCTGACGGCAAACGTGTCAGACGAGGCGGTGACTGCGATGCCGCCCCTGCCAGCAAAGCTACGCTCCATCGAAACTCTTGGGAATCCGGTTGTCACGCGCCGGTTGGTGCTGACTGAATCCATGGGCGGAATGGACCATGGCAGCATGTCGATGCAGGGCATGGATCATGGCAACACGACGATGAACGGCATGGATCACTCCAACATGTCCATGTCTTCCGACAGCATGGAGATGAAGTTCCTGATCAACGGTGCCAGCTTCGACATGAACCGCATAGACGAAGTCTCGAAAGTCGGACAAGTCGAGCTTTGGGAAGTCGTCAACGAGGCGGATATGGATCATCCGTTCCATGTGCATGGGACGCAGTTTCAGATCGCGGAGCGCGAGAAGGACGGGAAGGTCACCACGCCATCCTATCGCGCGTGGAAGGATACCGTGAACATCGTGGCCGGCGAGACGGTCCGGATACTGCTGCGCCAGGATCTGCCGGGCCCGCGCATGTATCACTGCCACATCCTCGAGCACGAACAGCTCGGTATGATGGGTACGGTTGACGTTCAAGCCTAGTCTGGATCAGCGAATGAAACAAAGGCCCGCCGCGAAGATGTTCGCGGCGGGCCTTTGTCATTGGGGGCGAGCGACGAGACCTCATCGCCGGCGGCAGCATCAGTCGACCGTAACCGGCGCCGGCGGCTTTTCCGGGGTAAAGAACCTACGTCTTTTACTCGGATGAAGGCCACGGCCTCGGCCGACCAGAAAACGGGACCTCCTTGGCAGCCGTTGTGGAGCATTTCTGGCCGCACATCTGGGCGGACGCAGCGAACCCGTGGGCGATGACTTCAAGGAGTCCACGATCGAATTCCGGACTGGCCGCGACCTGATTCCTGGTCTGAACTGAGCGGCTACTCGCTTCGTGCTTGCCAGCCTCGAACAGTCTCAAGCGTGCGTGACATCGTCTTGGGAGGTCTCGGTTGTAGCATGGGCCGACCGCCCCGACGGTATAGGTTGGTTGGTCGAACACTGTATGGCCCGCATCTTTAACAGAGATGGCGATAAGGCCTGCCTCCTTACATATCTCGACGCAGGTCAAGAATTCTCTCTCGTTTCTGACGCCGACGGCGATCTTCCCCGCGCGTCACTCATAGCCGGGACGAAGGCTTGCCTTTGCGTCCGCCGGTCCCGGCCGAAAGCCATTGACTAATCGTGTCAGGGAAGCCGCCAATCACACGTGATTGGCGGCTTCCCACCCTGCTGGAGCACTTCGTAGCAAAGCCGATCCACGGCGCTCATCCGAGACGAACTCCTCTCATTCAAACGACGTCGGCGACGTAAAGCATGCAGTTGGCCGCCGCATAGCGGGATGGATGCGGCCTGTTCGGAAAAAGCGTTCTAAGGGCCTTGACCTTCCCATCGTTGGAAGCCCCACCTTCGTCAAGCATTTACCGCCGCCGTCTCCCGCGAGCCTGGAGCGCGCGCCCGTATGAAAGTGAACGAGAATGAATAAGAAAGCCGCCACCCTGCTCTTAGCAGCCGTCGTCATTGCCGGTGGCGCCTTGGTCTACCGCGACGAAGTGGAACCCTATACAAGCCGCCTTCTGGCGCTTGTATCGTCGACTGCCGTACCCGAAGCTGCTGCCCAGCTGGACGAAATGCCCGTACCACAGGTGCCGGTCGCCGAGGTAGTCTCGCGCAAGGTCGCGCTGTCGGTGGAGTTTACAGGCCATCTCGAGGCGACCAAGGTCGTCGAACTTCGCCCACGTGTCGGCGGCGCAATCGACGCCGTGAGCGTTCCCGAAGGCGGTCTTGTGCGCCAGGGCCAGCTTCTGTTCCAGATCGACCCCAGGCCATTCCAGGCCGCACTGGATGCCGCCAAGGCTCAGTTGCAGCAGGCGGCGGTTCTGCTCGATCAGGCCGAGATCGATTTTAAGCGCGTCGAAACGTTGGCGCCCAAAGGCACCGTATCGCGCAAGACCTTCGATGACGCGCAGACCGCACGCCGCCAGCGGCAGGCGCAGGTCGAAATCGCGAAGGCATCTGTAGCCGGCGCCGAACTTGATCTTTCCTTCACGCGCGTCACCGCTCCGATTGGTGGGCGCGTCGACCGGGTTCTGGTCTCCGAAGGCAATCTTGTCGCCGGCGGAAATGCCGGAGCTGCGACACTTCTCACCACGATCGTCTCGACCGACCCTCTCTATGTGTATTTCGATATCGACGAAGCCACCTATCTCGAATTCGTTGTACGTGCCCGGGCGATCGAAAGTGGAAAGGCCGCCGGCAAGATACCGGTACAGGTGGGGCTGATGACCGATGCCGGCTTCCCGCACGTGGGCGAATTCGATTTTCTCGGCAATCGCGTCGACCGAAGCACGGGGACAATCCGCGCTCGAGCCGTTGTGAAGAACCCTGATGGCCAGCTAGCGCCTGGCCTTTTTGCGCGGGTCAACCTCGTTACCGCCGAGCCCGTTCAGACCGTGCTCATCGACGATCAGGCGATCGGTATCGATCAAGGTAACCGCTACGTGCTGGTCCTCGGAACTGAGGACAAGGCCGAATACCGCCCGGTCGAACTCGGGCCCATGGTCGACGGTCTGCGTGTCGTCACAGCCGGCCTCAATTCGGGTGAGAAGATCATCGTGAAAGGGCTGGTCCGTCCGGGTATGCGGGTGGCCCCGCAGATGGTTTCGATGCTGCCCGACCAAGCCGCCGATGAAAACCGGGCTGCTGCTGAAACGCAGGAGGCGCGTCGATGAATATTCCGCGCTTTTTCGCCGACCGCCCGATCTTTGCGGTCGTTCTGTCTGTCTTGATGCTGATCGCCGGTGGCCTGACGCTACTGAAGCTGCCGTTGAGCGAGTATCCCCAGGTTACCCCACCGACAGTGCAGGTAACGGCAAGCTATCCCGGCGCTAATCCCGAGGTGATCGCCGAAACGGTTGCCGCACCGCTTGAGCAGGCGATCAACGGCGTCGAAAATATGCTCTATATGAGCTCGCAGGCCGCGACCGACGGACGCATGACGCTGACGGTGACCTTTCAGCAGGGCACCGATCCCGACATGGCGCAGATCCAGGTGCAGAACCGCGTCTCGCGGGTGCTTCCGCGTCTGCCGCAGGAAGTGCAGCGCATTGGCGTCGTGACGCAGAAGACCTCGCCCGACATCCTGATGGTCGTCCATCTCGTCTCGCCCGACGATCGCTACGATCCTCTCTACCTGTCGAACTTCGCCACTTTGCAGGTGCGCGACCAGCTTGCGCGCCTGCCAGGTGTGGGTGATGTGCTGGTCTGGGGTGCTGGCGAATATTCGATGCGGATCTGGCTCGATCCGGCCAAGGTGGCGGCGCGCGGTCTGACCGCCTCCGACGTGGTGGCGGCAATTCAGGAGCAGAACGTCCAGGTGGCCGCCGGCTCGGTTGGCCAGCAGCCGGAAGCCTCGGCCGCGTTTCAGGTCACGGTCAACACCCTTGGCAGGCTTTCGAACGAGGAGCAGTTCGGCGACATCGTCGTCAAGACGGGCACTGATGGCCAAGTCACCCGTCTGCTGGATATTGCCCGTATCGAACTTGGTGCGGACTCCTACGCCCTGCGCAGTCTTCTTGACGGCAAGCCGGCGCTGGCGATGCAGATCATCCAGAGCCCCGGCGCCAACGCGCTCGACGTGTCGAGCGCCATTCGCGGCACCATGGAGGAACTACAGAAAGGTTTTCCCGAGGGTATAGAGTATCGCATCGCCTACGACCCTACGGTCTTCGTCAAGGCTTCTCTGGAAGCCGTGGTGATGACGCTGCTCGAAGCCATCGCGCTGGTCGTACTCGTGGTCGTGCTCTTCCTTCAAACCTGGCGTGCTTCGATCATCCCGCTGGTTGCCGTGCCAGTATCGTTGGTCGGCACATTCGCCCTCATGTACATGTTCGGCTTCTCGCTGAACACGCTGTCGTTGTTCGGGCTCGTGCTCTCGATCGGTATCGTGGTCGATGACGCCATCGTGGTCGTTGAGAACGTCGAGCGTCACATCGCGCTCGGCGAAACGCCGAAGGAGGCAGCGCGCAAGGCCATGGACGAAGTGACCGGGCCGATTATCGCCATTACTTCGGTGCTGTCGGCCGTGTTCATTCCCTCGGCATTCCTGACCGGCCTGCAAGGGGAGTTCTATAGGCAGTTCGCTCTCACGATCGCAATCTCCACCATCCTGTCGGCGGTCAACTCTCTTACGCTTTCTCCCGCACTTGCAGGCGTGCTCCTGAGGCCGCACCACGGAAAGGTGAAGCGCGATCTCTTGACCCGCGTGATCGACGGTTTGTTCGGCTGGTTCTTCCGGCTGTTTAACCGCTTCTTCGACAGCGCCTCGAATGCCTATGTCTGGACGGTGCGCCGCGCCGTGAGGTTCAGCGTGCTCGTCTTGCTTGTCTATGCCGGTCTGGTCGGCATGACATGGATGGGTTTCCAGGCCGTGCCCAACGGGTTCGTCCCGGCTCAGGACAAGTATTACCTTGTCGGCATTGCTCAACTTCCGACCGGAGCCTCGCTGGATCGCACCGAGGCAGTCGTCAAGAAAATGTCGGAGATCGCGCTTGCCGAACCGGGCGTGGAAAGTGTCGTCGCGTTTCCGGGGCTCTCGGTCAACGGTATGGTCAACATTCCCAACGCCGCCGTAATGTTCACGATGCTCAAGCCTTTTGAAGAGCGCAAGGATCCTTCCTTGTCCGCTTTCGCGATCGCGGATCGCTTGATGGGCAAGTTCAGCCAGATCCCCGATGGCTTTACCGGCATCTTCCCGCCGCCACCTGTTCCGGGCCTCGGCTCGACCGGCGGTTTCAAGTTCCAGATCGAGGATCGGGCGGGGCTCGGCTTCGAGGCCCTCGCGCAGGCGCAGGGCACGATCATGGGCAAAGCGATGCAAACACCTGAACTGGCTGGCATGCTCGCGAGCTTCCAGGTGAATGCTCCGCAGATCCAGGTGGACATCGACCGGGTGAAGGCTAAGTCGCAGGGGGTGCCGCTCAACACGATCTTCGAGACGCTGCAGGTTAACCTTGGCTCGCTCTATGCGAACGACTTCAATCGATTCGGTCGCACCTACCGCGTGATGGTCCAGGCGGACGCGCCATTCCGTATGCAGCCGGAGGACATCGGCCGGCTGAAGGTGCGTAACGCGGCGGGCGAAATGATTCCGTTGTCGGCCTTGCTGACCATCAAGCACAGTTCGGGGCCGGATCGCGTCATGCATTATAACGGTTTCCCGTCAGCCGATATCAGCGGCGGCCCGGCGCCCGGATATTCGTTCGGGCAAGCGACCACCGCCATCGAACGGATCGCATCGGAAACGTTACCAACCGGCATGGCCTTCGAGTGGACGGAACTCGCCTATCAGGAGAAACAAGCCGGAAATACGGCCATGTACGTCTTCCCACTGTCAGTTCTGCTCGCGTTTCTGATTCTCGCGGCGCAGTACAACAGTTGGTCATTGCCGTTCGCTGTGTTGCTGATCGCTCCGATGGCGCTGCTTTCCGCGATTGCCGGCGTCTGGTTTACGGGAGGTGACAACAACATTTTTACGCAGATCGGCTTCGTCGTGCTCGTGGGGCTCGCCGCCAAAAATGCGATCCTGATCGTCGAGTTCGCCAGAGCGAAGGAAGATGAAGGCGTCGATCCATTGAACGCCGTGCTTGAAGCAGCCCGGCTTCGCCTGCGGCCGATCCTGATGACCTCGCTCGCCTTCATCGCCGGTGTCGTGCCGCTTGTGATCGCAACGGGGGCCGGTGCCGAGATGCGGCATGTCATGGGAATTGCCGTGTTCGCCGGCATGCTTGGCGTCACGCTGTTCGGGCTAGTGCTCACACCGGTGTTCTACGTCTTGGTCCGCCGTCGGGCGATCGCCCGACAGAAGCGGAGTGACACCTGCATCCGGCGCTCGCCAGATTTCTGGGCAAGCTGATGCTTCGCGCATGTCACCAACATTATGGCGCAGAAAGAGGGAGATTTCGAGAAAGGCGATATGAACGGAACGACCGCTACGCTCGCGGTTTTGGCAACGACAGTACAAGCCTGGCGTTCCGATGATCTTCCGCAAGCCTCACCGAAATGACCGGAATTGGCAGGCGCGTATTACTGACGGCCCCAGCGGACCATCGCCCATAGGTTTTCATGCAAAACGTAACCCAGCGCCCCGATTGTCGCCGAGACCAGAGCCAACGTCCCGCCGACTCCCGCAGAGCCGGTGAAAATCGTGCCAAGCGCGGTCATCACCACCAACCCCATCAGTTGGTACGTGATTGCCTTGATGATGGTGCGCCGTTTCGTGTCCATTTCATTCCACTGCTATAAATGCTGCTGCATTGGCTATCACCTGAGCGGGCGGTGGAGAATTCGGTATTTCCGCTGCATTTTATCCCAATGGATGATAATGTCCCACAATGATTAGTAGAATCGACAAACGCGCTCGGACCGCCGCGTTTCGATCTCGCCTTGCCGCAGCGATGGCACTAGCCGAGATGTCGCAGAGTGGCCTGGCGCGAGCGACAGGGGCGGATCGCTCGACCATCTCGCAGCTTCTCGTCGCCGCCGAGCCGCGACTACCGAACGCGCATCTGGCTGCAGATTGCGCGCAGGCGCTCGGTGTCAGTAGCGACTGGTTGCTAAGCCTGACTGATCGGCCGGAACGCCCGGGTGAACTGCTCGACGCCGCAGTCAGCCTGAGCGAGGCATCGCGCACGGTAGTGGATGCGCAATTGCTTGCATGGCAGCGTGAGGCAGCCGGTTACAAGATCAGGCATGTGCCTGCCTCGATACCTGACTTCCTCAAAACCGAGGCCGTGATGCGCTGGGAATATGCCGCCTCGCTTGGCCAGACACCAGATCAGGCGATCGGTGCGATGCGCGATCGCGTGGCGGAACTGAACGCTGGTACGTCGGATTTCGAGCTGGCGATGTCAATCGGTGAGCTCGACGCGTTTGCCGCCGGTGCAGGCTATTGGCGCGGGCTTGGAGCAGAATTCCGGCGCGAGCAATTGGCGCTGCTGGCGGCGCGCTGCAAGGAGTACTATCCAACACTGCGCTTGTTCCTATTCGATGCGCGTCGGGTGTACAGTGCGCCCGTCACAGTGTTCGGGCCACTGGTTGGCGTGATTTATGTAGGGCGCTTCTATCTCGCCTTTCGCGAAGCCAGGCGGGTTCGTTCGTTGACGGAGCACTTCGATTGGCTGCTTCGCGAGGCGGAAATCGACGCGCGCGATGTGGCCCAGCATATTGCCAAGCTCCGCGACAGCATAGTGTGATGGATCTCTCCTTGATCGCCGCGCCGCAGCCACGCCCGCAAGCAGAGCCGGCCGCATGTAGAGTGGCAAGATCGGCTTTGCAGGTGTGGGCACACAGAACCACGCCTACCAGCTCTCCCGTACCCTGATGGTCCCAGTCACGCTGTTCCAGGTCGACGGTGAGTACGGCGTCCTGCCGAGCGCCGAGCTTGAGGACGGCGACATCCAGACGATCGCCGAGTTCGATCGTTGTGTTGCAAGGTTTTGATTACCAGCGCTTTGGCAAGCCCCTTCGACATTTCGGGAGGATCGAATGTTCAAGGGCCGCCAGTTCGACCAGTCGGTAATCCTGCTCTGCGTACGCTGGTACCTGGCCTACAGGCTGAGCTTGCGTGATCTGGAGGAGATGATGGCCGAGCGGGGCATCGCCGTCGACCACACGACTATTCACCGCTGGACCATTCGTTTCGCACCGCCATTGCTGGAGCGTTTCAACCGACGCAAGCGTAGCGTGACCAGCAATGGCATGTCGACGAGACCTACATCAAGGTCCGCAGCCAATGGATGTATCGCTATCGCGCCATCGACAGCGTCGGCGATACAGTTGAATTTTTCTTCAGCGAGCAGCGTGACCTGCCGTCGGCCAAGCGGTTCTTCAGAAAAGCGCTGGCACGTCACGGCCGGCCCGACCGCGTCGTTATCGACGGTAGCCAGACCAATCTGGAGGGCTGCAGGATGGCTCCCGGCGCAGGCTGAAGCCGATCCGGATCCGCAAGAGTAAATACCTGAATAATCGGATCGAACAGGACCACCGCCGCATCAAGCGGCGGGTACGACCAATGTTGGGCTTCAAGGCGTTCGCCGCTGCGGCCGCTACATTGGCCGGCATCGAGATGGTTCACATGATGCGAAAAGGACAAGGCCGCTTCGCCTTCAATCCAAATCCTTCGCTCAAGGAGCAATTTGAGGCGATCGCCACCTGAAATCCGCCAAGTGGACGATCTTCTCGCGCCTCCACCCAAGTTTGCAACAAAACCAAAGCAATCGCCTGCGCATTCCATCGAATATGCTATGCCTCCCTTCAAGGGGTATGTATTAGCGCCATATGCAGTCCAGTCGTTTGCTCGAAGTGTTTCTGGCCTTTCTTCGTCAGGGTTTGACCGCGTTCGGCGGTCCTGTTGCCCATTTGGGATATTTTCGCGCCGATTTCGTTGAACGGCGAAAATGGCTGACCGAAGCGACTTATGCGAACCTGGTCGCGATGTGCCAGTTTTTGCCCGGTCCCGCCTCCAGTCAGGTCGGGATGGCCATCGGTTTGCTGCGGGCAGGCTATGCGGGATTGCTCGCCGCATGGATCGGCTTCACGCTCCCGTCGGCCATCGCCATGACGCTGTTTGCCTACGGCGTCAGCCAATGGGGCGATATTGCCGGATCAGGCTCGCTCCATGGCCTCAAGGTCGCGGCTGTCGCCGTGGTCGCGCTCGCGGTCCTCGGCATGGCGCGGTCGCTGGCACCAGACCGCATGCGGGCATCTGTGGCGGTCGCCGGCGCCGTGCTTGTCACCGCCTTACCCGGAGCGTGGGGCCAGGTCTCCGCAATCATGATGGGAGGGCTGTTCGGTCTCATTTTTCTGCACCGCGAAGTCAGAAACGACATCGAGGATATGCCTGCATTCGGTTCCCGCTCTGTGGCCATTGGCGCCCTTGCCCTGTTCTTCGCGCTGCTCATCGGCCTGCCCTTCCTCGCGGCGGCCACGCACAACCAGGCCGTCCAGCTGGTGGCCGCATTCTTCAGGGCCGGGTCGCTGGTTTTTGGCGGCGGCCATGTCGTGCTGCCGCTGCTGCAAGCCGATGTCGTCGGCACCGGCTTGATGACCAATGATACCTTCCTGGCAGGTTACGGTGCGGCTCAAGCGGTGCCTGGGCCGCTGTTCACCTTCGCGGCCTATCTCGGCGCGATGGTCGGGGCGAATGGCAACGGATGGCTGGGGGCGGCCCTTTGCACCGTGGCGATATTTCTACCGTCGATGCTGCTCATCGTCGGCACCGTGCCGTTCTGGGATGCCTTGCGTCGCAAACCCATCGCGCAGGCCGTTCTGGCTGGGGTCAATGCTGCGGTCGTCGGGCTTCTGCTGGCAGCTCTATATTACCCGGTGTGGACCTCGGGGATTATGAATGAACGTGATTTCGTCCTTGCCGCCGTGGCCTTCCTGCTTCTATTCCTGTGGCGGTTCCCGCCATGGCTCGTCGTCATCCTGTGCGCGATCGGAGGCGCGGTGCTGGCGTGAAAGAAGCTGTCTTTGAGGGTGCTACAGTGATCGGCGCCGGCGCGGCGGGCTTGGCTGTCGCACATGCGCTGGTAAAGGCCGGGGTGGCGGTCCAGATCATCGAGAAGGAGGATGTCCTCGGTGAACCTTGGCGCAGGCGCCACAAGCACCTGCACCTGAATTCACACCGCGACCTGTCAACGCTTCCCGGCGTTGCCTATCCGGAGGGAACACCGGCCTTTCCCTCGAAACATGCGGTCATCCGTCATCTGAAGGAATTCACCGACACCCACAGGCTGCCGGTGGAGGCTGGTGTGGCCGTTGATGAGATCATGTTCAACGGCGATCATTGGGCCGTGCAGACCAACACCGGCTTCCGCCTGACCCGTCACGTCGTCGTCGCCACCGGGCGCGATCGACAGCCATACATTCCGGAGTGGAAAGGGACGATGGAATTCACCGGCCGGATCATCCATTCGGCGGATTTTGGAGATGCGAAGGACTACGTGGGGAAAAAGGTGCTTGTCGTCGGCGCCGGCAACTCGGGTTTCGATGCGCTCAACCACCTGGCGGGTGTCAATGCCACAAGAATCTGGTTGTCTGCGCGCACTGCCCCCGCGATCTTGCCCAAACGAATTGGGAAAATTGCAGTGCACAGGCTTTCGCCGATCATCGCCAGATTGCCATTGTGGCTCGCGGATGCGGTGATAACGGGCCTTCAGCGTATCGCCTTCGGCGACCTGCGAAGGCTCGGTATGGCGGTACCCTCCTCCGGCGGGGTGAGCCGCCTGGCCTCCGAAAACATCGCAATCGCGACTGATGATGGCGCCGTGCACGCCATCAAGAACGGGAAAATCATTGTGCTGCCGACGGTTCGTGAGTTTACCCGCGACAGCGTGATCCTGGCGGACGGGTCGTCAGTCTATCCGGATGTTGTGATCGCCGCGACCGGCTACAGGCCGGGGCTTGAGCACTTGGTCGGCAAACTTGGCGTCCTCGATGGTAGAGGCGTTCCGCTGTTCAATAGCGGCATGACTGATCCGAAATTGCCCGGCCTCTGGTTTACGGGAATGCGGCCCAACATTCGCGGCTGCTTTGCCAATGCACGGATTCAGGCGCACGCGATCGCCGCCAAAATCAGGAAGCTGGGACCACAGCCGCGAAGTTAGCCAGAGCGGCGAAATACGCGGCTAGCTGCATCGTAGAGCACAGTGCAGCCTCCATATGGTGCCGCCACCCAACTCTCTGACCAAAAAGCTGGTCGGTTTGGGTCAACTCTGGGACGAGACGCTATGGTAATGAAATCTACACCCTTGGTTGAGTACCAGCCATCCCAATGCGACTTTGATCAGGCTAGGGCCGGAGAGCGTCGCCAGTGCCCCGCAGGCGCCAAAACGTTGCAGTAGTAATGCGCCAAGGGAGGCACCGCCGCCTGGGCAATCAAGCTCGGCATGGCAAGTTAAATTGATCTTCGGGGACGGAGGGTGTCCGCATACTTAAACGACCAGCACCGGAGCAAAGCCGCCGCCGGGCGTCCTGAAATTTGTCGTCTGGCCCTGGTAGAGCCGCGCGGCCGCGAGCAGCATTCGGCCGTCATACGTGTAAAGCCGTACGTCCATTTTGCGTGTTGCGGGCGCGCCATCGATCTCGATCATGCGCTGCCCGGGTGAGGCAAAGTCCTGCGCGACATAGCCACCCTTGGCGATGTCGGCCCACACACCTTTGGTCACCTTGTCACCTCGGTAGACCGCTTTGCTGCCGTGGCCGGAGAGCGGCTTGAAAAACAGATCGTTGCGGTTTTTCCAAAGCGCATCCGCATTGTCGGGGGTGACCAGCACGGTGCGCGGAACACTGGCGAGCCGTAGGCGCATCTCTGGGGAAAGGCCAAAAGCCTCCAGAGCCTTCTGATCGGACAGCAGGGTCAGATTCCGCTTGTTGGCCAACAGCGCGTGGTTGTGCGGATTGGGCGTTACGACCACCGCACCGTCCTGATAAGCCGCCCTGAGCATTGCGTGTTCAGAACGGTCCAGTGCAAAATCTACCAGGCGATTGTAGACGAGGTCGATCTCGTGGCCATCAAGCCGCAGCTTGCCGCAATTGTATTGCAACTCGCTGGCATCGCCGGTCACGGCGTCGATGCCGTGCTTCAGCAGCAACTGCGTGGCCAGCACGAATTCAGGATAGAGGTATTGCTCCTCGGGCCGATCATCGACGATCGCGATCCGCCGCATTGGGTTTGCGCCGCGTTGGCGTCGCCATTCCTCCCTGAACATCGCGACGACGGAAATTTCGAAATCATTTTCGCGTATACCGATCAGCCGTTGCTCGACTTCAGCGCAGCAGGCCTTCTGGGCCTTGGCCAGTAATGCATTGAGGAAGGCACCACCGGCGTTGGTGTTCACTTCGATCAACTTCGGCCCATGGTCGTCCAGATGAAAATCGTAACCCATCAGCGCGCCCGCCGGACCAAAATCCCGTTGCGCGATTTCCGGTGCCCAGGCGAGGACTGCATCCCGGTAGCCCGACAACTTCGTCGTCGCTTCGATGGCAACGACGATCTCGCGCATCCCTTCGAGGGCGGAATGGGAGAGGAAGACCGGAACATTGGAAAACAGATGCGGCCGCGACTTCAAGAAATCTCTGCTGAAGTCGACATCGCCGGCCTCATGATCCAATGCAGCACGAAGCTTTGCCTGATCAAGGGTAATGCAGAAGCAATTTTGGTTGAGCCGGGCCGACCTCGGCTGGCCGACCCCCGTCAGATTGGAGGGCATGATCATCTCTCCTCCTTAGCAGCGATCGGCGATTCCCCGCAGGGCACCAGCGGCTTGTTGCATTGATTACAACGCCTACTTGGCATTGTCCTTAAGCCAGGCCGTCATGTCGGCAATTTCCTTGGTCTGGGCGGCGATGACCTTCTTGGCCGTTTCCTTTGACCAGTCATTTTTCCCATATTTCAGTTCGACGTTTGACATGTCGATGGCCCCTTGGTGATGAGCGATCATGCCGCAGATAAAGGCGACATCGGCATCCTTGTGCAGCATGCCCTGCATCATGTTCTTGTCCATCTGCATCATACCGGTCATGCCGGCCTTCTGATGTTCCTCTGTCATCATGTCTTGCATCATTTTGGAGTGGTCGGCCCCCATATCCATCGCCATGTTGCTCTTGCACACCTCGGGAAACGTGCTTTCCTCGGCCGAAGCCAAGGTTGCAAACGCAGACAACATGGCGCCGGTGACGACAGTCGCAATAAGCTTTTTCATGGAATTCTCCTTTGAACAGATTGGCCGGGCGACGGAACTGCCGCGCGGTGGTGTCCAGAGCATGCTCCTTCCACCAACTGGAAGGTCAAGTGAAAAGCACGCCGCTGTATGTTTATTGAATCCCGCGAGGTCAAACGCTTCACGATCCAATAATTCCCTTGACCTTCCAGTTACAGGAAGCCGTAGAGTCGGTGCAATCAACCGAAAGGGTTCGACCATGACGACACTCGTTCACGCGCCAGGAGCCGCGCAAAAAGCCACTTCGTTTATGGTCCGGGATCCCGTCTGCGGCATGACGGTGGACCCCAATGCCGGCAAACCGACAGTCGAACATGACGGGCACCGGTATCATTTCTGCAGCGCGTCGTGCCACGACAGGTTTGTCAAGGCGCCCGTAGACTTCATCGCCGCCACCGATCTGGTCTGCGGCATGAGCGTCGATCGGGCTACTGCAACGCACTTTACCCGACATGAAAGCAAAGGGTTTTATTTTTGCTCGCCCGGATGCCAAGGAAAGTTTGAAGCGACGCCGGAAAAATATCTCGGAGACCGGCCAGCTTCCGAACCGATGAAAAAGGGCACGCAGTACACCTGCCCAATGCATCCGCAAATCATCAGGGATCAGCCTGGTTCATGCCCGATCTGCGGCATGGCCTTGGAGCCCATGGGCGTGCCGACAAGTGACGAAGGCCCGAACCCGGAGTTGATCGACTTTACCCGCCGCCTTTGGATCAGCGCGGTGCTGTCAACTCCCCTGCTTATCATCACGATGGGTCCAATGGTCGGCCTCCCTTTCCGCGACTGGATTGGTGAGCCGTTGGCAAGCTGGCTGGAACTGGCCTTGTCGACCCCGGTCGTTGTCTGGGCCGCCATACCGTTTTTCCACCGGGGTTATGAATCCGTCGTCAATCGCTCTCCCAATATGTGGACGCTGATCTCGCTCGGTGTTGGCGCGGCCTATAGCTACAGCCTCGTCGCGACCCTGTTTCCGGCGATCTTCCCGGCATCCTTCCTGGGCCACGGCGGCACGGTACCGACCTACTTCGAGGCAGCTTCCGTCATCGTAGCGCTGATCTTCCTGGGCCAGGTGCTTGAGCTGAGAGCCCGTGAGCGCACCGGTTCGGCGATCCGCGCCCTGCTTGATCTTGCCCCAAAGACTGCACGCCGCATCACAGCGGATGGCTCGGAAGAGGATGTCCCGTTGGACCAGGTGCAGGCCGGTGACCTGCTCCGCATCCGTCCGGGCGACAGCATCCCGGTCGATGGCATCGTGGTGGAGGGCCGTTCGTCGCTCGACGAATCCATGATCACTGGCGAGCCTGTTCCGCTGGAGAAGACCAAAGGTGACCCTCTTACAGGCGGTACGCTCAACAAGAATGGCACACTCATCATGCGCGCCGAGAAGATCGGCGCCGACACGATGCTCGCCAAGATCGTCGAGATGGTGGCCAAGGCACAACGGTCCCGCGCCCCGATTCAGGGGCTGGCCGACCGGGTATCCTTTTACTTCGTCCCGACCGTCGTGCTGGTGGCAGTTGTGGCGTTCGCGACGTGGGCGATAGTCGGCCCGCAGCCCAGCATGGCCTATGCGATCGTGGCAGCCGTATCGGTTCTAATCATTGCATGCCCATGCGCTTTAGGCCTGGCCACGCCGATGTCGATCATGACGGCCGCTGGCCGGGGCGCCCAGGCCGGGGTTCTGATCAAGGATGCCGAGGCGCTGGAGCGGTTCGCCGCAGTCGATACCCTGATCGTCGACAAGACCGGCACATTGACCGAAGGAAGCCCGAAATTGACCGATGTGATACCCGCCGCAGGGGTCGATGAGGCCGAGTTGCTCGGTCTTGCCGCAAGCCTTGAGCAGGGGTCGGAACATCCGCTCGCCGAAGCGATCGTGGGAGGTGCGAAGGAGCGTGGTGCCAAGATCAGCGCGACAACCGGCTTTGAAGCCGTCACCGGCAAGGGAGTGAGCGGCATCGTTGCTGGCAAGACCGTTGCGCTCGGCAATCAGGCGATGATGGACGACGCCAAAGTCGACTTGGCGGCCCTTTCCGTCCAGGCCGACGCCCTGCGCTCGGAGGGCAAGACCGCCATGTATGTGGCGATCGGCGGCAAGCTGGGCGGCATTGTCGCTGTTGCGGACCCGGTGAAGGCGACATCGAAGGAAGCGATCCGCGCGCTTCGCGAGAGCGGGCTTAGGATCATTATGGCAACTGGCGACAATGAGCGCACGGCAAGGGCCGTGGCTTCAAAGCTGGGCATTGACGACATCCGTGCCGGAGTGTTGCCCGAGGATAAGAAAACGCTGATCGACGATTTGAAGGCAAAGGGCGCGAAGGTCGCCATGGCGGGCGACGGGGTGAATGATGCGCCGGCGCTCGCGGCCGCCGACGTCGGCATTGCCATGGGTACGGGGGCGGATGTCGCGGTGGAGAGCGCCGGCATCACCTTAGTTAAAGGCGATCTGAACGGTCTGGTCCGGGCAAGAACCCTGTCGCAGGCTACTATCCGCAATATCAAGGAGAACCTGTTCTTCGCTTTCTTCTACAACGTGCTTGGCGTTCCCGTGGCCGCAGGCGTGCTTTATCCCGTGTTTGGGACGATGCTATCCCCTATGCTTGCAGCGGCGGCGATGAGCCTGTCGTCTGTCTCCGTCATCGGGAACGCGCTGCGGCTCCGCACCCTGAAATTGTGAGGTCAGAGATGAATATCGGCGATGCAGCTGAGCTATCGGGCCTTCCGGCCAAAACCATCCGTTACTACGAGGATATCGGCCTCCTGAAGCCCGATCGCGCCGGTAACGGCTACCGTGACTATAGCGTCAAGGACGTGCACCAGTTGTGCTTCCTGCAACGGTCGCGCAGCCTTGGTTTCTCGGTCGATGAGTGTCGCCAGTTGCTGTCGCTCTATCAGGACAAAGACCGTGAGAGTGCCGATGTAAAAGCCTTGGCGGAAGTGAAGCTCGTGGAAATCGACCGAAAAATCGCGGAGCTCGTTGGATTGCGCAAGCTCCTCCATCATCTCGTTGAAAACTGCCACGGCGACGACAGGCCGGATTGTCCGATCATCGACGATCTGGCGGGACAAGGCCTGGTTCAGTGAAACGAGCGGCGGCCGTGGCAATCTTTTCCCTTGCCTGCGCATCCGGCATCGCAGCGTCCCCATCGACCTCGCTAGAGGTCGTCACGTCCCGCCAAGCCTCGATGAAGGACATGGCCGCTGCGATCAGAACGATCGCCGGCATGTTCGGCGGCAAACTGGCCTATGATCCCACGACCTTCAAGGCGGCCGCCGATACGATCCGCGCGCGGACGGGAGCGGCCCTTATTGCTGAGTTTCCGAGTGGGACGCTGGGTCCGCCATCTGGAGCCAAGCTCAATATCGACCAGGAGCGCTCGGAATTTGAGGCCCTGGCTCGTCACTTCGGCACGTTAGCGGATGTATTGGCTGTGGACGCTGCACGGGCGCCTCCGACAATTACAAGCGACATGCGAATGGGTCCCGGCATGGTCACGGGCGGGGGCAGCCTTTTGGGCAAACGGCCTGGCGTAGCCGAGATCGCACCCGCCAAGCTTCCCGCCGAACACGTGCTGCACCTGATTTTGCAGGACTGCTCAAGTTGCCATGCGAAGTTCCGGGAGCGGACCCGCTGATCGCGCCGCTCCGTGTTTGTCGACAAGGAACCGCAAACATTTCTCCGATCACGCGGACAGGCACTCGTCAGGCCGCCACCTGCGGCAACTCATCCCAACGCGTTGTAAAACACCGCGATTTCCGGTCGAACTTGGTAGACCAGGACGGTTTCAGCCCCATTGCTGCCGGCACCAGCGTGTTCCGTCCAAAGCGCCGGTTCACCGCGTCCATCGCTATATTCAGCGCAGCTCTCTCGTCACGATCGATAACTGCCAGCAACGACGTCTGCACCATCATGATCGGCACCAGCTCGGTCAACATGATACCTGCCTTGGCGTAGCGGTATCCACTGCGCCACGCGGAGGCGGCCGCCTCCGTCGCAGCGGCGATCAATTCCAGGGTATCGTCGGTCGGCTCCAAGAACGCTAGCGCCTGTCCGGTATGGCTCCATGTGTCGCCATTGAACTTGTTGGTGTGCATGAACACCAAGCCCTGAACGGCACACAGCCCGTGTCGGCGCAGTTTCTCGGCCGCGCGCGTGGCATAGGCCGCCACCGCCTGCTGCATCTCCACGAGCGACGTCACCGGCCGGCCGAAGCTCCGCGTCACGGCAATGCCCTTCTGACCTGCCGGCAGGGATTCCAGCGCCAGACAGGAGATCCCGTTCAGTTCATGAATCATGCGCTCGCCGACTACGGTGAGCAGCTGACGGCCGCGCTTTGGCTCGAGGGCGCGCAGCTGCCCTACTGTCTCCACGCGGATCGCCTTCAGCTTGGCGGCCGCTGCGGCGCCTACACCCATAATGCGCCCACCGGCGTCGCCGGCAGGTATTTCTCCCGTGTCGCCAGGTCGCTGAAATCACAGACCCCGTTGAGCTCCGGATGGTTCTTCGCGGTGCGGTTAGCAAGTTTGGCCAAGCGTCTTGGTCGGTCCGATGCCGACGCAGGTAGGGATGCCGGTCCAGGTCCGGACGGTTTGCCTGAGCTTCTGCCCGTAGGCGACGTAGTCTCCGCCGCCCAAGCCGGTGATGTCGAGGAAGCTCTCGTCGATCGAGTAGACCTCAACTTCGGGAGCAAACTGATGGTAGACCCGCCTGAATTTCGGGGAAGGCCGCGCGAACGGGGAAGCAATCGACATGTGCACCCGTTCGATCCGCCGGGGTAATGGGCACGGCACGTCGGAAGGGTGATGCGGGTAACGGGGGAGACCCGCTCGGCATGAGGGTAGCGGCCTCAACGCAGCCGTCAGGACGGCGGTGCCGGTGGGAGTCGGACAGGGTCATAATACCGCTGAAGCCGGGTAATGCCGGTGGAGGGAAGGGCCCTGACTTCTGGTGTGCTTTCGAAGTTGGTGAGGAGGGGGGGATTGGCGATGCGCCTCGAAACACCCGAAAAGATCAGGAACCTGCAGAGGAAGCTGTATCGTAAGGCGAAGGCGGAGCCCGTTTTCCGCTTCTACGTGCTCTACGACAAGATCTGCCGTGAGGACATGCTGCGCCATGCTATGCGCTGGCCCGCGCAAATGCGGGTTCGCCGGGCATGGACGGCGTGACATTCGCGAAGATCGAGGCGGAAGGCGCGGAGAGGTGGCTGGCGGGCCTGCGCGAGGAACTTGTCTCGAAGACCTACCGGCCGCAGCCGGTGCGACGGGTGATGATCCCGAAGCCGGGGGGCGGCGAACGTCCGCTCGGCATCCCGACCATTCGGGACCGGGTGGTTCAGACCGCCGCCAAGCTGGTGCTGGAACCGATATTCGAGGCGGACTTCGAGGATGGTGCCTATGGCTATCGGCCCAGACGCAGTGGGACCGACGCAATCAAGGAAGTGCACCGGCTTGTCTGCCGGGGCTACACGGACGTGGTAGACGCCGATTTGTCGAAATACTTCGACACGATTCCGCATTCGGACCTCCTCAAATCGGTGGCCCGGCGCATTGTCGACCGGCAGGTGCTGCGGCTGATCAAGCTGTGGCTGAAAGCGCCGATCGAAGAGCGGGACGGTGACGGGAAACGGCACGTGAGCGGTGGTAAGAGCAGCACGCGCGGCACGCCGCTAGGTGGGGTCGCAAGCCCGCTGCTATCGGTCATCTACATGAACCGGTTCCTGAAACATTGGCGGCTCACCGGACGCGGCGAGGCGTTCCGTGCGCATATCATCTCTTATGCCGATGACTTCGTCATCCTCAGCCGCGGGCACGCGGACGAGGCGCTGGCGTGGACACGTTCGGCGATGATGAAACTCGGGCTGACGCTGAACGAGGCGAAGACCTCGCTGAAGGATGCCCGCACGGAGCCTTTCGACTTCCTTGGCTATACGTTCGGACCTAACCGCTACCGGAAAGACGGCCATTGGTACCTGGGTGCGAGCCCATCCAAGAAGAGCGTGCAACTGATCAAAACGAAGATTGGCGATCACTTGGTAAACGGCAACAAAGAGCCGTGGCCCGTGGTCTGCACCCGGCTGAACAGGCTTCTGCGCGGCTGGTCAGGCTACTTTGGCTATGGAACACGCTTGCCGGCCTATCGAGCGGTCGACAACCACGTCTATGACCGTGTTCGCGCCTTCCTGCGCAAACGGCACAAGGTGCAGGGACGCGGCACACAGCGTTTCTCCGACGACATTGTCTTCGGAAAACTTGGTGTCCTGCGTCTTCGACGCGTGCACATTGGACCGCCGCCGCGTGCCTCACGATGAAACCAGTCGGAAAGCCGGATGCGGGAAATCCGCACGTCCGGTTTGATGAGCGGGGAAGGGAAACGGAGCGATGCCAACACGGCCCAAGCCACCGCGCCCTTCCTCGACTCTACCGGCGGGTTGGCGGATGTGGCGCAAGCCGTTGAAATAACGTAGGATTTGGTTGCTTAGTCCTATCCGCGCCATTTCCCGGAGACCACACCCGCCATGAATGATCCTACGCTGCCACTGACGGGTTTGTCATCTGTCCGCGGCAAGTCCGTCGTCGCCCGTTTTGACGGCGGCATGCTGTCCTCGAACAGTGGTGTTCTGGCTCTGGCCGAGGTGGAAAAGCGGCTGCGTGTGGCCGAGCATCTGGCGCGGTGCATCGATGATCCGCGCTGCCCGGAACAGATCATCCATAGCGTGGCCGATATGATCGGGTTCCGTATGAAGATGATTGCCGCCGGCTACGAGGATGGCAACGACGCCAACCGGCTGCGCTGCGATCCGGTCTTCAAGATGGCCCAGGATGTCCTGCCTTCGGGTCGGGATCTGGCCTCCCAGTCGACGATGTGCCGGCTGGAGAACCTGCCTGGCGTGCGGGAACTGGTCGTTATGGGCCGTGCGATGGTCGACCTTTATTGCGCTTCCTTTTGCCAGGTTCCGAAGCGGATCGTGCTCGACATTGACGACACTTTTGACGCGGTGCATGGCGGCCAGCAGCTCCGCCTGTTCCCCATCACGACGAATACGGCTTCCAGCCGATTGTTGTGTTCTATGACGACGGCCGGTTCGTCGGTGCGGTCCTGCGACCAGCGAAGCGGCCGAGCGGGGCAGAAATCCGCCCCCACCTGCGCCGCCTGGTGCGGGCGATCCGGAGCAATTGGCCGAACACCCGGATCCTGATCCGGGCCGACAGCCACTATTGTAGTGCGCTGGTCATCGACTGGTGCCGCGCCAACGGTATCGACTTCATCCTCGGCGTGGCGCCCGCCACGACCCTGCGCAAGCATGTCGAGGATCTGGAGATCAGCACGACGGCGCGCTTTGAAGCGCCGAAGACGAACAAGGTCCGCAGGTTCAAGGAGTTCGTTGACGGTGCCGCCAGCTGGAGCCGCGTCGAGCGCATCATCGCCCGCGTCGAGGTCGGCGCCCAAGGTGCCGATACCCGCTTCATCGTCCCAATCTTGCAGGTGGCAAGGCCAAGGCACTCTACGAGGATGTCTACTGCCGGCGCGGCGCTGCCGAGAACCACATCAAGTCCTGGAAGACGCATCTCGCCGCCGACCGCACATCCTGCACAAGAGCGACGGCCAACCAGTTCCGGTTGTTCCTGCATGCAGGCGCCTATTGGCTGATGTGGGGCTTGCGCGCTGCGATGCCGAAACGCTCGAGCTTTGCCGTCGCCCAATTCGACACGCTGCGATTGCGCCTCATCAAGATCGCCGCGCGGGTGGTCGAGATGAAAACCCAAATCCGCCTGCACCTGCCGTCATCCTGCCCCGACCAGCGTATTCTGCGCATCGTCCTCGATCGCATCCCCCAACTCGCGACATAAACGACGGGGCGCAGACGTCCCGAAACAACCCGCCGACCGCAACCTGCAAACCCCGCCTACCATCACGACGGATCATCGCCGGCGCCCGACGAGGCTTGTCAGAATGCACCCCGAGGGCGGCCAGATCGCCGATGCAGGCCGCCGAAAGCCGATCGCCGTGCATCAAGCGGGTTAGAAAGGCAACCCCCGCCAGTTCGAGCGCCGCTCTCATCTCAAGAAGCATGTCGCTGGCGGGAATGCGCTTACCCTTTTCGAAATCGCGAACCGTACTCGCTGAGCTGCGCTTTGGCGCCAAGTCTCGCTTGTGACCAGCCCAGCAGAGCTCGCGCGGCTCGGCATTGCTCCGAAGTCAACTGGGTCACGAATTTCTCCTCAGACGGCACTCTGCTCGTTTTGGTTTAGGCGCTCTTGCGCTTCGTCGCGGCGCTCTTCTTGGGAGGCGACGATCCCTCCTGTTGCAGACTCTTCTTGAGGATCTCGGCCAGGTTGATGACGTTCTCCTTCGGCTTTGGTGCCGCCTTTGGTGGTGCCTTGCCCTTCCGCTTCGCATCGATCATGGCAATCAGCGCATCCTCGTAGGTGTCCTCGAATTTCGAGGGATCGAAAGTGGTCACCTTTTTGTCGATGAGCATGCCTGCGATTTCCAGCAACTCGGGATCGTACTTCGCCTTGGTCAAACCATCGAAGACACTCTCCTCGGAAACCATCTCATTGTGGTTTCGCAGCTCTGTCATCACCATGCCCTTGCCATAGGGCTGGATCAGCACTTCGCGGCCGCGCTGATAGAGCACGATGCAGGAGCGCGCGGCGACGCCCTTGTTCTTCATCGCATCGCGAATGACGCCATAGGCCTCGACCGCCGCCCCGTCAGCCGGAATAAGGTAGTAGGGTTTTTCGAGATATCGAGTATCGATCTGGTCGATCGCCACGAACTCACCGACCTCAAGTGTGTGATCCGACGTTAGCTTCAGCGCCTTGATGTCGTCGGGCTCGATCTGCAGGAATTCATCCTTTGAGACTTCGAACCCCTTGACTTGGTCTTCCGAGTCTACCGTTTTCCCCGTCTTCTCGTCGGCATACACGCTCTTAACGGGAAGTCCGTCCTTGCGGTTCAGGATCTTGAAGTGGATCTTGGACGCCTCGCTCGTGGCGCCGACAATTTTGACGCCGCACGTAACCGAACCGACCTTCAAGAAGCCTTTCCACACAGCGCGAGGCGCAACCATCATGTTCATCCTATTTCCGTCTGGGCAAACGGCGCTCCGTCCAAATGGTTCCTCTATCGTGCGGTCGGCTTATGAAACATCGCTCAGGTTGACCGCACCTGTACAGCAAGATGTCGCCGGCAAGCCGGGCAACGCCTTAGCCCATCCGGCTTCGCAAAACGCTCTGCTCACACATCGTGAGCGGAAAAGTCGAGGTCGCTGCGTGGCGAACCTTCGGGTCAATCACAAGCTTGTGGTTCAGGCCTTTCCGCTATGGCCATCGGTCAGTCATCGAACACGCTCTTCACGAACTTCAAGGGACGGCCTCGCCACCTATGGCGGCGAGGCCCCGTATGTCAGACCCGGTTCACATCGCGTGGGCGGTCACGCCCAATGTCATTCGAGGTGTAGTCGTCAGCGTCGGCGTCAAAGCCGGTCCATCCGCCGGCCTGGTACTCGCCACGACGTTCTTCAAGATTTACCGACTTCGTCTGCCCGAGGATCCGCTCAGCCGCGGTCACCAATTGGTCCTCGACCTTGGCGGTAACCAACGTGCCACCGCGGCGCACGCCCTCGGCGTAGACATGGGCATCCGTTTCAGAAACGCCGGAATCAGTAAGGGCTCCGACGATGCCGCCAGCCGCGCCACCTACCACCGCGCCGCCAACGGCACCGACCGCAGTGGCAGCGAGCCACCCGGCAGCCACCACAGGACCGACTCCTGGAATGGCCATGAGGCCAAGTCCTGTAAGCAGGCCGCCTGCGCCGCCGACAAGAGCACCGAGGCCGGCTCCTCCGGCGGCGTCGTCCGCCGCCTTGGAGCCGTCAACAGCGTGACGGTTGTCCATGTTGTTGGCAACGATGCTGATGTCCGAATGCGGAACACCGCTAGCTTCCAGTTCGCCGACGGCATCGGAAGCGTCGTTGTAGTTGTCGAACAATCCGGTTACGGTTTTCATGATTTGATCTCCTGGATTTCAGTTTCAGTTCGTGCCGGCAACGACGTTGCCCTTGTAGTCCAGAGCGACGGTCGTGTTCTTGCCGTCCTTGGTCGCCTGGCCGCGCCAGATGCCCTGGTCATCCTTGGTCAGCTTCGACACATCCGCGAAGCCAGCACCCTGGATCCGGTCCTTGGCCTGGTCTTCCGTGAAGCTGTTTGCGCCGGCAAGCGGAGGGGTGGGATCGGGTGTGTCACCAACGGTGGTCTTGGGCGTCGCCGAACTTGACGATTGGCGGTCCATAGTCGCCGCGATTTTCTCGATCATCTCCTGGTGCATCTTGAGTGTCGGCACCGTCTGCTGAGCGAACGTCTTCAACTCGGCGTTGTCGCCATCCTGGGCGTAGCTCTCGAACAACGCCACCGCATCCTTATGCGCGGCTCGCTGCATCGCGACGTAGGGTGTGTCGATCGGATCCTTGCCGTTTTTCAGAGTGTCGACATCACCCTTGCTTTTGGCGTCCAGTTCCTTGGGAACCGTAAGCTTCTGCTCGCCGGCGATCGTCTCAAGTTTGGCATTGGCCGCCCCGTGATCGTCGATCATCTTGTGTGCGAAATCCTTGACGCTCTGATCCCGGACTTTGCTCTCGGCAACCTTGCTCGAATCCACCTCGAACATACCGCCTGCAGCGGCCTTGTTGACGAATTCCTGCGCGCTGTCGGCAGCAAGTGCGGGCAGGGCAAAAGTCATAGCTGTCGCGGTGGCCAGTGTGGCCAAGAGTAGGCGGGCTTTCATGAGGTGATCCTTTTTAATGCACACATGTGCTGAGGACCTAATCTGCGGGGGGGACCTTTGTTCCGGCCAAAAGGCAATAAAGCGACACCTCTGCAGGAAAGTCGTGAGCGTAAGCTACGAGGGGCGGCACTGTCCGATATCTGCTTGGAAGGACTTGGATTGAAGCGCTAAGCCCTTCGCGCTGGACGCGATACAGACCGGGCGCGCCAACGATCGACAAGCATCGACGGCGCTGACGATTTCACTCCCGAACCTCTAGCAATTCGATAAGCGCGCGGAACGAAACGATCCTCCTGTAGTTGAGCGTCGTCGCAGGAGGAAATTTACCATGGCCAAAGCACCGTAAGCGCGCAAATCCCCGCACCTGTTCATTGATCAGGCAGTGAGGGAGTCTGTGTCCACAAGGGAGACAGTGGACACAATGACATTGGATGGCACGGGAATATCAGGGCAGCTTCGGGTCGTGCGGGTTCTTCGCAACGGCAAGCGACGGTTTGATCCGGTTGAGAAGGAACGCTTGATCGATGCGGCCCTTGAGCCGGGGGTATCGGTTGCAGGGCTGGCGCTGGAGCATGGGGTCAACGCCAATCAGTTGCGCAATTGGGTCAAGCTGCGCCAGGACCAGCGGGCGGAGAACGCGTTGACGGTTCTGCCGGCCTGCGCGGCGTCGACCTTTATTCCAGTGGTCGAGGCAGCGCCGATTGCGCGGCCGCCGGCCACGACGGGTCGGCCGACATCGCCACGGGTGCGCTTGAAGGCGTCGCTGCCGAACGGGGTGCGGCTTGAGCTTGAAGGTGCGGATGCCCAGGCTCTATCGGCGATGATCGAAGCGTTGGGGCGTTGCGATGTTCCGGCTGGCTGATGATCTACGTGTCTATCTTCACCGGGAGCCGATCGACTTCCGGGCGGGGATCAACAGCCTTGCGATCCTGGTCGAGCAGTCGATGGGCCTCAACCCGTTCGATCGCGCGGTGTTCGCCTTCTGCAATCGCCGCCGCACCCGGATGAAATTACTATTCTTTGATCGGTCGGGCTTTGTGATGGTGCTGAAGGCGCTGACGGAAGACAAGTTCCGCTGGCCTCGGCGGCAGGAGACAGTGGTGCCGCTTGACGCCGAGCAATTGCACTGGCTGCTCGACGGCATTGATATCGACGCGATGGTCCGCCACCCGGTGCGGCAATATCAGTTTGTCGGCTGAATTTGGCCGTTGACGTTACGGCATGCTTCAGATTCAAGAATCCGATGAATCGAGCCGGCACCCCGACCGTTGCGGAATTGATGGCGCTTCTGGCGGCGAATGCGGCCGAAATCGCTGCGCTGAAGGCCGAGCGGGAAGCTCTTGCGCAGCGCGTCGTCAAGCTTGAGGAAGAACTGGCGCTCGCGCGGCTGCATCGTTTTGCGCCGCGCAGCGAAAAGCACATGGATCGCGTCTTCAACGAAGCGGAGAAGAACGCGGTTGAAGGGGACGACGAGGGCTGCGACGGGACGGATTGCGTTGATCTGCCGAACACGGGATTGCCGGAGGCCGAAAAGGCGGAAGGCAAGAAACCCGGCCGAAGACGCCTGCCGGAGAACCTGCCGCGCGAGCGCGTCGAATACGACCTTGCCGACGATCAGAAGAATTGCCCGTGCTGCGGCGACCGGATGCATCGCATGGGCGAGCTGGTTACCGAGCAGCTTCATATCGAGGTGAAGGCGAAGGTTTTGCAGAATGCGCGGTTCAAATATGCTTGCCGGCACTGCGACCGCACTGGGATCAGCACGCCAATCGTCATTGCGCCGATGCCCGCGCAGCCTTTGCCTGGCAGTGTCGCCACGGCCTCGACGCTGGCCTTCGCGCTCGTTCATAAATATGTTGATGGCACGCCGCTCTATCGTCTGGCGCAAGCCTTCGAGCGTGCCGGCGTTCCTGTCAGCCGCGGCGCGCTGGGCCACTGGGTGATCGGCTCGAGCGAAAGGCACCTCATTCGCGTCTATGACGCGCTGAAGCTGCGGCTCCGGTCCCAGACCGTCATCCATGGCGACGAGACCACGGTCCAGGTGCTGAAGGAAAAGGACAAGGCCCCCACCAGCACCTCGTACATGTGGGCCTATCGCAACGGCGAGGACAGCGAGCAGCCGATCGTGCTGTTCGATTATCAGCCCGGTCGCGGGCAAGAATACCCGCAGACCTTCCTCGCCGATTATCGCGGCATCTTGATGAGTGACGGCTACTCGGCCTGGCGCACGTTGAAAGGCGCCACGCATGTCGGTTGCATGGCTCATGCCAGGCGACGCTTTGTCGAAGCCCTCAAGGCAAGGAAGAAACCCGGCGGGCCGCCGGCGCAGGCCCTCAAGTTCTTCGACCAGCTCTACCGCATCGAAAGGCAGGCGCGGGACGAAAAGCCGGACGACGGGGATGAAACGCAGGCCGACTACCTGCGTCGCTTTCGCCATAAACACAGCGTCCCGGTCCTGAGCGCCCTCAAGGCCTGGCTCGACGCAATCGCTCCAAAGGTCGTGCCCGACACCAAGCTTGGCGATGCCGTCTCCTATACACTCAATCAATGGGAATATCTGACGCGCTATACAGATGACGGCAGGATGCCGATCGACAACAATCTTCTGGAGCGGGACATCCGACTTTTTGCAACCGGAAGAAAGAGTTGGCTCTTCAGCGATACCGTGGATGGGGCCAAGGCCAGCGCTGTCATCTACAGCCTCATGCTGACCTGTCGGGCATGCCGCGTCGAACCCTTCGCGTGGTTGCGCCACGTCCTAACCGAACTGCCGCAGCGTCCCGACAACGCCGATATAGAGGACCTGCTGCCCCACAACTTCAAAAAGCAGCCTGCCTGACCCTCCGCTTCAAGCCGCTTTACGACGTGCACTGAAATGCGCGCTTACAAAGCACCGAAGAAGCTTGACGATCTTTTTCACGACACGCTGAAAGACATCTATTTTGCCGAAAAGAAAATCGTCTCGACCTTGCCGAAAATGGCCAAGGCGGCACACAGCGCCGATCTTAAAGCTGCGTTCGAGAAGCACCTGACCGAAACCAAGGGGCACGTCGAACGGCTCGAGAAGGTTTTTGCCGTAATTGGCAAGAAACCGACCGCCAAGACCTGCGCCGCAATCGTCGGCATCACCGACGAAGGCGCCGAGATCATGGAAGAATACAAGGGAGCACCTGCACTGGACGCCGGCCTGCTCGCCGTGGCGCAGGCTGTCGAGCACTATGAGATTTCGCGCTACGGGACCATGCGCACCTGGGCGGAAGAACTCGGCTTGACTGAAGCCGTCAACCTGCTGGACGCGACGCTTGAAGAAGAAAAGATGACCGACCTGTCGTTGACCCAGCTCGCAACATCTGCGGTCAATAGGGCTGCCGAGGCTACGGTCTAATCCATCTCTTGGTGGTGGCCCTTGAGTGCGGGTCACCACCAACAATTTCATGAAGACTATCCGTCCGACAGGTCGTCGGAAGCTAGGCGCAGAATCGCCTATCGGGGTTCCCGTATGTTGCGCAAGCTTGATCTTCGCACAGGCCGACCGGTATGGTTTGCATACCGTGCTCCTGCGGTCCCAGTCGCCTCGCTTTCCCGTGACCTGAAAACCGAAATCCTTGTGATTGGTATGGGGATCAGTGGCGCAATGATGGCCGAGGCGCTGACGGCCCGAGGCCATGAGGTCGTCTGCATTGACCGGCGAGGGGCGATGATTGGCTCTACGCCTGCTACGACGGCTCTCGTTCAGTTCGAAATCGATCAACCGATGATCAAGCTGAGCAAGATTATTGGCAAGGATTCCACGCAGCAGGCTTGGCGTCGATCTCGGATGGCAGTGACCAATCTCAAGGGCCGCATAGCCAATTTGAGCATCGACTGCAAATCCTCCAGCACGCCTTCGCTTTACCTCGCTGGCAACCAGCTGGGCCCAACCGAGCTGCACGAAGAAGTCGATGCGCGGCGGGAGGCGGGGATCGCTGCAACCTACATTGAGCCTAAGGAATTGCGCGAGCGATTTGGCATCGAGCGGCTTGGCGCCATCCTCAGCGATGAAAACCTCGCTCTCGATCCGCGCAAATTGACGGCTGGGCTATGGCTCAAGGCGTTGGAGCGAAACGCCAGGTTTTATGCGCCGGCCGAGGCGACTACCATCAAGGATAGCCGCGACGAGGTGGTGGTGCATACGAAACAGGGTCCGACCATTACGGCAAAGCACGTGGTCCTGGCAACGGGCTATGAACTAACCGACATCGTCCCGCCTGCCGAGCACCAGATCATCTCGACCTGGGCCATCGCCACTCGACCGCAGAAAGCTGCGATATGGCCGACTGGCGCATTCATCTGGGAGGCCTCAGATCCATATCTTTATATGAGGTCGACGATCGACGGTCGCGTGATATGCGGCGGCGAAGACGAAGAGTTCACCGATGAGGCCCTCCGCGACGAGTTGATCGACGAGAAAATCGCGAGGATCTCGGCCAAGCTGGGGGTGCTTTTTCCGCAGCTTAACACAACGCCTGAATTCGCCTGGGCGGGTTCATTTGGCACGACCAAGACCGGACTGCCTCACATCGGCGCGGTTCCCCGACATCCTCGTCTGTTCGCTGTGATGGGGTATGGCGGCAACGGCATCACATTCTCCCAGATCGCATCGGAACTTGTCACGGCGGCCCTGGAAGGGCTGACAGACTGCGACGCCAAACTCTTCAATTTCAGCTGAGTGCCGCTCAGCCGGACATCGAGAAGCCAATACGCCAAGGGCAATCCCGTCCAGCCACCCCGAGAGGAAGCTAACATGCCCACCAAAAAGACGAACCAGCAAGACCAGGCAACAATCCATGACCAGACCCTTGTGAGGGGGCAGGGGGGCGAGCTGCACCAAATCGCTGATGGTGACGAGAACGTCCTGACGACGGCCAACGGCGTTCCGGTTTCGGATGACCAGAACACTCTAAAAGCTGGCGAACGCGGACCCACCCTGATCGAAGACTTTCATTTCCGCGAGAAGATTTTCCACTTCGATCATGAGCGCATCCCCGAGCGGGTGGTGCATGCGCGCGGATATGGGGCTCACGGGTATTTCGAAACCTACGAGTCGCTCGCCAAATATACGCGCGCGGACATCTTCCAACGTGCTGGCGAGAAGACCCCAGCGTTTGTGCGGTTTTCGACGGTGGCCGGCAGCAAGGGGTCGTCAGACCTCGCGCGCGACGTCCGTGGCTTTGCCGTCAAACTCTACACTCAGGAAGGCAACTGGGACATCGTCGGCAACAACATGCCTGTGTTCTTCATCCAGGATGCCATCAAGTTTCCCGACCTCATCCATTCGGTGAAACCAGAGCCAGATCGCGATTTTCCGCAGGCAGCTTCGGCGCATGACACTTTCTGGGACTTCGTCTCCCTGACGCCTGAAAGCATGCATATGATCATGTGGGTGATGTCGGATCGGGCTCTGCCGCGCTCGCTACGCTTCATGCAGGGGTTCGGGGTGCATACGTTCCGCATGCTCAATGCGGCGGATGAATCGACCTTCGTCAAATTCATCTGGAAGCCGAAACTTGGCATGCAATCGGTGACGTGGAACGAGGCGGTGAAGATCAACGGAGCCGATCCCGACTTCCATCGCCGAGACCTCTGGGACGCCGTGCATGCCGGCAATTATCCTGAATGGGAGCTGTGTTTGCAGTTGTTTGATCAGGCCTTCGCCGACGGCTTTGATTTCGATCTTCTGGATGCCACGAAGCTCATCCCGGAGGAAATCTTGCCGGCCATCCCGGTCGGGCGGCTGGTCCTTGATCGCATGCCGGACAATTTTTTCGCGGAGACTGAGCAAGTCGCGTTCATGACGCAGAACGTGCCCCCTGGCATCGACTTCTCGAACGATCCACTGCTGCAAGGCCGGAACTTCTCATACCTGGACACGCAACTGAAGCGACTTGGTGGTCCAAACTTCACGCATATCCCCGTCAATGCGCCAAAATGCCCGTTTCATCACTTCCAGCAGGATGGCCACATGGCCATGCGCAACCCAACCGGACGGGCCAACTATCAGCCCAACTCATTTGGCGCCGGCCCGCGAGAGTCGCCGCAGCGCGGATTTAGATCCTTCTCGGAGGTCGATACCGGTCCGAAAGCCAGGCTGCGGGCCGAAAGCTTCGCCGATCACTACAGCCAAGCGCGGCAGTTCTTCAGGAGCCAGACCGAGACGGAACAACGCCATATTGCAATGGCCATCACATTCGAGTTGAGCAAGGTCGAGACGACGACTATTCGGGAACGCGTCCTGTCGCATCTGCTCAACATCGACGAGACGCTCGCGAAAATCGTGGCCGACAAGCTGGGCATCGGCAAATTGCCCAAGCCCGCGGATGCGGCCGTCAAAATCAGAGCGGATCTGAAGCCCGCTCCATCCCTGAGCATGCAAGAGAATCCGCCCGAGACGTTTGCTGGCCGCAAAGTTGGCATCCTTGTCAGCGATGGTTTGGACGGGTCCTTGCTGAAGGCACTCCAGACTGCCCTTGGCAAGGCCGGAGCCACCGCAGAGATCATCGCGCCTAAGGTTGCCGGTGTTAAAGCGGCGGATGGCAGCTTTATCGCGGCGAAGCACATGATCGATGGCGGACCGTCTGTGCTGTTCGACGCGGTTGTTCTGCTGCTTTCAGAGGCGGGCGCGGAGAGCCTGTGTAAGGAGGCTGCCGCCAAGGCGTTTGTCTCCGACGCGTTCACGCACTGCAAGTTCATCGGATACTCAGCTTCCGCCAGATCACTGTTGGTCAAAGCTGGAGTTGCACCCGATGCGGACGAGGGCATCATGGCGTTGGACGATGCCAAGTCGGTCACCAGTTTCGTGGAGGCCTGCAAGCAGCTGCGCCTCTGGACCCGTGAAACGGTTGTGAAACAGTAGTAGACGGACACCCACAGGAGGAAAGCATGGCAGAGACCAAGTCGACAGGTGGTAGCAAAAAGCCAGGAAGCTCGACCAAAGTGGCGAACGAGGCTGGAGCGGGGCCGGCGATTGCGGCGCATTCGAAGGATGCGAAATCTGCAGCCAAAAGCGGTCAAGCGGCAGCTCCGACCCAGAAGAAAAAGTAGGCTTCGAGCGAATAAGCGTTCACCGCTGCTTGCGATTGGCTGAGGTTGCGACTTCCCATTGGCTTGGGGAGCGCCGCGATCAATCGCGAGATGATCGTCGAGGCGACACAGGTTCGCGGCTATTGCTCGTGATATGGTACTGCACGGTCAGTTCATCGATTTGCTGCCATCCATACTGAATGCCGGCATCGGTGATGATCAAAGCCCGTGGATGGCGATACATTGCGGTCAATTTGCAGGCGTGACCCAGCGCTTCTCTCAACGTGGGAAACGGAAGCGTTTCAACACCTGGGGAAGACTTAAAGCCTGCGGGTCGTTCCATTTCGGGGGAAGGCGCTGAGTCGGACATCTCGTCCTCGCTGTAAGATATACGGCTACAATGAAATTCGATGACTTTCGTTCAATTGTCTTCGTCGAGCCTCACCTCGCGCACTCTGTTCGGCCCAAAATTGCTCGAACAGAGGGCATGAGCGAATAATTTTCGCCTCGTGGAACGATCACTTCGTGAAATTGTTCTAACTCCGCTTTTCGTGCCTCACAGGAGGGAAATATGGGTCGTGGAATTTTGCTCTGGCTGCTCGGTATTCCGATTCCGATCATCATTCTGATCATGCTTTTCGTGCGTTAGGGGTGACATATGGAGTCGTCCATCCCTGCGGCCGCCGTAGTCACTCCGGTAGAGTCGTCGTCTTCAGCAGTTAGCTGGGGATCAATCATTGCCGGCGGGCTTGCCGCTGCATCACTCACTTTCATCCTGATGCTTTTGGGATCGGGCCTTGGCCTGACAATGGTGTCGCCATGGTCAGGCTCTGGGGCAAGCATCACAACCTTCGCGGTCTCGACGGCAGTTTGGCTCGTCATCGTACAATGGCTGTCATCGGGTGTTGGCGGCTACCTCACTGGTAGATTGCGCACCAAGTGGGTTGGCGTGCATACCGACGAAACTTATTTTCGCGATACAGCTCACGGTTTCCTGGCTTGGGCGCTCGCCACTTTGTTGGTCGTAGGCGTTCTCGGATCAGCACTGTCCGCTGCCATGGGAACGGGAGCCCAAGCCGTGTCGACTGTGGCTTCAGGGACTGCGATGGGGGCAGCGGCAGGTGCGTCGGGGAACGATGCCCTTAGCACAGGGTCGTCTTACCTCCTCGATAGCCTGTTTCGTCCGGCAGATGTGTCAAAAGTTGCCGCTTCTGGCGTCGATGCGGCTGCCATCTCACAGGCTTCTCATATCCTGCTGGCCAGCGCCGCATCAGGCAGTATGCCCGATGAGGACAAGACCTATTTGGCCAAGCTGATCGCATCGCGAACTGGTCTGTCGGAAGCCGATAGCAAGTCTCGCGTCGATGCGGTTATAGCTAAAGTCCAAGACGCCAAGGTCAAGGCCAAGGCGGCAGCGGATACGGCGCGCAAGGCTACAGCTACTTTCGCCCTGCTGTCTGCACTGTCTCTTGTCATCGGCGCATTCATAGCCAGTGCGGCGGCAGCACTCGGCGGCCGGCAACGCGATGAGGATCAGGACCGCTACGCTATCATCGCCAGATGAGACCGGTATCCGGCGGCACATGGCCGCCGGATATGCCTTACCGCCAATATTCCCACGAATGGTTCTGGGTCGGGTCGGTGTCTGCCGCCGACCTGGTCGATCGCATATTTCTGGACGCCAAGGCCGCCGGCGTCGGCAGGACAGATTGTTTACGAGACTGTCCTGATGCCAATCCTGGCCGAAGCGTAGCAACATCCAGCCTGTTACGTGGGTGATTGCCACCCACGCTACAATACTTTCAAGCTTTTAGAATGGCGATGTCAGTGCAGTAGACTGTACGGTACATACAAGCTTACCGAGAGCATCAAAAACCGTGGTGCGCACCGTGCCGGCGAGTGCGGAGCGTGACAGTCCGTCTGTCGTAAGTTCTACCGACGATCTCATTGCTTCGTAACGGGCAGCGGCGTCATCCACCAAGTCGACAACGATAGGCTCGCTTCCGTCGTCAAACTCAAATCTGAACATTGGCATTCTTTGGGTTCCAAAGTGGATCCAAAACCAACGTCATCGCTTGAACTACGTTCCCGGTGCGCTTTGGTAGTAGGTCTAAAGGCCCCACCTCCGTAAGTTCGCCCGCTCTTCGCAAAGCAATTCGACGAGTAATCTCTACTTCATCAGACCAGCGGCGCGTAGCGCGTCTTCGATCACTTTCCCTGGGCCAATCTTGCTTGTTTCGGTCGGCCTACGACGGTCACCCATCGGCGCCCTGAAACGATCAGGGCCGGGATCCATTTCCAAATTTTCTCTACCACCAGGACGGTCAACAGCAATCCCCCACGATCGGGCAATCAGCCCGGTGGAGGATATGCCGACATCGAGCATGAAAGGGCATGCGTTGCTGAAGCCATCGCTGGTGTCGATTGGGGCACCGTGCGCCATGCCCGCTATGTTGTAAAACTCAACCACTTCGTCGCCTGAAGCGCCTTCCCAAGCGCTTCTGCTAAAGCCGTCGCCATCTTCACGGCGCGCTTGCGCTTTGGTGACGCCGTGAGCTGACAACCATTGCGCGGCAATCAGCTCTGAGTTGACGGGGCTTACCGTCGCGTCGGCATTTCCATGCCAGATCGAGATTTTCGGCCAAGGGCCGGAATGATCTGATGCTCCCCGCATCGCTGAGGCGAGCTGTTTCGCATTCAAACCACGATGACCCCGCATGGCATCGAAGGCCTGCGGCATCGTGCCTGCAATGCCGTAAGGCAATCCGGCGATAATGGCGCCGCCTGAGAACACTTCTGGATAGGTGGACAGCATGACAGATGTCATTGCCCCGCCAGCGGAAAGCCCTGTGATGAAGACCCTGCGCCGGTCAAGGTCGTGCGCGCTTATCATCGTCTCCACCATTTGGCGGATGGAGAGTGCCTCGCCCGATCCACGGCGCGTATCCTCTGGGACGAACCAGTTGAAACACAAATTCGGATTGTTGTTTCGCTGCTGTTCAGGGAAGAGGACCGCGAACCCCTCCAGCTCGGCCCGTCGCGACCAACCAGAACCGTAATCATAAGACGCTGCGGTTTGTGTGCACCCGTGCAGGACGACCACGAGAGGGGCACTGGCCGCGAGATTGTTCGGGCAGTAGGACCAGCCTCTCAATTGCCCGGGGTTGGAGCCGAAAGCCTGAATTTCAGAAAGGCGGTCGCTGGCCCAAGGGCTGAGACCGGCGCCCCTCGTCTTTCGGAACGCGGATAGCCGGGCAATTGTGTCGGACATGCTTCTCATATCGGCATCCTTTGTGGATCAACCGTTACGGTTGACGATCTCGAATGCCATGCTCGCAGGTTAATTGCTGCACTGCACCATCAATTGTGCAGTTGCGAAAAGAATTTTCAAGCAGCTGTCGCCAAGAACTTCCGACAGGTGCTCGAGATAGGCCAGCTCGTGGATGGAAAGCTGTTCCACCACGCTCGACCAAAGCCACGAGGGGGCGTCGGGATCACCCCTGCGAGCCTTCGCCAGCTCGCGTATCTGGCTGCAGGCAGGAGGCATAGGAACTCACGAAGCGATTCCAAGCGCCCGACAAAACGCGATGCCGAGATGTGAGAAGTCGCGACCGCGCATGATGAGGCTTTCATCGGCGGTCGTCTCCTGGTCCGACGCCCCCCTGCGATACTCAAGATTGTCATAGATCCAGTTGCACATCGCCGTGACGCGGCGATGCCCTTTTGCAGCTGCGCGAATTCTCGCTCCGCGAATGCAGCGAGCCGATCTGACGAAACAAACCTTGAAGGCATGAGAAACGCAATGACGTCGAGCGGAAGCTCGGAAACCCTGCTGCAACCAATCCCGATATCGCAAGTTGAATCCTGCTGGATGATCCCAGCACACTCCAGACTTTGCCCGCCCGTCTCATCATTCGGGCGGGCTTTTTCTTTTAGGCGAAACTTTTCCTTCTCAGCGGAGTTTATGGAACAAGCTGCTAACATGGCAGTCTCAACCGGAGGAATTTTCCATGAACTTCAAGATGCTCAGCATGGGCGCGATTGCGCTTGCGATGATGACTGGTTCGGCTTTGGCCGGCGGCAGCACCGGCACTTCGGCGCTCGACGACCCGGCAAAGATGGCTCCGTTCTTCACCGACGCCGGAATGAAGACCATGAGATCCGAAGCTGAATTCAAGGCTGCCTGGATGGCGATGAAGGAAGAGGATCGCGCCGGCATGATGAAGGAATGCGGCGATGAGGCGATTGCCAAGTCGCACGACAATTTCTGCAAGATGACCAAGCAGCTCGGCGGCGCCAACTAATCGCGGCACTCGTCTCAGTCCGCCCACTGCTCTCTTCCGAAGCGGCCGTCTTGCTACTATAGCAAGCAGCTGGCCAGCAACTTGGCGACCTTTCCGCTCAAGTCCTGCACGTTCTTGACAGGGCGGGCTGCCTCGCCAAATCTGATCGCGAGGGATAAACGAGGACTCCACATGAAGAAGACATACGAGAAGCCTGTCCTGGTCAAGCGTCAACGGCTGTCCAACGTAACTGCGGTTGCGATCAACTCTCAGGGTAATCCCATCATTCCACCTGGCGGGGACTAATTTCCGCCCGTTATCAAAAGGCCAGCTGCCGAAAGTAGCGGGCTTTTCAATGGAACCCTTTCAAATTGGGCAAGTTGTTCTAACGCCCGGGTCTTCCCTCATCTGGGCGGATAAAAACAAAGGCCCGTCACCGCTTCCCTGGTGGCGGGCTTTTCGCGTTCTGGAAGCGAGAACTCATCCCGAGGTTATGTTTACCATGCTCAAGTTTTCATCTTCCGTCCGAGTTAAGTCGCCGCGCATTGGTCTCACGCGTGAAGTCAACGACGTCGAAACCGCTGCGGAGGAGCTGCTGACGTGGAGATCGCGCAGCGTGATATGGAAAGCTGCCGTCGCAGCGTGCCTCGCAGCGAAGGAAGGTGGTGGCACCGCTGACGAGGTTCGGCTTAAGTTTCAGATTGCGGCCAAAGCCTACGGCGTGCTGAGGTAGTCCGTGGCGGGCTTTAATGCTGTTCGGGTAGCTGGCCAACTACCTGCCGCCGCATCGGATGGTTGCACCGCCACTCGCCTGTCATCGCTTTAAGTAATCTTGTTAAGAATTTAGCGAACAGATTCACTGTCGGTCAGCCCTGTTCCCGATTGGACACGGCATGGTTGCATCCAAATGGTTCTCTGTCTCGTTGCTAATGCACAGTCAACCTTCCGACTGTCGAGGCAACGCAACAGGAGAGTATCATGAATTCTTTCGTGAAGACCTTCGCCAGGGCTCTGGCTAGCAGTGCATTCGTAATAGCAATTTCGCTTCCTGCAAATGCGGGCGGCATCGGAGTTGGTGCAGGCGCTTCGATTGGTGGAGCCGGCGGAGTTCATGCGGGTGTTGGTGCATCGATTGGTGGCGGCGGCGGTGTAAACGCTGGGGCAGGCGCCTCGGTCGGTGGCTCCGGTGGAGTGAACGCTGGCGCAGGCGCCCGTGTCGGTGGCTCTAGCGGCGTTAGCGCCGGCCTCGGCGCATCGGTAGGCGGCAGCAATGGTGTCAATGCAGGCCTGGGCGCCAATGTTGGAGGGACGGGCGGGGTCAGTGCCGGACTTGGCGCAACTGTCGGTGGTACGGGTGGCGTCGGCGTCGGTGTTGGCGTTGGAATCGGCGGCACCAATCCGACCAATCCATCGAACCCGTCGAATCCAAGCAATCCCACCCAACCAGGCATGACCCGCGCGGTGGCACAAATGTCGAGCGCACAGCTGTCGAGGATGAAGAAGCGCTGTGCTGACGTCCTCAGCAGTGAAGGCGGCTATGATCGCGACCTGCGGCAGCTCTGCCTGTTAATCGCTCGGCGATAATCTCGAGTACGCGCAGGGCTTTATCAGCACGCTCTCCGAAGCCTTGCACCAGCCCGCTGCCGAGAGGTGGTGGGCTTTTCGCGTTCTGGAACCAGATGATTGTCGCGAGCTTATCTCTCCCATGGGCACACGCGGAACGAACTTCCTACATGAATGGCTGATTGAAAACCTGGCGACCATTACCGGCTCAGACATCATCTCGGTCGCGGACGCCATACAACGGATGACGCGCGCCACCAAATTGCGCGGCATCGGCATGCAAGAGATCGAGGAAGAGACAGGCAGCGTTTATGATACGGTCCTCGACGCCATTGTTCACCACGACCCAGGGCTACCAGAATGAAGGGCAGGACCAAAAAACAGCTTGGCCCCGCCTATGTCATCTATCCGCCCTCTCTGCATGGCTTGCCCTTCCTGGCGGTTCTTCTGAAGCCCGACGGCTCCGTTCTCGCTCGACCTTTTTTCTCCGTGGAAGAGGCCATCGCATTTAACAATTCGGCTTCCGAAGATCGGCCGAGTTGACCTTTCGCAATTTGGAACCATTTCAGCGCAAGCTAATTGAATCGCGGTTTCGCGAGTCAGTTCATGCTTTTGAAGTTTGTCGAGCCTCTGATGCCGACGCTGGTGGAGAAGCCTCCAGAGGGTGAAGACTGGATTCACGAGATCAATTTTGACGGCTAACCACGATGTTCGGATATTCACCCGCAATGGTTTGGACTGGACGGCGAAAAGTGACCATGGCGTCATCATCCACGCCCTCGACATCTCCATCGTGGCAATGGGCCAGGTATGCGGCCGTCGCCGCGACATCATCGACAGACGCGAACGTCCTGACTGTCAAAGCCGCAAAGCAGCGATCAACTCCGTTGCTTGACGAGCTGCCGTGATGCCGGCCGCTGCCTGGGCCTGCTCATAGTCGCTTTCCTGTTTGCGAAAGTCGGCCAGCTTCTCGGCGAGCCGGGCTGCAGAGCGAGCGCGAATTGCATCCTCGTTTCCGCCTCGGCCGAACATGGAAAGCATGTGTCGCAAGTCGGCATAGTTCCTTTCGATGGTCTCTTCGCAGTAGGCATAGATCGGAGTGAACTGATCGACGCCGTCGTCGTCCCGCCCGTGCATCATCTTGCCGATCTGGACCTTCGAGTCAGCCAAGGGTTGGCGTCGATGAGATTGCCGATGTGGACCCAAGCAGTCTCTGAGCGGACACGGGCAGCCTTGTGCGCCTCGATGAGCGCTGCAGTCGGCGACGGCTTCGCGGCGGCTGCGGCAACGCCTGCCAGCGATGCAATGAGGCCTGCACCGGTGAAGGCAAGGGCGGTGCGGCGGTTGAGACTGGGCAAGCCTTCGGCGGCCGCCTGAACAGTTGTGTTCGGCATGTGGTTGTCTCCGTTATGGTTGCTACTACCAACTTTGTTGGTTTTCTACCCATAAAGCAGACGCATAGTTGCATCAACATGATTTTATGTATGATACCAAAATTATTGCATTTGAGGGCAAAATGGCGATCACTGGAAACCAAATTCGAGCCGCTCGCTCGCTCATTGGGATGGAGCAAGTCGCTCTGGCTGAAAAGGCCGGGGTTAGCGCCAATACGATCAGGAATATGGAAGGCTTCGGGGCAGAACGCGTAAAAGTGCGAACAGACACTCTGGATGCAGTGACGGACGCCCTTCGATCTGCCGGCGTTTTCTTCATGGACGAAGGAGAGGCGCCGGCAGGCGGTCCCGGGGTGCGATTGCGAGCACTGTCATGAAGGTGCCCAAGCCGACAAACACCAGGGCCAGGTTCGGCCTTAGTTCGCCTCGCCAACTGCTCGCGAAACTGAGGCACGACTTAGAACGGCTGCGTTTACACCAAGAGGCTTCAAAAGGTCCCAAGGTCACTTACGCCGCCATGGACTGCGCAGTAACAATCGTTGCCATCCGCGATTGGACCAAGGAAGCAGGTCGGCCCCATATTGATTTTAAACAGATGGGACATTTCCGGTTGGCTGTTGAAGTGGCGAACGGCTTCAAGCACTCCACTGTCAAGGATAATCCGCTGCAGGGATTTTCATCTGGCAGCGTCAATTTGATGTATGTTGGAGGCAAGCCCATTTCGGTCCCGCACTGGAACTGGATTGGCCACGGCGAGGATGTGGTCGACGCGCATCAAGCCTTTGAAGAAATAGCGAATCTCATAGAGGCAATGATGGATAAAGAAGGCATTTGACTCATCGCGCCCAACCGACGCGCCATTGAACCCTTTCAGCGACGCTACCGCCCGTCCCTGGCCTTGGAGTAGAGGTTTTGCCCCATGCCCGACGTCCTGGTGGAATCGGGCGAGTAGATCAGGCCGACGTCCTTCGACTTACAGACCTCGCATCTCAGTCGAGGCCGCAATCCCATTCCATAGCAGGCGTTTCCGGCCCTAAGCGGTAGCGAAGCTTGGCGAGGTCCAAGGTCTTGGTATGCCCGCAGGCGGCGACGTTGCAAAAGGCCGTCACTGCCATGTTGGCATCGATCAAAGATTGCAGGGTCCAGTTCTCAGCAATCATCCAGGGCGCTCTCGGAATGCTCGCTGACGGCAGCTTCGCCAAGCTCGGCCTCCAGCTGGTCGCCGACGGGCTTTGCTCTTGAGCCTGGAGTCGGCTTCCCGTCAAAGCCGTCCAGCCACGCCCCGGCCTGCTCCTGCCAGAATCCCGGCACGGCGCGATCCTTGCCATCCTTCCGAGCCTGTGCGCCATACATAGCGGCATAGATGTCCCGCTCCTGCTCCTTTTTCGCGACGGCCATCTTACTCTTCCCTGAAATCCTGCAGCGAGGCGTAGTGCAACTCGTCCTCGCCGCGCAGGCGCTTCACCTTGCCGATGATACCGGGCTTGACCCACTCTGTCGCCGGCCGCTTCATGCCTTTCGGCGCCGGCCCGGCATGTTCCTGGACACGTTTCCACAACCGTTCGCGGATGGCGCGGCTCGAATTGATGAAGGCCGAGCCAACATATTGACCGGTCTTGCGGTCGGCCATCAGCGCGAATGCCGGCTTGCCAGCCTCCCGCTCAACACCAAGAAGGTCATATTCCTCGACAGCGTAGCTCTTGATCTTCAGCCAGTTTGTCGACCGGCCACTGCGATATTTGCTATCGCGCCGTTTCGAAACGATGCCTTCGATGCCAGCCTTGTAGACCAGTTCGAATATCGCCTTCGCGTCACCTGGCAACGCCTGGCTGAATTGGATGTGGCTGTCCAGTTGGATGATGCCTTCAAGGATCTCGCGACGGTCTTTCAGAGCCATGTCGCGCGGATCGTGGCCGTTGAGGTGGAGAAGGTCGAAGGCTACAAAATACAGGTCGTGCTGCCGACTGGTGATGGCTTTGCGCAATGCCGCGAAATCAGACAGGCCAGCCTCGTTGAGCGCGACGATCTCGCCGTCGATGATGGCGTTGTCGAACCCGAGCCGCTTTGCGGCGCCGGCGAGGTCACGATATTTGGCCGTCCAGTCGAGACCGTTTCGGGTGAAGATGCGCACTTCATGGTCAAGGATGATCTGGGAGCGATAGCCGTCGAACTTGATTTCGTGAATCCAGTCATCGCCCTCGGGCGGGTTCTCCACGAGCGTCGGCACGATAAATTTCAAATGCATGCACAGAACCCGCAAACCGGCGATTCAATTAGCTTGCGCTGAAATGGTTTCCAAGGAACCTCAGTGGGCTAGGGAAATTGTTCAATCCGAATGGCCATGGAGGTAGGCAATGCCACGTTATGAGATTGACGAGATGCAGGGTGACGACCTTCAGGCTCATCATACTGCCACTGGCGAAACAGCCCTAATTGCACTGCAAAAGGTTACAAGTGGGCCATTCGTCGAGAGGGGCCGACATTTGCACTGGTTCCGAGTTGTCGACGAGGAAATTTCGACGGTTCACGAATTTGGCCTAGTTAACTAACCGCGAGCTGATGCCGCTCGATCAGCTTCTCGCGCGCGAGTGTCGGTCCGAAGTCGATATAGTATTCGCGGATCAATTCCAGGCTGAAGTCGCGGACGCCATCGATGATACGATTGTTGGAGTGTCGGCCGCGCGCCTTATGCCCGAGAGCCGCCGCGCCGTCTGTCTTCAATAGCCGTTGGACTTGACGAGCTGTAACATCAAGCACGCTTGCAGCCGCAACGCTTGTCATTCGCCGCTCAATGACTTTCGACAAGACCTCAATGCGTTGCAGCTCGCGTTCGCTCATCAGAACCAGTCCCAAGACGCAATCTCCCGCGCTGTTCAAGGCGGAGAGATTGGCAACGTCTTCATCGAGCGGCTGTGGCGCAGCCTCAAACGACAACAGACGCTCGAGAATCGGGCATAGCATGACAATTCGGATCCGCTTCAATTCAAACGCGGGGTCGATCCACCGGGCCAAAGGGGCGCAGGATTTCGCCGCTCCCTACGAAACTTGGAACCATAAATCGCTGTATGGATTGTCCTGTCACAGATAATTTTTTGAGACGGAGGTGCAATCATGCACCTATCGGCAACAATTGCCACCGCATTCGGATTAGTAGTGACATCGCCGGTTTATCCTCAATCTGCGGCTCCGCAGCTTCCTGCGACGCCCACGGTATCGGAAACCTCACCTGACTCGGCCCTGACTGACCTGGATCTGGCTGCCCCTTCTCGCCGCCGTAGCGAATTTCGCCCGGCTTGGGCGACCTGGCCTCAAGCTTCAGCCGCTTTGATTTAACGCGAGGCAGGCGATAGTCCCGACACCGAGCGCGCTGTGTCTGTCGAGAAAACTACGAAAGCAAAAACCAGTACGGCAGCGGCCACGATCAGCGAGCCACCGGCGACGACTGGTTCGAGCGCTGTCTTTCCGCTCTGCAACATCAGGTACAACGCCGGCAGCATCACCACGATGCCAAGCGTGTAGAGGCCGTAGTGGATCATCGCGATCTTGCGTGCCGCCTTCCCCGGATTCAGTGCGTAGTACCCGCCGAATATCGCGCTCGTCACCCACCCCAACAGGTTGATGTGCGCGTGAGCCGGGAAGGCGCCGTGATCGCCCGAGATCGCCATCTGCAGGCCGGCTCCGATCCCCAAAATAAGAAACACGATAGCAGTCTTGAAGAAGAGTTCCGAAACTTTCGGCATGTCATTCCCCTCCCAAATGCCATTCTAGGCACCGGCAGTTTGCTACGCTTTCTACGACGTGCCAAGGGGGTATTACGTGCATCGCTGGCCGACGAACGGCGCTCATTGTGGGACACCTTCACCAAATCCTTGTGCATCAGAAGGCGCCCGGTCCTCCAATTTTACAAAACGGCTATTCGGTCGCCTGCACAAGTCCGTCCATCCTTGGGCACCGCCTTTTGTGGCAAGGGGGTTTATATCAAGTCCGTCGCAGCAGGTCTTGAGGCTCGGGTTCGGTTTGCCATCTCCCAGGCGCTGCGCGTCATCATTGAACTGGGCATTCCCGACCTGCTCGCCGACGGGGAGCGGAGTGTGGATGAGCTTGCGGCAACCACCGACACCAACGCTAACGCGTCTATCGGATCGTGCGCCTTCTTGGCGGAGAGGGCGTGGTTCAGGACGTGGCACGACGTCACTTCACACTCAGTGACGTCGGCACCGAGTATCTCTAGTGTAGGAAACCCGTGCGTGAGGTGGTCCCGCTTGGTGAGACAGTTTGGCGGCTTGGCTAAGGTGGATCGGGGTTGTTTCTACGCCGCCAATAGCTCCGTCATTTCTGCGATAGCATAGACCTCGTCGGGCGTCCTGCCGGAGAAGGTAGAGTGCGGGCGCAGCCGATTGTAATAGTCAATCCAGGAACCGATGCCTTTGCGCGCCTCGCTGCCGGTCTCGAAGGCGCTGAGGAAGACGCATTCGTATTTGAGGCTTCGCCATAGCCGCTCGATGAAGACGTTGTCCATCCAGCGGCCGCGCCCGTCCATGGAGATGCGGATCCCAGCGTCCTTCAGCGTCGACGTGAAGGCGAAGCTGGTGAACTGGCTTCCCTGATCCGTGTTGAACATGTCGGGCCTGCCGTAGCGGGCGATCGCCTCTTCAAGCGCGGCAACGCAGAAGTCGGCATCCATCGTGTTCGACAGCCGCCAGGCGAGCACCTTGCGGCTGAACCAGTCCATGACGGCGACGAGGTAGAGAAAGCCGCGCCGCATCGGGATATAGGTCACGTCGGCGCACCAGACCTGGTCCGGCCGTTCGATCGCCAGGTGCCGCAGCAGGTAGGGATAGATGCGGTGCTGAGGATGCGGCGTGCTGGTCTTCGGCGCCTGGTAGATCGGCGATAAGCCAATCTTGCGCATCAGCCGCCGGACCCGCTTGCGGCCGACGCAGCAACCCTGACGCCGCAGATGCCGCGCCATCTGTCTGGAGCCATACCAGGGCATTTCCATGAAGGCCTCGTCGATGACGCGCATCAGTTTGAGGGTCTCGGGCGTCTCGTCGACGGGCTGTCGATAGAATGACGCCCGCGAGATCGAGACAAGCTCGCACTGGCGGCGGATCGAGAGCCGTGGGTGATCGGGATTGATCATCATTCTCCTCCGATCCAGGCTCAGCGATCGAAGGTCTTGGCCAAAAAATCCCGCTCGACCACGAGCTGGCCGATCTTGGCGTGAAGCTTCGTTACCTCGGCTTCCCGGCCGACCTGCGCATCCGCGGCCTTGTCGTCGAACGCCTTGGCCAGGTTCTCGATGGCCTGCCGCTTCCACTGCGTGATCTGGTTGGGGTGAAGCTGATGCTTCGTCGCCAGTTCAGAAATCGTCCGCTCTTGTGCCCCGGCGATGGAGATGCGGAAATCCTCGTCCTCTCCCATACCCAGCGGAGCTGCAGCGAGGTTCTGGATGATTTCGGCTACCTCGGCATCACTGACGGGGTTGCCCAGGGTGTCGCCGGCGGCGCCAGGATCGATCCCATCGGGAAGAAATTGCAGCGCGCCGACGCAGTCATGACCGATAGCGGTCAGCAGGCTAAAAGCGTCCGTTCCGTCGGCGCCGACGCGTTCGGCAATGCGCTTGCGGATGGAGCCATTGTCGGGGAGCAGGTTGTCGAAGACATTGATGACCGGCGTGCCGATATAGCGGTCTTCGCGCAGCGGCAGCGAGAGCGACACCGGGAAGGTACCGCGCCAGTCGAGCCAGTCTTGTGCGTATTGAAAATCGATCGCGCCCGTGGACTGTCGGCGCAGTTCGCCTACGAAGCGGCTATTCAGGAAGACATGCAAAGGGACATGGGCCGGCCTCCTCGTCATCAGAAGAGGTCCTCAATATCGGCGGCGCTGCCCTGGCTGCGCGGACGTATGACAAGTTCCAGGCTGAGGGCGGAAAGAGCTTCCATAAGGGTACGCAACTGAACAGCCGGCTCGCCTGCTTCGAGACGCGAGACCGTGCCTTGCCGCAAATGAATTTGTTCGCCGAGTGCACCCTGCGTCAGACCTGCTTGTTTTCGGGCGCGGCGCACGATAGCGCCAATGTGTTTTTCTGTACGGGCGATCTGTTCAGTCATGCGAGCCTCCGATGTGTAATCGTATACGGGATAGCGTATAAAATATCAATATACGCGAATGCGGTTAAATTCGTACTATACGCGATAGCGTATAACGCGCCAATATACGCAAAGGCGTATGGACGCGTCTGGCAAAGGGGAAGGACCGAAAGGTCCAACACCACGGAATGCGTGTCTCAGCACGCCGTGCAGCGACCACTAGCCTAATGAGGAGGTATCCGAAGGCAAAGCTCCGGTTGACTACAATCACAAATAGAGCATACACACTTTATTCTATCATAAGTTGCATAACATAGGTTATGGAACTGCCTTTTGTGTCGTGAAAACAACGACTTAGCTTCTCATAATATCCATTATGTTAAATTGGTCGATGGGTTCCGCATGCTCAGACTGTCGATTTCAGCGATTCCCTGCCAAATAGGCGTCACGACACGAAAGTGATGAATCTGTCCGACATTTGAGAACGCATTAAGAACTCACGCTGGTTTGACTGTGGATGCGGCTTATTTTTTGCCTTTGAGGGCCTCGTAGAGCGCGGTCTTGCCGATTTTCACGCGCGCAGCGGCTTCGCGAACATTGAGGCCGGCAACCAGATGCTGGCGGGCCTTGGCAAGCTTGTCAGGCGTTACGACTGCTTGGCGGCCGCCACGCCGGCCACGATCCTCCGCCGCCTTTAGGCCTGCGCGAGTCCGTTCCCGGATCAGATCGCGTTCGAACTGGGCCAGCGCCCCGAACAGATGGAAGACCAAGCGGCCGCCGGGTGTCGTGGTGTCGATATTCTCGGTGATAGACCGGAAGCTTACACCTTTGGATTCCAGCTCAGTGACGATCTCGATGAGGTGCTTCATCGATCGGCCGAGGCGATCAAGCTTCCAGACCGTAAGGATGTCGCCGTCTCGAGCGTATCGCACGGCCTCAGTCAGCCCCGGTCGATCAGTTTTCACACCCGATGCCTTGTCTTCGAACAGCTTCTCGCAGCCCGCCTTGCGCAGGGCATCGAGTTGCAGCGCCGTGTCCTGGTCGCCGGTGGATATCCGGGAGGAAGGTTACACCGGTGCGCATGCCATCCTTGTCAATGCCCAGAGGCAATTGCCTCTCGCGAAATTGTGGGGCGACGGAACCACCTCATCCTCGGATGGGCAGTATTTTCCGGCGGGAGGGCACGCCGAGGCGATCGGCGACCTCAACGCCCGCTATGGCCCTAACCCCGGCGCCAAATTTTATCGCTTCACCTCCGACCAGTATGGCGCGTTCCACATCATCGCCATGAACGCCAATGCGAGCGAGGCCATCTATGTTCTCGATGGGTTGCTCTATCATGGCAGCGATCTCGCCATCGAAACCCATTATGTCGACACCGGCGGGGTCAGCGATATGAGTTTCGCTCTTTGTCATCTTGTCGGGTTCCAGCTCGTGCCCCGGCTGCGCGGTCTCAAGGATCGCCGGCTCTATCTATTCCCGGGCGACACGCCTCCCGAAAACCTCGCCCCGCTCGTTGGCGAGCCCATCAACGTTGAGCGGATCAAGGCGAACTGGAATGACATCCTGCGTCTGGTTACCACGATCCGTTCCGGCCAGGTGCGGCCCTCGACCCTGCTGGCGAAACTGTCCGCATTCCCGCGCCAAAACGGACTGGCGCTCGCCCTGCGCGACATCGGACGCATCAATCGATCCATCTTCCTGCCGCAATGGTGGCAGAACCCTGAAATGCGCAGGAACGCCACCGCCGGTCTCAACAAGAGCGAGGCCCAGAACACTCTGGCCCGGGCGCTGTTCTTCAATCGTCTCGGAGAGCTGCGGGACAGAACCTTCGAGAGCCAGTTCTACAGGGCGTCCGGGCTGAACCTGCTCATCAACGCCATCGTCTATTGGAATACGCTCTATCTCGAACCGACTTTCGCCGAGCTCAATCGCGAAGGCATTGCGACGCCGGCCGACGTGATCAAGCACATCACGCCGCTCGGATGGCAGCATATCAGCCTGACCGGCGATTACATCTGGACCCCGACTGACAGTCTCGACCTCAGGCCGCTTCGGCGCGAGACGTCCATGCTGGCCGCTTGATCACCGTATGTTCTTAAATGTCGGACAGATTCACCACTTTCGTGTCGTGACGCCTGTCTGGTCAGACAGCTTGGTGGTCGACAGCGACGGATTCCTGCCGCTCAGAATTGGCACCTCATAACGACGCCACCCCGCCTACCGTATATCTGTGTCCCAATAATGCATTGGGGCCGAAAGGGGCTTTAGAAATTCACGGTGCTTGATCTGTCCCGGGCCGCCCTGAAGGGCGCCAGAGCCCGCCTTGGCGCACGGGCCGACCAGACCGGTGGCTCGTTGCCGACGCCACGAGGTGGACGCCAGCGGAGACCTACGACATCTGGCACGACCGTGCTGCGTTTCATTTCCTCACCGAAAAGCCGGACCGTGCGCCTACGTGGCCCGGTTAAGACGAGCCTTGAAGGGCGGGGGCCACGTCATCATCGCCACTTTTGCGATGGACGGACCGGAATGGTGCGGCGGCCTTGCCACTGCACGCTACGGTGCAGCGAGTCTCGCCCAAGAACTCGGGTATTGGTTCGAACTGGTCGAGACGCGCCAGCGAGTTCATGTAACGCCCTGGAACTCGACACAGTCCTTTCAACGCAACGAATTTCGTCGTTCTGTTTAACCTTCGCGGCTGTGGTCCCAGCTTCCTGATTTTGGCGGCGATCGCGTGCGCCTGAATCCGTGCATTGGCAAAGCAGCCGCGAATGTTGGGCCGCATTCCCGTAAACCAGAGGCCGGGCAATTTCGGATCAGTCATGCCGCTATTGAACAGCGGAACGCCTCTACCATCGAGGACGCCAAGTTTGCCGACCAAGTGCTCAAGCCCCGGCCTGTAGCCGGTCGCGGCGATCACAACATCCGGATAGACTGACGACCCGTCCGCCAGGATCACGCTGTCGCGGGTAAACTCACGAACCGTCGGCAGCACAATGATTTTCCCGTTCTTGATGGCGTGCACGGCGCCATCATCAGTCGCGATTGCGATGTTTTCGGAGGCCAGGCGGCTCACCCCGCCGGAGGAGGGTACCGCCATACCGAGCCTTCGCAGGTCGCCGAAGGCGATACGCTGAAGGCCCGTTATCACCGCATCCGCGAGCCACAATGGCAATCTGGCGATGATCGGCGAAAGCCTGTGCACTGCAATTTTCCCAATTCGTTTGGGCAAGATCGCGGGGGCAGTGCGCGCAGACAACCAGATTCTTGTGGCATTGACACCCGCCAGGTGGTTGAGCGCATCGAAACCCGAGTTGCCGGCGCCGACGACAAGCACCTTTTTCCCCACGTAGTCCTTCGCATCTCCAAAATCCGCCGAATGGATGATCCGGCCGGTGAATTCCATCGTCCCTTTCCACTCCGGAATGTATGGCTGTCGATCGCGCCCGGTGGCGACGACGACGTGACGGGTCAGGCGGAAGCCGGTGTTGGTCTGCACGGCCCAATGATCGCCGTTGAACATGATCTCATCAACGGCCACACCAGCCTCCACCGGCAGCCTGTGGGTGTCGGTGAATTCCTTCAGATGACGGATGACCGCATGTTTCGAGGGAAAGGCCGGTGTTCCCTCCGGATAGGCAACGCCGGGAAGCGTTGACAGGTCGCGGTGTGAATTCAGGTGCAGGTGCTTGTGGCGCCTGCGCCAAGGTTCACCGAGGACATCCTCCTTCTCGATGATCTGGACCGCCACCCCGGCCTTTACCAGCGCATGTGCGACAGCCAAGCCCGCCGCGCCGGCGCCGATCACTGTAGCACCCTCAAAGACAGCTTCTTTCACGCCAGCACCGCGCCTCCGATCGCGCACAGGATGACGACGAGCCATGGCGGGAACCGCCACAGGAATAGAAGCAGGAAGGCCACGGCGGCAAGGACGAAATCACGTTCATTCATAATCCCCGAGGTCCACACCGGGTAATATAGAGCTGCCAGCAGAAGCCCGACGACCGCAGCATTGACCCCAGCCAGAACGGCCTGCGCGATGGGTTTGCGACGCAAGGCATCCCAGAACGGCACGGTGCCGACGATGAGCAGCATCGACGGTAGAAATATCGCCACGGTGCAAAGGGCCGCCCCCAGCCATCCGTTGCCATTCGCCCCGACCATCGCGCCGAGATAGGCCGCGAAGGTGAACAGCGGCCCAGGCACCGCTTGAGCCGCACCGTAACCTGCCAGGAAGGTATCATTGGTCATCAAGCCGGTGCCGACGACATCGGCTTGCAGCAGCGGCAGCACGACATGGCCGCCGCCAAAAACCAGCGACCCGGCCCTGAAGAATGCGGCCACCAGCTGGACGGCCTGGTTGTGCGTGGCCGCCGCGAGGAAGGGCAGGCCGATGAGCAGCGCGAAGAACAGGGCAAGGGCGCCAATGGCCACAGAGCGGGAACCGAATGCAGGCATATCCTCGATGTCGTTTCTGACTTCGCGGTGCAGAAAAATGAGACCGAACAGCCCTCCCATCATGATTGCGGAGACCTGGCCCCACGCTCCGGGTAAGGCGGTGACAAGCACGGCGCCGGCGACCGCCACAGATGCCCGCATGCGGTCTGGTGCCAGCGACCGCGCCATGCCGAGGACCGCGAGCGCGACCACGGCGACAGCCGCGACCTTGAGGCCATGGAGCGAGCCTGATCCGGCAATATCGCCCCATTGGCTGACGCCGTAGGCAAACAGCGTCATGGCGATGGCCGACGGGAGCGTGAAGCCGATCCATGCGGCGAGCAATCCCGCATAGCCTGCCCGCAGCAAACCGATGGCCATCCCGACCTGACTGGAGGCGGGACCGGGCAAAAACTGGCACATCGCGACCAGGTCCGCATAAGTCGCTTCGGTCAGCCATTTTCGCCGTTCAACGAAATCGGCGCGAAAATATCCCAAATGGGCAACGGGACCACCGAACGCTGTCAAACCCTGACGAAGAAAGGCCAGAAACACTTCGAGCAAACGACTGGACTGCATATGGCGCTAATACATACCCCTTGACAGGAAGCATAGCATATTTGATGGAACGACAGCTCCGTTTTCGCGCATTACGGCATCAGTCTGCTAGCTATGCGCTCTGTGATGGATCGGAATCAATCTCGAAAAGCCGGAGTGCCTGTCGCTCCTAATACTGCGTTGGCGATTGCATTCACTTGAATTCGGGCATTCGCGAACAGCCGCGAACGCTTGGCCGCATGACTTCAGGTTGCCTCACGGATAGCCGTTGTCCGCCGCTGTCCCAGATGACGCATTTTGCGGGCGACGATCATGAGCTGGCGAGCGGTGTTGTTGCGCAGCCGGCGGATTCGCCACTCCAATCCGGCCTCGGTGGTGATTGCCCTGGCATAGAGGCTGGAGCGCATGGCGCTAGCGTCGGCGGCAATCTTGATCGGGTCGTCGTAGAAAGCACAGATCTTCTCTATGCCCATGCCAGGCGTCTCCAGCCAGGCGGGGATGTAGGTCGAGCACAGGCGATCGACATCAGTAAGCACCCGGCGGATACCGTCGCCTTGCGCGGGGCATGTCGTGGAGAACGCGTCGCCGATAAAGACCACGCCGCTGCGGCGGTGGTTTCTGGTGGTCGTCAGGCTGACCGGCCTGAGCTCGACCGGGCTAGCGACGGCGAAGTTGCCGCATTGCGCGGCGATCTCCGGCATCATTTGCAGAAGCATCTGTTGCGGGTTCGCACGAAACGCTTGCGTCCACGGGTCGGCAACGGTCCGGTAGGAAAACATGTTGGCCCGCATCCGGTTACCGATCCGGAAGATGGTAAGAAAGGGAATGCGGTGCACGATATTCCTAGGGTAGGCGGTGAGGCACTGAGAGCCAAATTCCTGCGGCGAGATCGCAAGGTCGAATCCGATCGCCAGGGAATGCGCCTTCGATTCCTCGACGCGCTCCACGCCGATTGCACGGCGGATTGCCTCGCCGGAGCCGGTGGCCACTACCAAGAGTCTAGCATTGATGACGGCGCCGTCGACCAGCACCAGGCGCTGCCGGTCCGGTCCAGTCGAGACCTCGGCGACTTTGCCCACCGTCAGCGGCACTTCGGTCGGCAGGGCCTCGCGCAGGCCGTTTACCAGCGGGCCATAGGAGAAAGCGAACTCCGAATCCAGCTTGCGTTGGAAGAACTGGCCCAAGCGGAAGACAAGAATTTCGGGCGTCGGGGTGACGAGGCCCCCAACGACACGACCGAGGCCGATCTTCTCGAACAGTTGCATCTGCTCCGAGCGAGTTTTCTCGGCCCTGAACTCGTCGTGATGGACGCGGTGCGGATCGATCAGCGCCACCTTGCGCCCGGCTTTTCCCAATACAATTGCCATTGTCGTGCCGGCCAATCCAGCGCCGACAATCGCCACGTCGACTACGCTCGACTCGGCGTTGGCAGGCGCTTTACTGCCGCTCTCGCTACTCATTTACCCTCTCCAGAAGAAAGGCGACCTTGGTGCTTCCAGCGCGACAAGATTTGCCGAGCCGACGAGAGATCAAAGGCGCGCCTGTCTCGCTGAATGCGTGTAGGTTTGCGATGGTTCCATAGCTCATCCGGGGTTAAGATCGCCTCAACAACCTGCGTCATGCCGTGTCGTTTCGGTATTTCGCTGCCAAGCAGCGGCACGAAATCAGCGAGTTGCAATGAATTGATGGCCACAAAAAACAACCAGTAATCATCGCCACTACCGTTGTTTGGCCAGAATATCATTGCCACATGGCGGCCGCCGGTCGCTTGCGAAGCCCTAGAAAGGCTGAGGTGGCTTGGCCCCTATCCGCGAAGCCAAGAGCGATGTGCCGAGCTGGCGGTCATGTTCCTCCGTTGGAAGTCCCTCACCCCGGTTTTCAGCCGGCATGAGCCAAAACCTGCCGTGGTCAATCGGCTGCCGCTCAATTCGCTGCACTCCCGGGTTGCCGTTGACCCCTGGCCCGCCCGTTCCGGCGGCGGTTTGCGGCTCCCATCTGTGGCCGAACCGGGCGCGATGGTCGCGCCAGGGCAACATCGGGAGGAATCCGCATGACCACGAACATCAGCTACGAAGTCTTTATCGCCCGCACGGGCCATTATCCAGACGGCTCACAGGGCCTTATCGACGCGACCGAAGAACCCCTGACCGAGCATTTCTGGTCGGTTTGGGTCATGGCGACAACCGGCGACGAAATAGACGAGGCTGAAGACCACGCCTTCCCGCTTGATGCGTTCATGCTTGCAAGTGCCAAGGCAGACGAGCTGGCGGCCATCTACGATTGCTGCGTCACTGAGTTGTGACGCCAGTCCACAAGATGCCATCGCCACCATCGCGACTGGTGTGGCAATCGTTCTCTGCTCATTTGGCAGAGGATTGCTGAAATCGACAAGCCACTCGTCGAGAGGCCAATCTTATATAACATAATGTCCTTTATGTTATATAGAATGGCCGTATGCTCGCACCATGACGCAGCTGGTGACATTCAAAGCGAACGACCTCCCGGACCTGATCCGCGACAGCGGTCCGCTGGCGCAGACCCGCGTGCTGGAATTCTTCCTGAACCACCACAGCAACGTGAACACCCGGAAATCCTATGGACGACGATCGGCAACGTCATTGCCTGGTGCAAAGCTGCCGGCCTAACCACTCTTGATGACGTGCAGCCGCTTCACGTCGGCGTTTACGTGCAAGAGCTGGGCGATGGTCACTCGGCGCCAACCGTCAAACAGCACCTGGCGGCCATCCGAGCGCTGTTCGACTGGCTGGTCATCCAGCAAATCGTGCGACTCAACCCTGCGGCAGCGGTGCGCGGCCCGAAATTTAGCGCCAAGCGAGGCAAAACGCCGGTGCTCGAGCCGGCTGAAGCCCGCCAGCTGATCGACAGCATTGAGGATGACACACCCATAGGGCTGCGCGATCGGGCGCTGATAAGCTTGATGGTCAAAGCTTCGCCCGTGTCGGCGCGGCCGTCGGCATGAAGGTCGGCGACGTGTTCTACCAGAACAAGCGCCTATGGGTGAGGCAACACGAAAAAGGTGGCAAGCGGCATGAAATGCCCTGCCACCACAACCTCGAAGCCGCGTTGCACGCTTACCTCGAGCGCTCCGGCGTGAGCGCGGACCTAACAGCGCCGCTGTTCCCGACCATTGGTCGAGGCACCGGCCGTCTGACCCGGACCGCCCTGCCCCGCAACAACGCCTACCACATGGTGGTGCGTCGCGCGGCGGCGGCCGGCATTCTTGCCAAAATTGGCAATCACACCTTCCGGGCCACCGGCATCACCGCCTACCTGAAGAATGGCGGCACGCTGGAGCGTGCCGCACAGATGGCCAATCACTCCTCGACGCGGACCACCCAACTCTATGACCGCCGGAATGACGACGTGAACCTCGACGAGGTGGAGCGGATCCTGCTCTAGCGGCTCTTTCGGCTGGCTTTGAGAGCGCTGGCCATCACCACGACCACGCAGCCGACAAGGAGCACAGCGCCGACGATCGGCCCCGGAACTGCCAGCCAGCTTGACAGCGTGGCAGCTACCGCCACCACTCCCAGAACAGCAATGGCCAAGGACTCGTCATCGATAAACATGCCCACCAACTCGCGCAGGATCAGCGTCACCACATTCATGCTCTTGTCTCCATAGCTGGGCGCCTCGCCAGTTTCACCGTCACCAGGCCAACCACAAGGAAGATCGCCACGAAGGCCAGTATCGCCAGATCGCGGCCGGGCCAGTCCACCCCCAGCCCCTCGCCGGTCCAGAATACCCCGAACGCCGACAGCATGATGCCTACACCGAACTTGAGGGTGTTTTCAGGGACCCGCGCCAGAGGCTTGTGCACCAGCACCCCGATCAGCAGCACCAGCACGCAGGCGGCGATCGCGCCGAACGCCGCCGGCACTAGCAGCCCCCTGCCCGCACCGACCGCAATGACGATGAACACCACTTCGAGCCCTTCCAGCACCACGGCTTTGAACGCGGTGATGCCCGCGATCCAGTCGAGGTGTGCGTCTTGACGGTGCGCGGCCTCCTGCAAACTCTTTTCCTCGGCCGCGAAGGCCTTGGCTTCATCATGCAGCGCCAGCACGCCGGCCGAGCGCAGGATCGCCTTGCGCAGCCAGCGCAGGCCGAACAGAAGCAGCAGCACGCCGATGACCAGCTGCAACGCGTGCAGCGGCACCTGGTTGAGCAGTGGGCCGAGCGCGAGTACCAGTAGCACCAGCAGGGCCAGCCCTGCCCCGGTTCCCGTCAACGCCGGGCGCCAGCCACGCACGGTGCCCACCGCCAGCACGATGGTGAACGCCTCGACCACTTCGACCAGCGAAGCTAGGAAAGCCGCTGTGACGGCCGGCGCCGCCGTTGCCCATGAAATCATTGCTATACCTTTCGTGGTTTGTGGTCTGCTGATGAAGGCGGCGGTACATGAGGCTGCTCAATATTGCCAAGCCCTTGAAGCCACAGCGCGCCAACCCAGCACAGAATCGCCCACGCCGCGCCGACACACCAGCCGGCCAGCACATCGGTCGGATAGTGCACCCCGAGATAGATGCGGCTGAGACCAACCATGACAGTTAGAAACACCGTCAGTGCGACAAAATAGGTTTTGATGCGCGGTTGCGTATTGACGCGGGTTAGCAGCGCCCCAAGCGTCAGGAAGGTAATGGTTGACAGCGTCGCATGCCCGCTTGGGAAACTGGCTGTGAAGACGCGCGCGGCGTGGGGAATGTCGGGGCGTGGCCGGTCGAAGCCCATCTTGAGTGCGGTGCTAATGATGACGCCACCGAGTACGGCGACACTCATAAGCAGAGCTAACGCGCGCTGGCGCATCAGCAAAAGGTACCCGACCGTGGCTACGAATACGAAGCCAAGAAAGGCGAAACTGCCGAGCGCGGTGACATCGCGGCCCATCTCTTCCACCCATGCCGGCCCAATGGGATCGGCGGGGTTACCGCCGCTACGCAATGCCATGACCACCGCCATGTCGAAGCCAGTCGTGTCGCCCTCCAGGACCTCTTCGGCCAAGAAGCCAAATCCAAGGATCAGGCTCCCAGCCAGGAAGACGGCGACAATCGGCAGGAGTCCGGATTCCCGCAGGCTTGTCATAATAGATCGGCCGCGTTCTCGAAGGTTATTGTAGGGAGGCATCGGCGGGCACTTTGAGGACAGTTTGACGGGATTCTACGACGCGCTGAAACGTGCGGTCCATGGCGCCGGTACGGCTGGTCAGCCATGGAAAATGCCCATAGCGGAATGAGAGTTGGTTATCGGCTTCCGCCGCCGTCTTGCCTTCATTCAGCAGTTCGAACAGCGCAGCCGCCAGACCGGTCCGGTCCGAGCCGGACTTGCAATGAACCAGGATCGGGCGCGGCGCCGTGCGCAGCGTCTGAATCAAATCGGCCAGCAGTGCACCGTCAGGCTCGCGATTCGCCGACATTGGCAAACTCACCAGGGTCACGCCGGCGTCGTGGACGGCTGCCGCTTCCTGATCGTACCAGGCTTCGCCTGGGGCGGCGCCGCGCAGATTGATGACGGTGCGGATGTGGTGCGCCTGAATCATTTCATCCAGCATCGTGGGCGACAGCTGGGCAGAGCGGTAGAGCGCCCCAGGCTCAACCACATGAACATTGTGAGTGAGCTGAACAAAGGCTGCCCAAAGGGCTAACCCGGCGGCAACCAGACCGACGCCGCCAACCAGGGTCTTTGCGGTGCGGCGCCAGAATCGCCAAGGTTTGTGAAACGCGCGGATCATGCTGATGACACTCTCAATGGGGGAGGACGCGCGACAGCACGATGAAAATACCGCACGCCAAAACCAGATTGCCGCCGGGATAGGCCGCGAGATCACCCTCGCGGACAACCAGCCAGGTGACGCTCGCGATCGCCAGCAAGCCGACCGCGATACGCCGTGGCGTTGTTCTAACCGCATCGGACTGGCCATCCACCACCGGGCCTGCCATTGGTATGGCCGACGCGTATGGTAGGGACGAGACCTTTGCTGCGTTGTGTTCGATAGTCATGTTACGACCGTAACAGACAAGGTGAGCCGTGAAAACACTCGAATGGCTGTTGCTGACTTATAAAGTGCCGCCGGAGCCGGCGCGCAAGCGCATCGCGGTGTGGCGCAAGCTCAAAGGCATGGGCGCGGTCTACATGCAGGGCGGCGTGTGCCTGCTGCCGAAATCCGATGACCATCTGCGGCGCCTGAAGGTGCTGGAAAACGAGATCGCCGAGATGGACGGCGAGGCCGTGCTGATGACCACGGCCGGTTTGGATGCTCGCGAGGAAGACAAAATCGTACGGCGCTTCAACGCCGATCGTGACGAGGAGTACAAGGAGCTGATCAGCAAATGCGATGCCTATGAGCGCGAGATCGCCGAGGAGACGCGCGTGAAGCATTTCACCTATGCCGAGCTGGAGGAAAACGAGCAGGAATACGCCAAGTTCAAGACCTGGTTCGCCAAAATCGAGAAAAACGATTTTTACACCGCCCCGCTGGCAAAGGACGCGCGGGAGTGGCTGGCCAGGTGCGAAGGAATTCTGGACGCCTACGCCCAGAACGTGTTTGCCGCCCAGGAGGAAAATGCCGTCACCGTGCCGCCGGCGGCGAGTTGATCCGGACGGGGCTTCACAGAGACAATCAGCGCGGTTCCAGGAAAAGCGTCCCAAGAGCGAGGATCAATGCCGGCGGCATGACCAGGGCGCCGAGGACCGCCCAGATGAATTCCGGCAACCCGAACGGCCGGGCGATAACGCCCAGGGTGGCAAGACCGGCTACCCCCCAGATTTGCAGATTTATCGGCATGCTCGACAGTCCCCGGCGTCGCTCGCCACCGACAACTCGCCTGCACTCGGTTCCGTGCCGGCCGCCGGCGCCGTGCGGGGCCGACCTCAGACACTTGCCGCATGTTCATTGCACGCTGCCGGTGTTGTCTTTCATCAGGAGTTCTGTGCTGGCGCTGTTTCACCCTCCTCCTCGAGGTCGATCTGTGAGATCTGTGCAGCGCCGCCGTTGAAATGCGCGGCAACCAAGTGGCCCAGCGCCACAGCGCAGACACAGAGCGCCACAGATGCCAAGATGTTGACGGCCGCCCGCGTCATGGCGCCCTGGCGCAGCAGGTCGAACGTCTGCAGGCTAAACGACGAAAAAGTCGTATAGCCGCCGCAGAAGCCGATCATCACGAAGAGGCGGAGGTTTTCTGAGGCCGGAAAGCGCCCCTGGGCAAGGGTTAGCGTCCCGAACAGCCCGATGAGAAATGACCCCGTGATGTTCGTGACGATGGTTCCCCACGGCAACTCACGGCTCATGGGCAGAGCCAGCACTGAGACGCCATAGCGGGCCAGGGTGCCAAAGGCGCCCCCAACCATGACTATCAGACAGGTAGTAAACGACATGCGCGCTCCTTTCGGTTGGGGCGGGCATGAAAAACCCGCCGGACGGCGGGCTGCGTTTTGGATGCGCGCCTACCGCCATGGTGTTGCGGTAGGAGTCATCAGCCCTTGCGGGCGGTTTCGGGGAACTCCATCCCCATCAACAGAGATTCTGAGCAGAAAGAACGGATTGACGCAACACTTGTCTAGGTATGCCGCCAGATCTTCATCGCTGAAATGACGAGGATCGCAGCTAGAGCCGGAAGTAGAAACGTATTCGGGACAATACCCAGCAGCTGCCCGCCGATGAACGTGCCGACGATCGAGCCGACGGCCATGACCAGCAGGAAACCGCGATTGCGGTGGATGACCGAAAGCTCTGGTCGCGGCTGTAGCGGGTAAAGCCCACCAGCATCGTCGGCAGGCTCACCGCTAAGGAAAGGCTGCCCGCGCGAGGCGCCGAACAGCGACACCAAAGTCGGGATCAGAAATTCGCCGCCGGCTAAGCCAAGGAGCGAGGCAACGATGCCGATGATGAAGCTCGCAATGAGACCGGCAGTGGTGTCCGGAATACGACCGTTTTCCAGACAGTCGGTCGCGGTGGTTTGCAAGTGGCCAAATCGGAGCCAAGAGTGTCCGCAAACTGTGTACGGATTTCTATTGTACCGAAAACGGCGAGATCAGAATTCGGATTTTTCTCAACGATTGCGCTGTTCTCGCTCCACTTTTGATACCGCTATTCACTGCTCAGGAACGCAAAGTTCGGCGGGAGAAGCGGTACGTCACTAGCAACTATCTCGTCGGATAGCTCCCTGGAAACACGATGTCCTGATCAACGAGGATGTTGAACTTGTAACCCGGCCGGATTTCCAATGTCGGTTGAACGTCGATGTTTTTCGAAATGGTGCGCTCCGCCACGCGCCCGAAGGTTTCGGCGAACGATCGACGTGCCGCGTTCTCCGCGCTGTTTTCGGAACCGAGCGTATTGCGATCCTCGGGGATCGCCATATCGACGCCCGCGCCGATCGCGGCCACCAATATCGCGGATCCGAAGATGCGCAGATAGTGGTTGTTTACGCGGTCCTTGAAACCGCCATAGCCTTCGGCATCTGTTCCGGCCATTCCGTCGATCTGCAAGGTGGCGCCGTCCGGGAAGATGATGTCGGTCCAGACGACGAGAACCCGGCGCTGGCCGAAAGTGACTTTCGAATCGTAGCGGCCAAACAATTTCGCGCCTTGCGGAATGAGCAGGCGATGGCCGGTGGCGCTGTCATAGACGTTCTGTGAAACCTGGGCCGAGATGCGGCCGGGCAGGTCGGAATTCACGCCGGTGATGAGTGTTGCCGGAATGACCGCGCCCCGCTTCAATTCATAAGGCGACATCTGCGGGACGACTTGATTTGGCAGATAACCGAGGTCCTTGAGGTCCCGATTGAAGAAATCGGTCTTGGCGCCCTGCCCGTTCGCGTCCACGCCGGTCTGGCCGCCAAGCCCGGCCCGCATTGCTGCGGCGTACAGATCCGCGGCCGAACGAGGTGAGTTCGCGCCGTCGGAGCCGGCGGCGGCGCCCTGCCCAGCTTCCTTGGTGCCGTGGTCGCCTATGCTTGTAGCGATCGGGGAATCATAGGCGGCGTCGTTTGCCTGCAGGCGAGCCAGGCGCTGACGATGCCGCTCGCGAAGATATTGTTCCTCCTGCTCTCGCTGAAGGCGGGCGCGCCAGACGGCTTCCGGTTCGAGCGCCGGTTCGGGTGCTTGTGCCTGTGTAGCGCCGGATGGTGCCGGCTTGAACGGATTGGCCGGTGGCGTGGCGGTCACCGGAGCGGGGGACGGCCGGAACACTGATGGTTCTATTGGCGCGTCAATCACCCCATTGCCAATTCCGCGTTTGAGCTGGTCGGCGAAATCGCGCGCCGGCGAAGATCCCGACGATGATCCGATCCCGTCATTGCCCCGGAGATTGAGCCCGCGGGTCGAGAGGCCGTAGATGATGACGGCAAAGAACAGGATTGCGAGCACGATTGCCACGATCACGGGAAGCCGGTTCAGGCGCCGGATTTTTGGCGCGACGTCGCCGCCGAGCGGCTTGGGCGAGATATCCAGGGAAGACAAGGACGATCCCTCCCCTAGCCGTGCCGCATGATGAAAAGCGGGCTCGATGGCGATGCGCCTTCACCAGTTATCGAGTAGACGCGGCCGAGATCGACAGTCGAGGTGGAGAGCCGGGCCAGCACGCTGCCCTCAAAACCGTCGACGACATAGGCGAGGTGGATTTTCCCTGCATCCTCGGTTTTCTGATTGGGCGAGGCCACGGCATAGCCCCAGCCCTTCAGCGACGTTTCGAGCGCTGTTCCGAACGGGGATCCGTCGGGTTTGAGGACAATCGTGCCTTTGCCTGGACCCACCACCTCGGCGAGTTTGCTTACCATGTCGCCGGCAATCGCATTGGCCGATGCGGGCGAGAGCTCGACCTTGGCCGTGCTGGCAATGACGCCATCCTTGCCAGCGGTCTGGCAGGCAGCGAGCCCAGTTGTGACAACGGCTATTGCCGCGATGTGCGTGACCGACCGCACCGGTCGGATCCTTCCGAAACAGGACATGGTCACCCTCCCCTCTTGATGGTGATCTTTTCCTGTTTCCAGCCAACACCGGAAACCAGCACCGCCCGGTCGACCATGTAGTCGACAATCATGATGTCGCCTTTCACCCGGTAGTTCACGATGCGGTTCTCCCCGCCCGACACGACGAACAGCACCGGCGCGTCCTGGCCTGCAAAGGAGGATGGGAACTGGATGTAGGTCTTCGTTCCGTCCGAATAGACGCGGGTTGGCTTCCAGCGAGCCCGACCACTGGTGCGGTAGGCGAAGTTCAGGTTTTCTGCCGGAACACCCGCGCCTGGAATGGTGCTGGCCTCTAGCCGCGCGGTTATCGCGGCGAACTTCTGATTGACGTCTTCGGGATACTCGAAGCCGACACGGGCCATGTACTGCGTCTGATGCGATTTGAGCTGGACGTGGTAGGTCCGCCGCGATGTCGTCACCACCATCGAAGAGACAAGCCCCGGCTCGGACGGCTTGACGATTAGATGAACGGACTGTTCGCCGGTGGCGCCGGACGTCGCGGGTTCGACTTTCCATCGAACCGTGTCGCCGACCAGCACATCGCGGACGACTTCGCCGGCCTGCAGTTCGATGTCGCAGACCTGAAGCGGTGAGCAGACCAGGGATGGTTGGACTTCGCCATAAAGGAAGATGACCTTGCCATCGGGTCCCTTGGTGACCAAACCACGCGACCCGCGCCATTCGCCTGAGATGTTCGTGCCCTTGCTTTCATTCGCGCTGAGATCCTGCGCAAGCGAGGGCGCATTGACCGCTACGGCGATCGCCGCGGCGGCGCAGCTCGTTCGAAGTGTTGAAAATATCATTGCAGAGGGCCTTCCCGGTCTCATAGCTGCGCCGTCCAATCGAAGTCCCGCAGGTACAGCCCGATCGGGTTCAGTCGGATGATTTCTTCGTCATGTGGAGGGGTAAGGGTTACCGTTGCGATGCCGCGGAAACGGCGTGTCGCTGTTTCCTTGCCTTTGCGGTCGCGTTCGAATTCCGTCCAATCGATCTGGTAGCTCTGGTTCGAAAGCGCCACGACGTTGTTGACCTCGATCGCCACCGTTGCCGACTTCGCCTTCTCGAATGGCGAATTCCCCCGGAACCAGTTGTTGATCTTCTCTGTCGACGGATCGGAAGTGCGCAGCAACGCGTAGGTGCGATCGATATACTGCTTCTGGACGACGGCATCGGGTGTAATCGAGCGGAAACTGGTGATGAAGCCGCCGAGGGTCGCGCGCACGACGCGCGGGTCAGCATATTCGATCTGCTGTGGGTAGCCGGCGACGGCGGCCGTACCGAGCTTGTCGACCTCGACGATGTAGGGGACCAGCTTCACCTGCGTGCTCTGATAAAGCGCATAGGAAAAGCCGATCACCGCCATCGCCATGCCGGTGATGCCGACGATGCGCCAGGCGCTCGCTGCCTTCACATAGCTGCCGTAGCGCTCGTTCCATTCCTGCCGGGCGGCAAGATAGGGATTATCCGGATGGTCGCGTCTGGCCATCAGTGCAGGTCTCGCTTTCCGTGAAGGGGTTATTGTTTGGGTGTTGAGCTGGGTTTCCCGGAAGGTGGTTTCGGTGATGACCGTCCGCCATCCAGCTTGGCGTTGGCCAGGCCGAGCGTAGACGTCCCATAGGATCCAGGCGCTCCGATTGCCTGATCCTTGGCGGCCGAAGCCAGGGCTCCGCCTGCCGATCCCACACCGGAGAAAACGCCCTTGATGGCCGCCGAACCGAATGACGCGCCCGATTGTCTGGCCTCGGAATATGCCGAGGCTCCGGCCCTCGCCCCGCCGTAGGCAAGTGCGCCGGCGCCGAGCGCCACCGATGATGTCTGACCGCCGTGCCGGATCGCTTCCATACCGCCAGTGACGGAAACACCCTGCACAAGACCTTGCAGGATGGCCGGCACATACATGGAAATGATGAACACCACGACTGATATGCCGGCGATAGCAAGCGTCGTGATGAACTGGTCCGATGTCGCGGTCGGCGCTTCCGCCAGACCGAGCAGAACCTCGGAACCGATGCGCGCTATCATGACAAGCGCCATCAGCTTCATGCCCACTGAGAAAGCGTAAACCAGATAGCGGACAGAAAAGTCTTTGGTGAAGGACGAGCCGCCAAGGCCAAGCATGATCATGCCAGCCAGCAAGCCGACATACATCTCGACCATGACCGCAACGAAGATCGCAGCGACAAGCGAAAAAGAAACAACCACCACGACCATGGCGAAGACGGCGGCGATCGCCAGCGCGTTGTCTTCGAACAGGCCGAACTTCGCCTGCTCGGACATCTTCGAGGCGACACGTATGCCGGCGTCGAAGACATTGGCGGGCGAGGCCGATCCACCGTTGGCACCAATCTTGAACAGGCTGTCGACGATTGCTTTCGCGAAGCTCGGCCCTCTTTCGAGAATGAACGCGAAAAGGCCAACGAACATAATCCGTCGAACCAGTTCCGCGAACCATGCATCGAGGGAGGCGGCATTGATGGCGAGCCAGACCGCGGCGATGCCGATCTCTATTCCCGCAAGGATCCAGAACAGGGAACGGGCGGCATCGATCACCGTCGATTCCCAACCCTTGGCGGCGGTGACGACGGAGTTTTCCAGAGCCGTCAACACCGAGCCATCCTGGGCAAGAGCCGGAGCACACGCCAACAGAACAATGGCAGCGGATGCTCCGGCGACGAACCGGAATCCACGTTTTGGTTTCGTTACCATCGCGGCTTCATCTCCTGGCCTTTCCGAACATTGCGATCCGGGTCACCACCAAAGAATTTCTCCACGGGGCTGCCATGTTCGGCATCCGGGGCTGATGGTGTTGCAGGAGACGAAGGCGAGCTCGCAGTTGGCCCCATGGTTGTCGTCGTCCATACCCACACAACAGTGCCTCCCGCGAAGAACAGGAGCGCGAGGGCCAAACCGAGGTATTGTCCGTTGCTCACCAATGCGGCTCCATGGTCTGGCCGCCGCGAATGTTACTGGTCGGGGCGTTGAAGAATTTCTCCCGCCGTGCCTGCGCGAGATCTTCTTTCGCCTGCTCTGACTGATACCAGGTACCCATCATGGTCATCTGCTGGGCGACGAGCCCGCGCAGCTTTTGTGTCTGGGCGACTTGCTGCGCAGCGATTTCATGTCCGACCTGCAGGGCCTTCACCTGGCCGTCAGAGGATTCCGACATCGAGCGGAGCTGGCGCATGGTTGCTTCTTCATTGGAAAACTGTTCCGTCGTGAGGTTCGCCGCCTTGAGCGTCCCGCCGACCGTGTCTCGGTTGGTGTCGGACCAGCTCTGCCACGCGTTCGAAAAGTCCTGGCCTTGGGGAAGCTCGGTCTTGAAGTCGGCGTAGCTCTTGAAACGCTGTTTCAGCACGTCATCGATGTTGCCCATCGAGAATGCGATCCCCTGCCCCTGGTTGACGATGCCCTGAAGCTTGCCGAGGTCGCTCTCGACCTGGCCCCAGACGTGGGCAGGCAATTGCGCGGTGTTCTGGAGCATGTTTTCGTAGATGCGGATCTGGTTCTGGATTTGCTCGGCGAGCTGCGTGATCTGCTTGACCTGGTTCTGGATCTGCTCGGCCGACTGACCGACGAGACCAACCAGCTCGGAATTGTTGAGAAGCTGCGTCCATTCAGTCGCGTTTCCAGTGGCGGCGCCGGCGACCGCGGGCGCGACCACCCATGGCAACAAGGCCACGCCAGCAAGAAGCGCGAGCATCGGCGCGTTCGGACGTCCGCGCTGCCCGGGTTCACGGATTGAGCAAGGTGTCTGCATTCTCGATTCCTCTTTGCTTGAGCCAGTGACCTGGCCATTGCTGGCCGTAAACCTCCCGCAATTCCGCGATCCTCTTGAGATCGTCCTTGCCCGAGGCTCCGACGAAGGAAAGCGTGAGGGGGCCGAGCGCCATGTCGAACAGACGGCGGCCTTCCGGCGAGACGACGTAATATTCGCGCTTGGGAAGAGCGGTGGCGACGATCTCGATCTGGCGTTCGTTGAAGCCGATGCGTTCATAGAATTCGCGTGTGCCGCTCTCACGCGCGGCGCCATTCGGCAGGCATATCTTGGTGGGGCAGGATTCCTTCAGCACGTCGATGATGCCGGACTGTTCGGCATCCGAAATCGACTGCGTAGCGAGGATGACGGCGCAGTTCGCCTTGCGCAGCACCTTCAGCCATTCGCGTATCTTCTCGCGAAAGGCCGGATGGCCGAGCATCAGCCAGGCTTCGTCGAGGATAATCAGGCTCGGAGCTCCGGTAAGGCGCTTCTCGATGCGGCGGAACAGATAGAGCAGGACCGGAACGAGATTGCGGTCGCCCATGTTCATCAACTGCTCGATCTCGAAGGTCTGGAAGTACGATAGCGTCAGGCCGTCGTCCTCGGCGTCGAGAAGGTGGCCCATGGGACCATCGACGGTGTAGTGATGCAGCGCATCCTTGATCTCGCGGAACTGCACGCCCGATACGAAGTCGGACAGCGAGCGGCCTTCGGATGCGGCCATCAGGCCAAGCTGCCGCGAGATCGCGTTACGATGATCCGGCGTGATCTTGACGCCCTGAAGCGCAATCAGCGCTTCGATCCACTCCGCCGCCCAAGCCCGGTCGCCATCGGTCCCGAGTTCGCGGAGCGGGCAAAATGACAGCCCCTCGCCCGCCCCGACATCATGGTAATCGCCACCGATGGCGAGCGTGAGCGGCAGCATCGAACGGCCTTTGTCGAAGGCGAAGAGCTGCGCGCCCTGGTAGCGACGGAACTGAGCCGCGATCAGCGCCAGCAACGTCGATTTGCCAGAGCCAGTCGGACCGAAGATCAGCGTGTGGCCGACATCGCCGGAATGCAGATTGAGCCGGAACGGCGTTGAGCCGGACGCGACCTGGCAGAGCGGCGGTGAGGCCTCCGGATAGAACGGGCACGGCGCGACGGCACTTCCCGACCAGACCGAGTTGAGCGGGATGAGATCGGAGAGGTTGCGGGTGTGGATCAGCGGCTCGCGGATATTGGCGTAGGAGTTTCCGGGCAGACTGCCGAGGAACGCTTCCGTCGCGTTCAAAGTCTCGATACGAGCGCCGAATCCTTCAGCCTGGACGAGGCGGCGCACCGCTTCCGCCTTGTCGCGCAACCGGCGCTCGTCGTCGTCGAACATCACGATGACCGGCGTGTAGTAGCCATAGGCGACCAGCTGCGAGGATGCTTCGGCGATCGCGTCCTCAGCCTCGGCGACCATCAATTGCGCGTCCTGGTCGATCGAACGGGAGTTCGTCTGAAAAAGCTGGTCGAAGAAGGGACGCACTTTCTGCAGCCATTTCTTGCGTGTGCGCTCCAGCCTTTGCCGCGCCTCGATGGAATCGAGGAACATGAAGCGCGAAGACCAGCGATAGGTCAGCGGCATCAGGTCGAGAGAATTGAGGATGCCGGGCCAGCTCTCCGCAGGAAAACCGTCGATCGCGACGATTGCCAGATAGCGGTTGTCGACCAGCGGCGACAGGCCATGGTGGAAATCGGCCGTCACCAGGAAATCGAGATACATGGGGATTGCCGGGAGCCGGACGGGATGGTTCTCGCCGACGATACTGAAACGTACGAACTGCAGGAGCTCGTCGTATTTCGCGACTAGTATTCCGCCGCGTTCTTCCGTCTCCTGCGTGGCCATGCGCCGGATTGAGACGACACTCGCCATGTACTGCTCGAACTCGCGGATGGCAGTGCGGAAATGATTGAGCACGCTGTCGGCGAAGCGCTCATTGCGGGAGGCGTCGTCGGAGTAGACATATTTGACCAATGATGACTTGCGCTTCTCCGGCGTCCGGTAGGTGAGCAGGATCGCGTGCCGGCTTTCGAAATGGCCGCTCTCGGCCTCGAAGTGCCTGCGACGTTCACCGTCGATCGCAGCACTCACTGCATCGGGGAAGTTTGAATCCTCACGCCTGGGATAGGCGACGGTCGGTACGCGCACTGCCTCGACCTGGATCATCCAGCCAGTGCCGAGGCGCGCAAGGATCGCGTTGATCTGGCGCGAGACCTCGTTGCGCTCGAAGTCCGTCGAGCTCTCCGAATCTGGCCCGGCGAAGTACCAGCCGGCAAGTAGCGAGCCGTCCTTTAGCAGCAGGATGCCGTTGTCCACGAGACCTGCGTAGGGAAGCAGGTCGGAAAACGACGGACCGGAATGCCGGAATTTCTTGAGCGCAACCATGACTGGCACCCCTGTTCAGTAAGCCCGCCAGGGCGTCGAGGTCGGCCGGTAGTGCGGCCGGTAACTGATGTGGCGCAGATAGATCTTTCGCATCATCGGATCGGCTTTCGCCATCATGCGCAGCATCCCGACGACGACGATCCAGATCGCGATGCCGAACATCGCTGAGAACCAGGTCAGAACGACGAAGATGAGGATGACGCTTGCCAGGCCCGTCACGAGCACCAGCTCCCGGTCCGCGCCGAACAAGAGGTTGGGACGGGAAAGCGCTCGATGAATCCTCACGCGATGGAGGTGGCTGACGCGCTCAGCCATCGATGTCGGTCGCAGATGGATCAAGCGCCCTTCCCTCGACGGGCGCCTCCTTGGGCGCACCGATCGCTGCTCCGCCAGCTCCGAACAGCCCGACGATCTGCGTGGCGCCGAGAAGGATGCCTGCAACGAGCACGACATAAACCAGCCGCCGTGCGAAATCGTTTAGCTCCCCACCGAAGATCAGCATGCCGCCAGCGATCGCGACGGCCGCGAGTGCGATCGTGCCGGCAACGGGTCCGTTGATAGACTGCTGGATCTGTTGAAGCGGACCTTCCCAGGGCAGTCCTCCTCCGCCGCCTGCGGCGAGTGCCGGCTCGGCCAGGAGGACAAGTGAACCAATCAATCCAAGAGAAATCTTGATCGCCTTACGCGACATTGCGTTGCCCCTCTTCGCTGCCGTGGGATTCGATGCGGTACCGACCGTCGCGATGGCCCTCGACGACCAGCAGTTCACGAACGCGACGGCCCTTCGACGTGCGCTCAATGGCGACGACCATGTCGACCGCCTCGCCGATGATTTCAGGCATCGGGCTCGAGCTAACCTCGGCCGTCAGCTGCTCGAGCCGGGTCAATGCCGAAAGAGCGCTGTTCGCGTGGATCGTGGCGATGCCGCCGGGATGGCCGGTATTCCACGCCTTCAGCAGTGTGAGTGCGGCACCGTCGCGAACCTCGCCTACAATGATCCGGTCGGGCCTCAGACGCATGGTGGATTTCAACAGCCGGCTCATATCCACTGCATCGGTCGTGTGAAGGGCGACCGCGTTTTCGGCCGCGCATTGAATCTCAGCCGTGTCCTCAAGAATGACCAGCCGGTGTTCCGGGGTCAGGCTGACAATTTCGCCGATCACCGCGTTGGTGAGCGTAGTCTTGCCCGTCCCTGTGCCGCCGGAAACGATGATATTCATTCGGTTCTCGACGGCGCTGCGGATCACCGACGCCTGGTACTCGGTCATGATCTTGTCGCGCACATAGCTGTCGAGCGAGAAAAGCCGCGTGGCACGCTTGCGGATCGTGAAGACGGGTGCCGTAACGATCGGCGAGAGCAGCCCCTCGAATCGATGGCCGCCGATTGGCAGCTCGCCCGAGATGATCGGCCTGTTGAGGTTCACTTCCGTTCCGAGTGCGTGAGCGACGGTGCCAATGATTGTCTCGGCCGCTTGTGGCGCCAATCTGCCTGCTTGCGTGATCGGCTCACCGATCCGTTCAACGAAGAGCTGTCCGTCCGGATTCAGCATGATCTCGACGACGAGCGCATCGTCGAGCGTGTTGCAGATCGTGCTGCCCATGGCCTCGCGAAGTTTTCGAACGAGGCGATGGTGCGATTGCGACGTTGGCATCATGGAACGATCTTTTCTGGATGCGATAGTGTCGGTTGTTCGGCCACTCACGCTGCGAGCCGGGTCGCGTCCATGGAGAATGGTTCATAACCGTCTGGCCGAACGCGAAGGGCGTTTTGAAGAGTGGCGGGAATGATGCCGGCGATCGCGATGGTGTTTCCGATCGGGTGCGGCGCGCCGAGTCGGTTGAAAGGCAGGCCAGCCCTTCGAAGGAGCTTCTCGAAGCGGAGGTCAGTAACGGTCGCGACCTCCGAATAACCATTGGCCACCGACCAGTCGAGAATGCCCGCGAAGAGCGCCACCGTCGCCTTGTGGAGTCCTCGTGCCGCGTTTCTCATGCCGAGTTCCGTGTCCACGCAGAACCGGGAACTTTCGATCAGTCCGTGATGACACGGCAGAGGTTCGCCATCGAGAAGGAACGGAAACGTCCGGCCAAGCATCGTCGGGCCCGAGCCTGGGAGAAGGCGTGCGCACCCGACAACATCGCACAGATCGTCCGTCACGGCGAGGAGGTAGGTCGGATCGAGCGCGTCGTACTCATCCGTCTCGCGCCCGGACTTGACTGTTACGTTCCAGTCGAGGCGGTCCCTGAACACGCGCGCCCGTAGCGCTTGCATTTGATCAATGAGCCTGTTCCCTACGCTGTTTTCGCCATTCCGGACCGCAACAAGCCGCATGCCATTTTCTCCGCACTGTTTCCACAGCGCAAAAAGAAACAGGGTTCGAACAGGCGGACCATTACGGGTTTCCGAAGGTCATTCAGGTTGCGAAAATCCACAGGATTGACCGCGCTTCTAGCTGTGGTTGTATTTTGGAGGTTGATCTCACGCTGCTTAACTTGAATAAGAGAAGCACCTTTTCGCGGCTGGGGCAGCACGAAGGAGGGTTGATGAAGTCTCTGAAGCCACAGTTTGAAACGCTGCGGGACTGGTTGAAATTAGCGCCGGACAAGCCCGCCATCGATCAGGCTTTGCGCAGGTTCGCAAATGCCCAGGGGTTCGAATGGTTCACCTATCTTTCGGTCCACGAGGCCGACGTGTATGGCATGTCAAACTATCCGGTGGAGTGGCAGAAGCACTATCTCGACAGCGGCCTCGCCAAGGTGGACCCTGTCGTCGAAGCGGTATCCGCGAGGCGCGGAGCCTACTCCTGGTCGGAGAACGGGTTGCCCGTTCCAGCAAGAAAGTCTCACCGAAAGTTCTTTGGCGAAGCCCGAAATTTTGGCATCCGTTCGGGGATCTCCATCCCGATCTTCGACGGGTTCGGAAGGCGTGCCCTCTTCACATTCTCGTCCCGTGAGCGGAAACCCGACACCACCATGCTGGCAGACGAATATTCCGTTCTGACGCTTGGTGCCTTCGTCGATGGCTACTTGCAGAGCCGCAATGACCACGGGCTGATGAGCGCGGCGCCCTCCCCTTTGACGAGCTATCAGCTGGAATGTCTCGCATGGCTTCTGCAGGGTAAGACCAACGACGATATCGCGGCACTCCGCAATGTCAGTCGGCGAGCCGTCGAGTTCCAGCTGCAGAACATTCGTCGGAAGCTCAACGTCGTGACTACCTACCAAGCCCTGGGCATCGCGATAAAGCGCAAGTGGATCTAAGCTCGCGGACAGATATTCCTCGCTGGCCTACGTCACGCGTTGGCCGATCGGCTGGCGAAATCAATTTAGGCCTCACCTGCGATGCAAGCATTGCGGACGCGTTTCGCTGCGCAAAAGATCTGACGTCAGACGCCCTGCGATCTCTGCAGGACTCACGTTCGCTGACTTAGGGTTTTCCGACAGTCGCCGTTTGCTGCCGTGCACACGTGGCTGCTCGGCAATCTGAGCGAGCTTCCGAGTGACAAAGCTGCTCCCATCTGTTATGTTTGCCAAAACACACGACTTGGCTAACAACATAGGAGGTAGCGATATGGCGAAGACGCTGAGAATGCGGTCGTCATCGACTGCTCCGCAACAGCGCTTCGTTGCGAAAAAGAAGCGCATGCGGAGTCTGATCCGTAAGGATGTCAACAAGGACATGCCGGGCGAGCGGAAGTTTGTCGTTCGGCAGACGCTTCAAGCTGCCATTCGCAAAGGCCTGATCGGCTCCAAGGACGAGCGGATCACAGCACGTTTGAGCCATGCCCTCATTGAGCAGGCTAAGCGCCAGACGGGCATTAAGGGTGACACCGAGCTGCTTGAATTCGCTCTCGCCAATGTTGCGCTTGAGGACAATTTCCCCGCGACCATGAACAAGCTCGCGGGAGCCATCGATCCAGACATCAAGCTCGGCTTCTGATTGAGGTTTGAGTGTCAGAATTCGATGTTGAAGCAGCCCTTCGCTCGCTCCGTGGCTTTCCAACCAGAACACTTGCTCGCCGACCTGATGATCAGCTGCCCTTCGTGAACGAGGGCGATCTCGGCGGGCAAGCCCTGTTGCTCGACACCTGTGTGTACATCGACAGGCTCCAAGGCAAAGCGCCCGCGTTGGTGAAGCAGATCATGGGCGCTCGGCACAACAACCATTCAGCCATCTGCATCCAGGAGTTGGCCCATACACTTGGTGTCCTGAAGGCCGAGGATCCACGCACCGCAGGCGTGCATAAGGCGGTGTCCGAGGTCATCCGATCGATGCCCGGACACCGGATCCTGACGCCCGATGCCGACGTCCTTGGCCGCGCTGCTGTTCTGAATGGCGTGCTCTGTCGCCTGCAGGGCTACCAGGACGACCAGAGGCTGCGCTGCCTGTACGACTGCACTCTGTATATGCAGGCATCGAAATCGGGGCTTGTCCTGTTGACGAGGAACATCGCCGACTACGACTTCTGCCTACAACTCATTCCCGGCGGCAAAGTCCTTTTCTACAGGTAGCGATCATCGCCGCATTTAGAGAATCTGAAAAATCGACCCTTGAGATATGTGCCGACCAGGCCTTCAGTCTTTGCGTTTCTAGACAGTTGCCGCCATCGACCACCAGCAACGCGCCGCTGAGGGTCGCGAAAGCGATCAGGCGAACCATCCGTAGCGATGAGGGCCGAGTGCAAAGCCCCCTCTGCTGCCTCATAGTCAACGCCCTGGCTGCACCGACCAGGTCAAAAGTTGCCGGCGCGTACAAAGCCAAAATCTACAGGAGAGGCAGCACCTCGGACCGTTTGACCTGGCCAAGGGCAAAACTGGTCTCGATAGACGCGACACCTTCCAGGCGTGTCAGCTTGTCTTTCAGGAATTGCTCGTAGGCTTCGAGGTCGCGCGCGACGATGCGCATCAGGTAGTCACGCTGGCCCGTCATGAGGTAGCAGTCAGCCACTTCGGGCCAACGAGCCACAGCTTGGGCGAAACGATCCAGATCCTCTTCACGCTGGCGTTCCAGTTTGATCGAAGCAAAGGCGCTGACAGGCAGGCCAACCTTCTTCTGGTCGATGATCGCGGTGTAACCCTTGATAACGCCGGCATCTTCGAGCATGCGAATGCGCCGCGCACACGGCGATGGCGAAAGGCCGACCCGCTCGGCGAGTTCGTGGGTGGTAATCTTGCCGTTCTCCTGGACGGCGGCGATGATCCGGCGGTCGATATCGTCAATTTGGCGCATTGGCTCATTTACCCATTTTTTGTTGTTGAATTGGCTGATTTTGCTAAAATGAAGCCAATACAAGCTGGATTTGATTACCTTCGTCAAGGCTATCCTCCTACGCTGTTGCCTTCATGGGATGACAGGCATGGACAATCAGGACATCACCACGCTCTCGGCTCTGGAACGCAAGATTTTGTGGCTGGCGATCTGGACGATCCACAATGCCAACCATTTGCGGAGCAACGACGATGGCATGAAAGTCGGCGGGCATCAGGCGTCGTCCGCGTCGCTCGCGACCATCATGACCGCGCTCTATTTTGCGGTTCTCAGGCCGGAAGATCGCGTTGCGGTCAAACCCCATGCAAGCCCAGTTTTTCACGCGATCCAGTATCTGCTCGGCAATCAAACACGAGAGAAACTGGAGAATTTTCGCGCCTACGAGGGCGCGCAATCTTATCCGTCGCGCACGAAGGACGAAGACGACGTAGATTTCTCCACCGGCTCGGTCGGATTGGGCGTGGCGCAGACCCTGTTTTCATCGCTGACGCAAGACTACGTCCGCGCCAAGGGCTGGGGCCATGGGCGGCCCGAAGGCCGCATGGTGGCGTTGGTCGGCGACGCCGAGATGGATGAAGGCAACATCTTCGAGGCGCTGCTCGAAGGATGGAAGCACGGGCTTCAAAACACCTGGTGGGTGGTCGACTACAACCGCCAGAGCCTGGACGCCGTCGTCCGCGAGGGGCTTTGGGCGCGGTTCGAATCGATCTTCCGCAATTTCGGCTGGAATGTGGTCATTCTGAAGCACGGCACTCTGCAGCAGGCCGCGTTCACTGAGCCGGGCGGCGAGGCATTGCGGGAGTGGATCGACCGTTGCCCGAACCAGCTCTATTCCGCACTGACCTTCCAAGGTGGAGCCTCCTGGCGCAAACGCCTGCTCGATGATCTCGGCGACCAAGGACCGCTGTCGCAGCTGATTGAAAGACGCAGCGACGATCAGCTGGCGAGGCTGATGGGCAATCTCGGCGGCCATGACCTTCCGACATTGCTCGAGGCCTTCGAAAAGGCCGGCACACACAATCGGCCGACCTGTTTCATCGCCTACACGATCAAGGGTTTCGGCTTGCCGCTAGCCGGTCACAAGGATAACCACGCCGGCTTGATGACGCCGGCGCAGGTCGACATCTTGCGCAAGGCGATGAGCATCCGCGAAGGTCGCGAGTGGGAGCCGTTCGAAGGCCTTGAGGTCCCAAGCGAAACACTCGGCGATTTTCTCGCCGCAGTGCCATTCATCCAAAAGGGCCGGCGCCGTTATTCGGCGCCCACCGTCCAGGTCCCTGAGCGGCTCGACTTTTCCGCTCAGCCGTCGATGTCGACACAGCAGGGCTTTGGGCTGCTCATGCATGAGATCGCCAAGAGTGATACGGAGTTCGCCAAGCGCATTGTCACGACCTCGCCCGATGTGACCGTGTCGACCAATCTCGGCGCCTGGGTCAACCGCCGCGGACTGTTCGCTCGCGAGGAAATGGCCGACCTGTTCAAGTCCGAGCGTATCCCCTCGACCTACAACTGGACCTTTTCTCCCAAAGGCCAGCATATGGAACTCGGGATCGCCGAGATGAACCTCTTTATCATGCTGTCTGCATTCGGCCTTTCGCACTCGATCTTCGGGGAGCGCCTGCTGCCGGTCGGCACACTCTATGATCCGTTCATCGAACGCGGTCTGGATGCACTGAATTATGCCTGCTACCAGGATGCTCGGTTCATCGTTGCTGCGACTCCCTCGGGCGTGAGCCTGGCACCGGAAGGCGGGGCGCACCAGTCGATCGCTACGCCGTTAATCGGAATGGCACAGGATGGACTTGCGAGCTTCGAACCGGCCTTTGTCGATGAACTCGCCACGATCCTGCGTTGGTCCTTCGACTATATCCAGCACTCCGGCCAATCCGAACCGGAAGAGACAAGCTGGTTGCGTGACCGGACCGGCGGGGCGGTCTATTTGCGGCTGTCCACCCGATCGCTGGAACAGCCCAAACGGATGATCTCGCCCGAGCGGGCCCAAGACATTGTCAATGGCGCCTACTGGATGCGCAGGCCAGGCCCGAACGCGCAGATCGTGGTCGCTTATACCGGAGCAATGGCACCTGAAGCGATCGAGGCGGTAGGTCTCATCGCTGAAGACAGGCGCGATGTCGGACTGCTGGCGATCACCTCGGCGGACCGGCTCAATGCCGGCTGGACCGCCGCGTCACGCGCTCGCGAGCGCGGCTTGGTCCACGCCCGAAGCCACGCTGAGCGGCTGCTGGCAGAGGTTCCTTCCAATTGCGGCCTGGTTACAGTTCTCGACGGCCACCCGGCGACGCTGGCGTGGCTGGGATCGGTTCTCGGACATCGCACCCGTTCGCTTGGCGTCGAGCATTTCGGCCAGACCGGGACAATCGCGGATCTCTATCGACACCACGGCATTGATGCGAATTCAATAGTGGCGGCCGCCGGTCAGGCTTCCAGTGGCCGTCCGATCCGAAACCTGCGCGCCTTAGGGTAGACGTTGAGAAAATTCAAATGCTGGACGGCCAGGACACGCACCATCAACGTTAACGGCCGAGCGAAAGACACCGGCATGCACACGGGCTGACTAGGCTTGTGAGGTGGTATTCAACTCGGAGAAAACTGTGCACCAGAAGCGGTAGTCGCCTTTGCGCCCGTCGAAATGTGCAGTCAACGCGCACCATGCTGCAGCAGTCGTTGCGCTCGCTCCATAAATCTCAATAGCTGCCTGTACTGCAGCGGCTGGATCGGCAAATTCCCACAGCGTCAAAATGCTGTCGTCGATAGTGCCGGCGTCGAAATGATCGGAGTGTATTTTTGCCATACCAAAGGCTCCCGCGGTTTGGTCCGGCGAGGGCAGCGGCGCGCCGCTAGGCCGGACGTTGGGAACCCACGCGGAGTGAGCCACGATCCAAGGAGCGTTGCCCCCAGGACATTCGTCGTGTCGTCCCTGGCCTTCGAACAACTTTGAACAGTGGTGTGGAACTGCCGCCGTGTAAGCTGTGCGCGTAGGCAATTTATTGCAGACCGGAGCGTTCAGGACAACCTGTACTAAGTACAGGAGCGCAGGTTTCGGGGCGGGGAAAAGACCGCCTGGACCGAGTTCGAACGGTCATGTCCGATGTCAGAACAAGCGTCGTCCGGGTTCGACAAATCTCTGCAATGACTGGTCGAGGGACATGGGGGCTCAACTCAGACACCTGTCAGGTGGCAGCGGCGGCCGGGTCGCTTCGCACGCCCGCTTGGGCTTTGTTGTTATGGTCGCCTCGTTCTGGCATTCTGGTGTCCTATACCGACGGATTCGACACGAAACCACTTCGTCTCGATAGCAGCCGAAAGCCCTAGCTGCGCACATGAAGCCATTGATCGCGATCTGCTCGCAAGATGCCGAGTTATATCTGCTCCTCAGTCATATTCTGGAGGTTGACGGCTTCACTAGCGCGTTGGCCGGCTCAGTCGAGGAGGCCATGGAACTTGCCACGGACCAGCCGGTCCAGGCTGTGGTGCTGGACTGTCGGCCGGACAATCAGTTTGCGGCCGGCAGCGCTCGGCTCAAGCAGGATGCGCGGACCAGCGCTCTCCCCTGTATCGCGTTGGTATCTTCCGGCGCGGCGGACCAGCACATTCAGCTGTTGAAGTCCGGCATCGATGAGCGCTTTGCCAGACCGATTGCGCCGGCCAAACTGCTCGAGTACCTGCGGCTCAGGCTCGCTGTTGGCGAAACATCAGGACCAGCAAGCCCGAGCGGCAAATCGCTACTATACAGCGATGTCGAAATGCACATCGATACGTATCGCGTGCACTGCGCCGGCAGGGAGATCCTGCTCGGGCCAATTGAGTTCAAACTACTGCGCCACATGCTGGTAAACCCCGAGAAGGTAATCAGCCGAGATGAACTGATAGGAGTGGCTTGGCCAGGCAGCGCTAGTGTCGGCGCGCGCACGGTCGATGTTCACATCAGCCAATTGCGAAAGTTGCTCAAGCAATGCTCGCAGAATGCTGCTATCCGCACCGTCAGACTTGCCGGGTACGCGCTGGAGCACAGACCAATTGGATCATCTGAACGGCAAATATTAAGCAACATCCGGCGCAATCGCCATTTGCGGCGATAGCCTTATTTAGGCAATGCTTATGTATTGAGGCGAAAGGGTGTATCTCGTTAAATTTTAAATTTCACGTATAAGTCATTTAATATATGCATAACAAAATTTATTACAACATTTGTTGCTAAACTTACAGCACTCTGCGACCTCTGTACTTCCAACCAAAGCACTGAAATCTAACCATTGTTGGGCGGGAGGAATGCCATGCTTGTCGGCGCGGGATACGCTGAGGCCATCGGCCATCACGGCGAGCTGGTTCAAGGCCTGTTTGAAGACGATGGCGCCCAGCTGCGGCGCGCGCTGGTCTCGCTGCCCTGCCCTCAACTGAAGTCCAAAGCCAGTTTCAGGGCAAACGAAAGCGATCATGTGAGCGTTACGCCAGCCTCGCGAGAAAAAGCCAGGCGAGCGGCCGAATTGACCATCAATGCATACGGCCGCCCCGGAACCGGTGGCAACTTGGCCATCGACAGCAACATCCCTATCGGCCGGGGCATGGGGTCCTCCACGGCCGATGTTCTGGCGAGCATCCTGGCAGCATTGGACTGGTTGGGGATCGAGGTGGCGTCTCACGATGTCATGCGGATTGCTGTTAGTGCGGAAACGGCTTGTGACTCCACCCTTTTCAAGCAGCAGGCGGTGCTGTTTGCGCACCGTGACGGCATCGTCATGGAGGCCTTCCGCAAGGCATTGCCACCCATCGACTTCATCAGCATCGATACGACGCCTGACGTTATGGTCGATACGCTCGAATTCAAGCCGGCGCGTTATGATCAGCTCGAGATAGAGACCTTTCGCCCTCTTCGCAGTCTGTTGCGAACAGCCATCAAGAATGCGGACGCCCGCATGTTGGGCAGGGTTGCTACGGCAAGTGCCCGGATCAACGAACGTTTTCTGCCGAAACCACGGCTGAGCGAGATCGAAACGATCGGTGCCCGCTTTGACGCGATCGGCATCCAGGTCGCTCACAGCGGCACGGTCGTCGGACTGATGTTTGATGCAATGGACCAGAAGGCATCCGTGAATATCGATCGCGCAACAGGCGCGTTGAGACAATCCGATTTTGAGCCAAAAATCTTCCGCCATTGACAGCCTGGCGTGCAGGAGAAGTCCATGTCGACCCGTGCCCTGATGCGAAAACTGGAAGATTTCGAAGGCCCGCGTCTGGTCCCGCTGCGCGAAAACCTCTTCGGCGCCAGCTTCTTCTTGATGAAGCTCTTGCCGGCCCGGTTCATGCTCGAGCGCGCCGCGGAGCAGGGTCAGTTGAAGCCAGGAACAACAATTTGCGAATCCTCGTCGGGGACCTTTGGTCTTGCCCTGGCTATGCTGGCCGTTCAGCAAGGATATAGGCTGATCCTCGTCAGCGACTGGGCGCTTGATCGCCATCTACATCGACGCCTGATCGAGCTGGGCGCCGAGGTTACGATTGTGGACAGTCCGGCCTCCTGTGGCGGTCTTCAGCAGGCGCGGCTCGACCGCCTGCAGATGTATCTCAAAGATGTTGCCGGCTCCTACTGGCCTTCCCAATACGGCAATACCGACAATCCGCTGTCCTACGCCAAGGTGGCGGAACAATTCCTGGACAGGATTGGAAGGTTGGACTGTCTGGTTGGTCCCGTCGGATCGGGTGGTTCCATGAGTGGGACAGCCCGCTATCTGCGCACCTTGTTTCCAGACCTTCATGCGATCGGCGTCGATACGCCGGGAAGCGTTTTGTTCGGCCAACCGAGCGGCAAGCTCAATCTCAGCGGCCTTGGAGGCAACATCCTTCCAGGCAATGTCGATCACAGCCAGTTCGATGAAGTTCACTGGCTGCCGCCGGTTGAAGTATTCCATGCAACGCATGAACTTCATCGCACGCACGGTCTTTTCATGGGGCCGACCAGTGGCGCGGCCTATCGGGTCGCTGAATGGTGGTCCAGGAACAACCCTGGCAAGACAGTGGCCACGATGTTCCCCGATGAGGGACACAGATATGTCGAAACCGTCTACGACCAGGAATGGCTTGAAGCAATTGCGGGTTGGGCCAGCCCCTTGCCGGAAGGGCCCGTGACTGTCAGCTCGCCAAAGGAGCCGATGCTGGGTTGGTCGCGGTTTTTATGGAAACGCAGAAGCCTCAATGAAGTGTTGGCCGTGACAGCGATGTGAGCGACGCCAGGGCCGGGGCCAGGGCGAAAATCCTGTTTTGGACGACCGCGTGCCCCCTGGTCCATCGTCGAATAGCCGTCGGTGGTCGAGAAGGGCGTAGGTCCCGAGCCAAATGCGCGGCGACATCTCTGCGGCAATGGACTGATAGCGAAACGAAACTGGCTGTGGCCGGCCCGCCGACCCTCAGGTCGCCCCTGCATGCCGCGAAAGGAGACGGAGTCGTGGTTTTTCGACATGAGCGGCCGATGTATCAGTCTCCGAGAACGCGCTGGCAGGGTCAGTCGGTCCTGCCGATCTACGCGATGCTTTTCGCCATGCAGTGCGCGCGCAGCATGTACATCGTTCTGGTTTCCTGGTTTGCACTGCAGATCACCGGTGAAATCGCTTCGGTCGGCAAAGTCCTGATCTGCTGGCAATTGCTGGCTTTCACGCTTGGCCCATTCATCGGACCGCTCATAGATCGCTTCCAGCGCCGCCGGCTGTTCGCAATAGGTGAGACAATTCACGGCGCTGGCGTCGGGCTTTTGGCCTTCATTGCCTGGGTCCATTCTCCAGAACACACCCCTATCACTGTCCTCTACGTCACGGCATGCTTCGTCTCCGTCGGATCCCTGTTGTCCTATCCGAGCAGCCAGGCTTTGATCCAGCAGGTGGGTTCAGGCCTGCTTATGCGAACCGTTTCCTTTGGCATTTTGTCCAGCCAGGTCGGAAACATTGTCGGCGCTGCATTGGGTGGGATTTGCCTCACGCTGTCAGGCGTGACCGGCAGTCTGATCGTCTGTGCGGCCTCGTCCATGGTGGCTGCTGTGTTGACGAGCTTTCTCAGCCGTGAAGAACACCGCACCAGCCGAGCGCCTCACATGCAAGACTTGGTTGGCGGTCTGCTGGAAATTGGCGGAAGCCCTCGTCTCAAGGTGGCCGGCTGCAGTCTGTTGCTGGCCTACGCGTCGGCGCACGCATCCAATGCACTTCTCGCAGGGTTCGCACGCTATGACCTGAAGCTGTCACCCAATTTCTATGGCTGGCTCGCGGCGATGTATTCGGGCGGAGGCTTGGTCGGAAGCGTCATTTTTGCCGGGCTTTCCGGTGTGGCAAGGGAAAGAGCCCTTATCGGCGTTGGAACTGTTTTGCTTGCCGTCGCTACCGCCGCTTTTTCAACCTCTCAAACCATGGCTCAGGCTGTGCTGTGGCAAGGTCTGGTAGGCTTGTCCTTCATGATGGTTCGGGCGGCAAGCGATGTGACGATACTCAAGACTGTGTCCAACCAAATGGTTGGCCGCGTCCGAAGCAACATCGACGCGGGGATCGGGCTGGTGGCTGTTGTCATCTACCTTCTCCCGACCCTCGCCCGGGATGTTCCTGCCCGGCACATCTTCCTCGGTCTCGCTGGTCTGTTTGCTTGTGGGAGCTGCGCGATCCTTTGGCTGCAAAGGAGAGGCGCCAAGGCTGAGGGACGCCCAGTGTCGCGATGATCGTGTCGATCCTGAGCGCACATCCGCTGACCGGGCCGTTTGAAATAGGGAGGGGTAGATGAAGTCGCGATCGGACTACGGGAGGAAGGCATTTCAGGGTTCGCGGGGACCGCAGGGCCGTGCCAACCCGGATGAAATCGATCTGTGCGCAGTAACCGTCTCTGACCGAGCCGCCATCAAAAAGCTGGTGCTTGACCCCGAACAGGAGCAATTCGCCGGGGCTGTGGATGCCATCTTCGACGATCTGCAAAACAGCCGGTACCCGGATATGCAACACCCCTTCGCAATTGTCGCCCGCGGCAAGACGGTCGGCTTCTTCATCCTGCGTGAGAAGGAGGCAGTGCCAGACTGGGCGCCTTGCGGCGTGGTTACGCTGCACAGCGTCCGGATCTGCCGCGCATGCCAGGGGAAAGGCTATGGCCGGGCCGGAACGGACTTGGCCATTTCCTGGGTGCGGCAGAACCGCCCCGACGTCAGGCAGCTGATGCTTGCGGTCAACGAACGCAATGTGCACGCGGCATCGGTCTATCTCAAAGCGGGTTTCGTCGACACGGGCGCGATCTTTCGCGGCCCGATCGGTGATCAGCACATTCTGGCGTTCTGCATAGATCATTTTGGCGGTTAGCCAGGGAATTTTCCGAACGGCGCCTTCCCATGCGAAAGAACTAGGTATACTAGGTATATTTTTTGGAGGGATCGATGCAGTTTGTTGCGGAACGATTGGCGGAATTTGTCTGCAATTCGCGGTACGAACAGCTGTCGGATCTGGTCGTTGAAAAGACCGAACGCGCCATTCTCGACACACTCGCCTCGATCATCGGTGGAGTGCCAACCGACAATGCCAAACTCTCGCGCGCGGCCGCACGAACGTGCTTTGGAGACGGTCTGGCACACGCCTGGTTCACGGATGCCAGGCTGCATCCCCTTGGCGCCTTGTTTGCCAATTGCGCGGCTGCCAGTTCCCTCGACATCGATGACGGCCATTGTCTTGCGGCAGGTCATCCCGGCGCTGCGATCATTCCAGCCGTCCTGATGGAAGCGGCAAGCCTTGGCAGCGATGGTCATGATGTGCTGGCCGCCACCGCGATCGGTTATGACGTAGCTTTGCGGATCGCTGCCGCCCGCCGCTTCTCTGACACGATGAGTTTTGCCAGTGGTCAATGGACCGGGTTCGGGGTGGCCGCCGCAGTCGGCTGGCTGCGCAGGATGCAGGTGGATCAGCTTGCGCACGCAATTGCGATAGCGGGCACTGAGGCACCGCAAAACCTGCCGCAAGGCGACTGCCAGGCCAGTTCCGTCAAGGGCAGCAGCCCCTGGTCGACGGTGACGGCGCGGTTCGCCGTTGACCGGGCCGGCTGTGGCATGAGCGGCCCGATCGACATGCTGGACCGCGCTCACGCCTACAATGTCGGCGCCATCACCGCCGATCTTGGAAGTCGCTGGCTGATCGCTGAGACCTATCTGAAACCTTATGCTGCGTGCCGTTACACGCATCCCGTCATCGACGCCGTGCTTGCGCTGGTTTCAGACCGTGACCGAGGTGAGCCGATTGACCGGATTGACGTTGAGATTTTTCCCGAAGCGCGAAAGCTGCCCAACGAGAGCGCGCCGAAGTCGCTTGAAGGGGGACAGTTTTCGGTCCCCTTTGCGGCCGCACTTGCGGCACTGCGAGGAGCGGAAGCGTTCCGGCCCTTGCGCCCTCACTCCCTTTCAGATCCAGAGGTGGTGGCGCTCGGACAGAAAGTGGAAATCCGCTACCCCGATGAACTTACCGGCATCTTCCCGCAGCGCACGCCGGCGCGGGTGACGATGGTTGCTGGCGGACGCGAACGCGTCGTCGATGTGCCCCGACCTCTCGGCGACGCCAACAATCCGATGGACCAATCCGCCGTCGAGGACAAACTCCACGATCTCGGGCGCGATATCCTTTCGCGAGCTGAGCTCGGGAAACTCATCCAGGCGGTGGCTTTGCTTAAGCGGGGAAAAATCGCCCCGCTCCTCGCTTGCCTTGACACATCAGAGGGAGCAGCCCTCTCCACGTCTTGAAGACATCCCGATGTCGTGGCGGTGACAAGGGATCGGCCGTATTCGTGGGCAGTCTCGCTTATTTGCCCTTCTGGCCGAGCACGCGCTCCAAATTCTCATAAGCCCGGCGGTGCCGTTCTTCTGGCATGCGTTCGAGATTGTGCAGCTTCCATCGAACTGCGGGCAGCTCATCCGCCCCTTCGATGCCGAGCAGATCCCATTGCGGGCGACGCGCCTTGAAGGAGAGCAGAAATTTTCGCTGATCATCGGTCAATGCCTGATTGAGCCTTGTGATCAGTCGCTCGCGAACGTCGAGCAATTCATCAAGGCTGACCTCGACCTGGGACATGCGCAGAAATTCACCTTCGTAGATGCCGGCAATGTCTTTGCGGGTTGGCTGAAGGAGCTCAGCCATGGTCCGGTTGTGGCTGATGAGATAGACGATAAAGGTCTTCACCAAATCCTCGGTCAGCCCTTCGTTCTCGAGCAGCAGTTTGACATCGAAGAGGTCGCGCGGATGTTGCCGGTCGAGCGCCGCACAAATTTTTCCCGCATAAAGATCAGGGATCGAAAGGAGCTGCATCTCGACGTAGCCGAACTGCTCTTCGACCACCGGCGATACCTCCCGCAATTCCACGGGAAATACGGAGCCGCGCAGCACGGGCGAGAGTTCGATCTTGACGCGGTCGCCCCCCTGCGTGACGAACAGACGTAGCGCATCAATCTGGTCCTCGTAGGATCGAATGATCTCGGTATCGGACAGCGCCTTGGCGATGGCCTTCGCAATGCGCGAGAGGGCCTCGGCGATTTTGCGGAGTGCTTCATCGCGATCATCCATCGGCAGGTAGACAAGATCGATGTCGACAGAAAGCCTTGGCAGATCGCGGATGAAAAGATTGATGGCGGTGCCGCCTTTCAGGGCAAAGCATTTTTCTTCCGCCACCAGCGGCAGGATGCGGGTCAGGAGCCGGACTTGTCTGTAGTAAGGGCTGTTGGTGTCCACATCTCCTCCGGAACCGTTATGCGGTATTTTGGATCGAGTCTGCCGCCTCTGGCCAGCACTCTGTTACCGCTGCCAAGGCCAAGTTCATCGAGCGCTTCTGGCTTGGGCAGTTTCTTCAGCCAGGCGTAGGAATGACGCTCGGCCATCCAGTAGAACAGCCTGCGCAATTTGACGTTCGTGCATTTGCGCAAGAGCTGCTCCATGCGCTTTGGCGAGAGCGTTGTCATACCCTGAAGAAGCTGGTCCGCATGCTCGAAGGAGATGGCGCCGGGCACGTCCATGAGCACCTCGAGATAAGCCCGCTCGGGCGAAGACATGGCGAACGGCCAAGCGCTTGCCCGCTGACCCGGTATGTTGACATCTACAAGAGATCGCTCGTGTGTGTCGTACTCGCGATATGCGAGCCCGGCGCCACCGAGCGAGGCAAGACGGTTGTGGCGGACGAACTGCACTGTAGGGAGCGCATTTTGTAGCCAAGCTGGCAAAGCGTCTTTGCCATAGAGGTGGACTGCGCGTTGCTGCGACAGGGGCAGGTAGTGCGCAAAGCCTTGCAATTCGAGCGCTGTCAGCCCGCCAACGCTTAAATCCGTGCGGAAGATGGTCTGCAACGCGACGACGACGCCCTGCCATGTCAGGTGTGTACCGGGGCGTATATAGACACCGGATGCGAGCGGCGTGAGCTGCCTGCTTTTAACCAGATTATCGAGCGCGTGGCGATCGAAGTCCGGGTTCTGCTTCTCCAGCCATTGTTTCGTGACCGGCAGCCCCTCGGGCATCAGGTTTTGCAGAAATTGTCTCCGTTCGGCATTCGTTGGCATGGTTTATTAGATCGCTACCAATGCGGCGATGATCGCCGCATTCCGTGGTTTCTATAAACTAGCACACTCGTCGCTGGTTTACAATTTACCAAATTTACGGCGATCATCGCCGCAAAATGACAGATCGTCAAACAAACTGCTGACCTAGTAGGCGCTCGGCAATGCTTCGCTGAACGCGATCGCTGTCGAACCCCAAGCCCGCCGGGACGAAACAAAAACGCCCGCAGGTTTGGCGACACTGAGTCAAACTCAGCCTGCTTAGGCGCTACCCTCGGCGGCACGTATCGCCGCTTGCGCATCCCGCCTCGTCCGCCAGTTTCAGGACGTTTCAGTCACCCCAGACAATAAACATGCGCAACTATCCGAGTTCGTGGATCGTTACGCCCGGCACAACAGCCTTGGCGATCTCGCATAGATGCTGGTGATGCGTGAGGTAGATCACTTGGCCTGCACTCGCCATCGCCCCAAACAACCGAAAAACCTCCTCGGACCGGACATGATCGAAGGTTTCCATAATGTCGTCGGCGATGAAAGGCACTGACGGTCGAAACTGGGCGAACTCGTAGTATCCCGCAAGCCTGAGCGCCAGGTAGAGCTGAAAACGTGCGCCCTTGGACAGCGCGTCGGCGATCTTGGATTGACCGTCGCGCTGCAATGCGATGAGCACTTCGCCGCCTTTGACAGGTTGGGTTGCCAGCCCCGAGTACTGGCCGCGCGTGATGAGCGCGAAAGCGTCGGATGCCCTCCCCATCATCCCGGAGCGATGACGCTCGCGGTATACGCGCAGAGCGCTCCCAGCCGACATTATTCCCAGTTTCAGCTCGATGTAGCGGACGGCCTTGTCCTCGATTTCCAGAAGGACGGTACGACGTTCGGCGTCTATTCGGGCAACAGCGCTGTCGCCGCCAATGGCGTCCAGCTTGTCGGCCGCGCGCGTCTGCCGGATAAGCTGTTGTCGTATCGCTTCGTCCAGATCCCGAAGTCGCTGCTCGCCTTCAGCCTGCTCGACCATGAGGCTGTCGAAATCGAGCCCATCCAACACCGAGCGGGCCTGCTCGAACCCTTCGAGCGTGAGTTCGGCCGACACCCGCTCCTTAAGTTCGGCCACCGCGGTACGCAGACGATCCCTGTCGCGCAGCAGCTCGTCACGTTCCACGACTTGCGAAAGCGTAGGCACGCCAAAGACGGTCAGGACGTCGTTCTTGCGGCGCTCATGTGCCGAAATCTCAGCGTCGAGGATGTCGCGTGTATCCTGCAGGCGCTTCAAGTCGTTGGCGAAGTCTGCCTTGGTTTCACGCGTGCGCTCGGCGCGCTCCAGGCGCTCGGCAAGTCGGATCGCCAACTGCTCCGGTTCGTCGCTGTTTGCGGGTTCCCCGGCTTCAGCTGCAGCAGCGGTGACCTCGACAATGAAATTATCCCTGTCCGCCTCCATCTTCCCGATGCGCAGCTGCAGGGCGTCCCGCTCCTGGAGACTTTTGGACAATTCTGCCAAATGATCGAGGACAGCGCCGACGCCGGACGCGGAAAGTCCGCTCTCGAGCCAGGTGCCCTTGAGCGCTTCGGCAATGCCCGCGAGCCATTCTTCCTCACGCCGCTCTGCCACGCCCACAGCGCGTCGTCTGGCGGCCAAATCTTCTTCCCTGGCGGTCACTGTTTTGAGCGCCTCGGCATATTGGGCGTCGACCTTGCGCTGCCGGTCGACGAACAGCTCTGCGACGGCCGCGATCGTCTCCAAGCTATCGCCGGGATCGGAACCTATGCCGACGCTCTCCAGCGCCCCGCTCAACTCAAGGCGCGTGCGCTCCCCCTCATCGGCCGCCCGCTCAGCCTTCTTGTGAGCAAGCTCGATCTCCTCCCAGGCTGCGAGCGCATCGGTGCGAGCAGAGATCAGGTCCTCGACCCGTTCGATTAGATCTCCAGGCGGGGGTTCCAAGCGTTCTCCGAGAAAATCTCTTGCTGCCGCGCGTATTTCCGACGCTGCGGTGTCCACGTCCGTGTCGACCCGTGCAAGTTGCTCGCGCATGCGCGAGACGTCGGCAGCGGCTTCAGCGAGGCTGCGCGTTGTTGTCCGGATATCGGCAAGCTCGGACGCGCCAGCCAATCGGCCCGCTCCAGCACTGTCATCGCGCGCCAACGACACGGCAAAATCGTCAGCTGTTTCGCCGGTTAGCTCTCCGCGGTGCTTTGCCCAGGCGTCATCTCGGGCACGCCGGATGGCGGCAGCGGCTTCATCGTCGGCGACATCGACCGAAGCACGAAGCGCGCCTAATCGTGCCGAGAGCAAGGCGTGATTGCCCTCCCATTCGGCAAGACGCTCCGAAAGGACGGCTCTGTTCCTGCCAAGCTCTGCCGCCAGCGTTTTCCAGGCGCCAATCTGCCTGGCGCTGGGAACGGAGATGCCGGCCAGCGCCCGCGCATTTCCAGACCATGGGTGCAACCGTCCAAGTGCCGCCTGCCAGCGGACTTTCGCCGTGTCCTCCGCCTCGCGCGCTGTTCTAATGTCTACGAGATGCCCGCTCCTGCTCGCTTTGGACAAAGCCGTGCTCAGCCTTGCCCTGGCAGGTTCGGGCACCGCTCTTTCTTCCCCAACCCGCTCTCGTGCGGTCTGAAGCGCATCGAGGGAAGCTGCTGCTTCGTCGCGAGCGGCTCGCACACCAGTGGCAATTCCAGATCGCTGCTCGACCATGGCTCGGACAACGCCAACAGTGGCGGCAGGCAACAGCAGCACGGCAGCGTCTCGCTCCGTAGACCGTCCCAGCGCGGCAAGGCAGGTCGCCACGGCGTTGTTGAGGATTTGCAACTCCATCCTCCGATTGGGCAGGTCCAGGCCAGCAGAGACGTAGCGCACCTTGCCTTCCCCCAGGCTTCGAATGCGCTCGGAAATCGCAAGGATCATTTCGTCCACGTCGACTGAGGCGATCTTCGCTGTCAGGCGCTCGACCTCGTCGATGTTCCCGGACAGCCGCGTTCTCAGACTGGCGTCGTCATCGATCAATTCGGTGACGCTGCCTGTCCAGGTCCGTGGGGGCGAAGCAATGTCCGGCAGCTCGGCCAGCTGAGCCCCTTTGCGCCGGATATCCGCCAGGATCGGACCCGCGCGGAGGTACCTGGCAATGCCATCGAGCCGTGCTGACAGCACCGATCGTTCGGCGATGGTGCGGTCGTATTTTTCCGTCGCGTCTAACCGTTCGGCTTCAAGGCTCTCGTAGGTTGACGCCAATGTGTCGATTTCGTCCCTGCGCGACTTGAGATCCGTAAGGCGCCTCTTGAGCAACGCAAGTTCGGTTCCGTGCGCCTGCTTCCGATAGAGTCCGTCCGCTTCGGCCTCGAGGCCGCTCAATGTGTCACTTGCATGCCCAAGACCGGCGCTGGCCGTGAACAGAAGCTTGCCCAGGTCGCCACGCGACTCCAGTATCGATTTTCCGCCCGCCTCCAGCGTCTCGTCGTCCAGCGAGAACATGGTCGTGTAGGCATCGCGAGACAGGCCGGCGAGATGTGCCGTGATCGCCATTTCGCTGACCGGCTGGCCCATCTCGTTCAGCAGCGAGTTGCTGCGCTGTTTCGTGCGTGTGAGCGTGTGCTGCGCTTCTGCAAATTCGAGCACCCCGCCAATGCGCATGGCGCCGTACTCGTGCAGGAAATTGTAGCGGCTGCGTTCCTCGATGCCGAACAGCAAGTCCAGATAGCCGGAGAGCGCTGTCGACTTGCCGGCCTCGTTCAGACCGAACACGATATGCAGGTCGGGCCCTGACTCCGGTTTTGGCCCGAAGTCGATCGTCCGGTCGGTGAACTTCCCATAGCGAATGAGGTCAAGGCGCCGGAGCCTCATTGCGAGCCACCTGCCTTGAGGCGTGCCGTGACCAGGTCGGTGCTGCTGGCGAGCACCCTGTCGAGAAACAGTTCCAGCGCAACCTCGTCCTTCCCGGCGAAGTCGCGTCCTTCGGCTGGGAGATCCGCTATCATCTTGTGAACGAACGCCCTCGCCTCGGCTCGGAACGCTTCCGAACTGGCATCGGCGTGCATGGATTGAGCGAGTTCGAAAATCGGATCCGCGACGCCTTCGACTGTTTCTGTCCTGGGCGGAGCGAGGTCAAGCTCGAGCTTTTCCACCCATGTGTCTCCCGTCTGTTCCGCAGCCTGCTCGGCCTCGGCTAGCAGCAGATCCCTATCGCGGATCAGCGCCCACGACAAAGGCGAGGTCCCGGTCAGACCGAGACGGACCACGGCATGACGGGATTTCACGGAAGCCCGAAGATCTTCGAGCGCGGATCGGACACGCCCAACGACTTCAGGCCATTCCACCGTCCCGGTCAGGTCGATGTTCATCCGTTCAAACTGCGCGATACTGGTCAGCCTTTCCTCGATCTCGATGGAGCGGTCGTCTCTTATCGTGACCAGTGTGACGGATTTCTCGCCGGCTTCGTTGACGTCCCTGCCCTGCGGTATTCCTGGCATCACCACCGTGCTGGTTCCTGGATGAACTTGGCGGAGATGGATGTGACCAAGCGCCCAATAGTCATAGCCATGGCTGTGCAAGTCAGCGATGTTGCAAGGGGCGTAAACGTCATGACCGGGCGATCCGGCCAGGCTGGTGTGCATGATGCCCACGTTGACCGCTCCTTCACGGGCAGCTGGATACTTGGGCAACAGGCTTTCCGGCGCCTTGGGACTGGCAAAGCTCAATCCATGGAACATGACGTCCAGCCCGCCGGCTGTCTGCAGCACCGACTGGGGACGGCCGCTGAAGATCGTGACTGTCTCCGGGAACGTCAGCTGTTTCGATATCCGCGATAGGGCGTCGTGATTGCCGCGGATCTTGAAGACCCTGATGCCGGCCTGGTGAAGGCGTGTCATTTGTGACGCTAGGAAACGCGCCGTTTTCATCGACGTCTGATCGCCATCGTAAAGATCGCCTGCAATGACCAGCGCATCGACTCGTTCCGCAAGGCAGAGATCCACGATGGAGACAAACGCCTGGCGGCTGGCGTCGCCAACAAGCTCGGCGAGATCGGCGTTTCGCAGCGCGAGCGAACGCAGCGGCGAGTCGAGATGAATGTCGGCGGTATGTACGAATCGAAATGCCATTGGGTGATCTCCGGCGACGAAACTAATGGTTTCCGACCACAGTTCGATAGATGAATTTCATCGCACTCTGAGGTAGTGTCTTGCAACAAACTCCCTGGTGAACACCGGTGCCGCTGAGCAGCGCTAGCGGCGGCATCGAACGGCTGGCGAGCCGGCCTGATTGTATCTGGCCTGAAACAGACCAACACCGGCCCGACTTAAGACTGAAACGAAAGATAGGCAGTGGGGCTCCATCCCTGAGGTCACAGAGTGCGTAGGATAAGCTTGAGCTTAACTTATGCGGATGCGACTAAGGGCGCCACGCTGTCTGCCGATCGGTAGGTCCATTCGACACCGTCTTGCCCGGTCCCCAGCAGATTGAGGACGGCGCAAGGCAGGTTTCGAGATGCCATCTTCCGCCTCAGAAACTCTGCCTGAGCGCGGTCGTGAGTTGACAAGAGCACCTGATATCCACGGCTCGCCACAAGGTTGCAGACGAAATCCGTGAAAGCGGCGGCGTGGATGGTGTCGTTGTGCTGAAGCGGGTCATCCAGGACCAACCCCCGCCAGCGAGACCATGGGTAGGTCAGGCTGGCAGCACACAGCATACTGACAGACAAGGCTGCCATCTGGCCTTCGCTGTGTACCAACCGTGCATCTATTGACGCGATCTCAGCAGGGAGGGCCTCTCCCTCTTTTGTTGGCCGCTGTTCGACGCGACGGTTCTTAACGTATGACTCCAACCCCACCCTCGGATCGCCCATGATTGCCATGTTGATGGCCTTCATGAGGGTGTCGAGAGGCTGCATGTAGCTGGTGTTGAATTCCGCCAGTTCGTCGAGAATTTCTGAGCTCGCGGCCTGGGCGATATCCTTAGTCTCCCGGGTTGCCTGTGCGAGCCTAGCCTTGGCAGACACCCGATCCTGCGCCTCGTTACGAAGCTGCAGTCTCTCGCTGTTCGGGGCGCCACTTACCGCAGCCCGCAACCGCTCTAATGCAGCCAGATGATTATCTACCAGAGCTTTGGCAGCTCGACCGTCTCGCAGCTGCTTCAGCAAATCGTCGGCTTCTCTTAACGTCTCTCGAAGTCGGCCGATGGTCGTTGTCCTTACGGCGATCGAGAGTGGGTCGGGTACTTCCGATTGAGCGAAAGCAAGTCTCCGCCAAGTTTCTTCGGCGTCGGCTTTTCTTCGCGCCGCGGCGGCGACCTGATCAACCGACTGTTGTTGACGCGTTCTTGCTGCGGGGAGAGCAACGTCAAACGAGGCCAATTGCTGTTCAATGGACTGCCGCGCCTGCGTTGCCTGCCGGCTCTTCTCCTCAGCCGCGGAAAGATCGCTCTGAGTCCCACGGATCGCTTCCGCCAACTGGGTCTCGCCGAAATCACCAACGATTTCCACGAGCTCGCGAACGGATGATGCCGCGGCGTCGAACTCGGCTGCAATGGTCGACTGTGTTTGGGTTGCGGCGTTCAGCTGAAGCTGAGCCTGGTCACGCCTCCTGATGGCAGTGGCCTGTTCGCCTCCGGGCGTGAAGAAATCGCCGTTCAGCCGGTTCCGCCAATACCACTTCCGCTGCCTCAACCTTGCTATCTCTTCGGCGCTCGTCCCCAGTTGCCCCTGACGCTCTTCGGCCACCACCCGGTCAACCGCGGCGTCGCCGAACACGCCAATACCCACCTCAGTCCTTGCGCGTTCCTCGGATTGGAGTTCCTCAGTGAGCGTGATCAGCTCTTGCTTGGCGGCCTTCAATTGGTCGAGGCGGTTGGTGGCTGTCTCCGAGCGTTGCGACGCAGATTGAACACGCTCCTCTTGCGCCAACACCAAGGGAGCCAACCTGGCTGCCGCACTTTCTGCCCGTTGTTGTAGCTCGCCCTTAATCTCGAAGTGGGTCGCGCAAACAGGACAGTCGCATGCATCGTGCGGAAGGTTGGCGGCGACGCTAGCGACCGCGCTCGACATTTCCGAGACCGTCTTCCTCAACTCGATAAGAACGGCGTTCTGCTCATCAAGGAGTGTCTTCGCGTTTCGAGCCGATACGTCCGCCTGCTCGATGTCTGCGTCTACAGTGGGGAAGCGCAGTTGGGACGACTGCATCGCTGCCTGCAGCTCCGCAATCTTGGTATCCCGAGCAAGCCACAGCCCCACGTTGCGTCTCTCGGTCTGGGCCAATTGCCCCCTTTCATCGAGCCGGCCAACATCTTTTTCAATTCGACGCACGATCTGCAACCGACGTTCCAAGGCCTCCACGGTTAAGTTTTCGTGGGCGACTGCCTCCTGAGCCCCCGCTCGGGCAGCGTCCGCTGCTTCCTTGCGGATCTGCGCGGCTGCCTGGGCAATCCGTGCGTCCCGCAGGCCGGTCAGTAGAGTAAGGGTGTCTCGGTGCGCTTCTGCCAAGCCGGTCGCGCTGGCCTCCTCAGCCTTAGCCTTCTCCAGTGACGCCGAAGTTTCCGCGTGTTGTGACGTCAGTGTCGTTACCTGCCCGTCAGCGATCGCCTTTGCAGCCTCACGCTCCAGCACTTGCCGCGTCGCACTTTCCCATTCCTCAAGTGCAGACGTCGCGTCGCCCAGACCTGTTTCTAGGCTCCGCAGTCGTGTCCGCTGCTCGTTGAGACGCTCGTCCAACGCGTAGATCGTGTTCTGATCGAAGGCAACTACTGGCGTCTGAGACTTGTTGCCCGCCGCGTCATCCAGCAGCCGCGAAATGGCATGGGTTGCCTCGGTGGCGGCAGCGTCATCCCAGGCGCCAACTCCGGTCAGCCCTGCCCAGAGGTTCGCCTCTGTGTCGAGAATAGCCTGGAGAGCGACGACCTCGTCATTCAGCAGTTTGATCCGGCCGTTATAGGCCCGGACGGCTTTCGTATTGCCCTTACCATGGAGAGCATTCGCGACGTCTTCGATCTCTTTGCTTTCGGCTGCCTCCTTCAGGATATCGAATCGCTCGCCGGGATCTCGGTTCGTGAGCCGGGACATCGTGGACTGTCCGAGGAAATGGGTGAGCAGCAAGTACCTTGAGAGCCCAGAAATGCTCCGGCCCCAGTTCTCGTCTTTTAGGAATTCCGTAATGTCGTCGATGTTGCCGCCAGTGACCGACTTGGTAGCATCGGAAGAGGACAGGGTGCGCGAAACACTTTTCTCGCCAGTGAAGTCTATGGTCACGGACGTGGGGCCAAGCGTTCCTTCGCGCCACCGGCAAAGATAGCTGCCAACCTTTTTGACGCCGTCGGCATCACGGAAGTGGTCAATCCTGTCCGTCAGAGCCCACTCAAGGCCATCGAATAGTGAGGACTTACCGATACCGTTGCTGCCCTGAACGATGAGCACGCCGGGTCCGTCTCGGAGGCGAATATCCAACTGTCTGAAGGTTCGGTACTGTTCGAGCCGAACGCGGGTAAGGTAAACGCCGCTCATTTCGACGCCTCTCTGGTCAGGACAAGTTCTGTCACGAGGCTCTCGGGGTCGTCTATCAACTGCTCGGCGAGCGAAACCCACTGCTGCGCTACATCCTGACCGAGCCCATACTTCTCGAGAAGGCGCTGAGCCAACTCGTGCGTCTTATCGAGCTGAGCGTCACTCACCGCCGTCACATGCTCCCATGGCATCGACAGAAACGTTCTCGCCAGGAAGGCGTCGAATGACTCCTGCACCGCCGTCTGTTTCGGGATCCAAACCAGTTTCCGACAGACGGTCTCGTCACGTTCGATGAGGTCGACCAGCCGCGCCCAGTCCCCTGTCGGAGTAGGAGAGGTCGCGCACAGAAGCAGGTGTGCATTGATGACCTCTCGCTCGTACATATACGACCTGGCGACCACCATCTGGGCATGCAGCCTTTTGAGTGCAGCCGTAACGCCCTCCACCGTGTCGAGCGCTATTGGCGCGACGATCACCGGGTACTGACCTAGGCGGAGGCCAAATAGACCAGGTATCGCCTTTGTCTCGGCTTCAGTCGTCCGGCTGCGAAACGTCGGTGAGGTGAAGTCTTTGACCTCGTCAGCTCGCCAACCCAGTTGCTCCGTCGCGGTGGCCAACAGGGACTTCAAAACCTCAGGTGTCATGTCAGTACCCTGTCGCGATCGTTGTCCTGCCGCTCACGCCACGCCTGGAATTCTTCCTTCACAGCGGCTTTCCACGCAGGAAGCCCCGTCTTGAGTGCCGTGCGCCACGGCCCATCGTTGCGGACGATCGCCGGCTTGGTCCTTCGCGCTATATCAAGCCCGGTTCCGGGATCTCCGCCGTTCAGGATCGTGTCGTCAGGTCCTGTGACGGATACCTCGGAGCTGCGGGAGAGGATGAGAGCGTCGACGTCCCAATGTTCGGGCAAATTCCATTCAGTGAGCAGGCCGCCATCGTCCAACTTATCAGCGGACGAACCCAGTGCATGCCCGTTCTCGTCGAAGCTAAGATTTCCTCTGGGCACAGATGCCGGCTGGAGTGGCTCACCGAGGTGGGTGGCTAGGATCAGCACCAATGCGCCCGCCATGCGCTCAAGCACCGCTACGTCACCGCTCCATGACTTTGCGCTCTCGGGGCCGATATTACCCAACCAAGCAAGGAAATCGCGGCGGAGGGCAGGTGACGCGTCGAGTGTCTGGCGCCATCCCGCCCAGGTGGCGAGTACCTCCGCAAAAACATCTGCTGCGATCTTTCCCAAGGTATCGCACGTGCCAACAGCCTGCGCTGCTACGAGTATGGCTTCCAATTGGCGGACGAGGGAGGCATCGACATGCTCTCTGATGCTGATCGTGCTGACCAAACGATAGGGATAGCGCGACGCTGCTGTCATAGCGGCAGCGGCGTTGGGCAGCCTGGATTTCCACGCATCTTGCACGGTTGCTCCAAGGCTAAGGGTGATCTTGCCCCCACTGGCTTTGCTCAAGCGGACCATGTCATCAGCGTCTAGCTTGTCCGGTGGCACCTCTAGTTGCACGACGATAGGAGCGGCCGCGGACTCGCACTGTCTCACGAGCTCCTCAAGCAAGACCTTGCCGCGCTGCACCAACGTCTGGGTCGCCACGTCCCAAGTGACCAAAATGGTTGAGGCCTCAAGGGCGGATCGCCCAGCGAGCTGCAACCGTCTGGCGGCGTCGGCAAGCTTCTGCAGCCACAAGTCAAAAAACACCGTGTAGGTTTCGGCATCAAGCGTGGGCGGGACAAGCAGTTCGGGCTGCGCTTTGAACCGGTCCGTGGACACCTTCTGGTACTCGTCAAACTGCACTTTGGCCGGGTGATACCGCTCTTCCTTGTTGGGGCCGTGCCGCAGGATCACATGATGGAACCGCTCCACAAGGGGAGCGCCGCCCAAGGTTATGCCGGCAGGCTCGAGGCCATCTGCATGCTTAATTACATTTTCGATCTTGCCTGAGCTGCGGCGGAGCACGATCCCGGCCTGCTCAGCCGCATGTAACACCGCGAAGACCATGGCTTGATTGAGCTGTGCTGCCTTACCTACTGAGAATAAGGGCCCGCTGGAGTTGACCGTCAGCAGCCGATCGGTCCGGAGCTGTGGTACCAGCTTGTCAAGAATTCCTCGCTCACGAAAGGTCGTGAGGACATCCGTCTCAAGAACCGGCTCGAGGTCTGCCTCTGGCGCCAAACCATCGTAGGCCTTCAGGACAGTGGTTCGCAGAATGTCCTGGTTGAAGTACCCTAGGAACGTCTGCGTAAATGGAACGTGCTCGAACTCCTTGATGAGGAGATTGAGGATGTCGGTCAAGGCGCCATCGCCGTTGCCGCTCACGAGGTAGGTCGCTGGAGGATTGGCCTCTACCGCGGTCGTCCCAACTCCGCGCTCCTTCCAGTAGTCGTAGGTGTCTGCCGACCCGACCGTTCGTTCATCTCCAAAGCCAATGGCGAGAAAGACCTTCTGGACGATCCTTGTTGCGCCATCAGTAAAGGTCAGCCTCCATTCGGCGTCCGATTTTTCCAACTTGTCGAGGCGCTTTTCATGTTGCCAGATGACCTTGGGGAGCATGGCCTTATGGCTATGGAATTCGGTTGCGAGCCGTTTGGCGATCGGCCTGCCGGTATCCAGGTCCCAGTCGAGAAAAGGCAACCCGGCGCTTTTGTCCAGCGAACCGAGCGCCGGCCATTCGTAGATGTGCGGATGGAGCAGGCGAGGAGAGGCGCTCTGAAGTTGAAGGACTTCAACCGCGGGATCGTACAGGCTGACGTCGTAGTCCAGAAGCCCCAGCGCCAATGCGCAAGTCACTCCTGCGGCGCCACCACCGACAACGGCTATAGTGTCGTTCGGCTTAAGGATGCCTCGCTCGTGCAGCGCTCTGACCAAGCGGAATGCACGAACCTGCTGAGAATAGAATGTGATGCGTCGCTCGAACGTGCCTAGGAAATAGAGGCCTTCGCTGCCAGGCAGCGAGCCCACGGTGATCCAGTCGTCTAGAGTGTCTGGTAGAGCTGCTGCCATGCGTGAGTTGTTAAATGCCAGCGCTTGGCCGAACAGCGCCGCACCAGCTTGCTCCGAGTTCGTTGTTTCCCCACCTCAAGATTTCCAAAGAAATCCGAAGCGCCGAGTCAATCCTTGCCGTCAAAAGCCGGACCGCGCAACAGTTCATCTACGAAAGCACATCTTAGGAGGTCGAATAGGCCGTCTAGGAGTGACGATGGGGAGGATGAGGCAGGATTTGGAAAGATTGCGTTGGCCCGGAACGAATGGCAGCCTTTGGCGCAAATGATCCGCGCACGTGATTGCAAAGATGTGCGACCCAGCCTTCCCTGGTTGCAGGGCCAAGCCTCTGCAAGTGCTAAGCCAACAAGTTTCGCCGCTGGGCGAGGCCGCTCTTCTGGATGGTCGTCGAGCCAGGCCATGGCGATGTCGAATACCTGCGCTATTGTTGTATTGTTGAAGCGTACGCCTCCGGCGAAGCTTTCAGTTACCCACATCTCCTACGCGGGATTTGCACCAATTGAATCTTCTGTGATTCTGTCTGTGACGTCGATTCGCGGAGGCGTCACGGATGAGCGGGGACACGGGAGCCGGCGCTGCAGGCTGGCATGACGATGAAGTCATTTCTGCAGGGCTGCCGGACAAACGACTGGCGCGCCGGTTTCACCGTCTGCTTGATCAAGTGTCGGCGGCACCTGGCCAACCCGTCCCGGCCGCTTGCGGCGACTGGGCGGCGACAAAAGCGGCCTATCGTTTCTTCGATAACCCGCGCGTCACCGAGCATGGGATGCTGGCCGGCCATTTTGCCGCGACCGCCATGCGCTGCGCGTCGAGCCCAGGACCAATCCTCATCCTGCAGGATACTACCGAGTTCATCTACAGCCGCGCGCAGCCGGGCAAAATCGGCTTCACCAAGACCATCAACGCCGGGCGTTATAAGGCGGGTCAGCCCAACGTGGTGACCTTGTGCGGTATACTCATGCATTCCAGCCTGGCTATAACCCTTAGCGGCACGCCGCTCGGGCTGACAGCAGCGAAGTTCTGGACACGCACGAAGTTCAAGGGGACCTGGACGCTTAAGCGGCATGTGAACCCCACCCGCGTGCCGATTGAGACGAAGGAAAGCTATCGCTGGCTGGAGAACCTGCGCCAGTCGATGGCGCTCGTGGGCACGCCGGAACGCTGCGTGCATGTGGCCGACCGTGAGAGCGACATCTACGAGCTCTTTTGCCTGGCGCAGGATCTCGGCACGCGCTTTCTGGTGCGGGTGCAGACTAATCGGTTGGCCGCCGTGCCCGCTGGCACAGAGCCGCAGGATGGCGCGCATCGGGTCTTCGCCCAGCTCTCGGCTGCGCCTTGGGCGGGACGCCATTGCGTCGCGATCGGACAGGACGAGACTGCGTGCGTGCACGTGAAGTTCGCCGCCATCGAGACCTTGCCGCCCGTCGGCAAGCAGAAGCGATATAGTCCTCAGCCTCTCACCTACATCCACGCCCTTGAGATCGACCCACCGGTGGACCGGCCGCCGATCGACTGGAAGCTGGTGACCAATCTCCCGGTCGGAGATTTCACCACCGCTATCGAGAAGCTCGAATGGTATTCCCTGCGCTGGAAGGCCGAGGTGTTCCACAAGGTGATGAAGTCTGGCTGCCGCGCTGAAAAGGCGAGGCTTGAGACCGCCGAGCGGCTGGCAAAATTCCTTGCCCTCATCGCGATGGTCAGTTGGCGCATCTTCTTCCTCACCATGTCCGCACGAGAAAAGCCCGAGGCTGAACCGGAGACAGCCCTCACCCCAACCGAAATCGCGACGCTTGATGCCATCAACGCGGCGCGGAGCAAGCCGCGCATCCTGCGCAGGACCCTCGCCACCTATCTGCTCCAAATCGCCATGCTCGGCGGCTACCTCGCACGAAACCACGATCCGCCACCTGGAAACATGGTCGTTTGGCGAGGCGTGACGCGCCTCAATGACATCGGCTTCGGCATCTCAATCGGAACACGCCGACGATGTGGGTAACTGAAAGCCGGCGAAGGCCGCCTTGCGCGAGCATGGCACGGTAGCGAAGCTGCGCTCTTAAGGTCGTCCTCACGAGCGTAGTTAGCAGCACAGCATGAGCCATGTGACGTTATTGACCGGGCCGGAGCGGCGTCGTCGTTGGAGTGAAGAGGATCAGTGCCGGATACTGGCCGCGGCATTCGCGCCCGGGGCCACAGTGGCGGCGGTGGCGCGTCAATACGATGTCGCGACCAGCCTGATCTATAAGTGGCGCCGCACGGTGAGAGCCCGCGAGACGGGCTTTGCCGAAGTTGTCGTGGTTCGCGATGAGCCTGTCGCCGCTTCAGTGCCAGCGGCGCCACCAGCGGTGATCGAGCTGGAGATCGCCGGCAAGGTGCGGCTGCGGATTCCGCTGACCACGCCGCCGACACTGGCGGCGGCGATGGTGAAGGCGCTGGGCGTTTCATGATCCCGGTTCCGAGCCAGGTGCGGATCTGGTTGGCGGTCGGCCGGACCGATATGCGTCGCGGAATGCAAGGCCTCGCTCTGCAGGTTCAGGAGATGTTGGGCCGGGATCCGCATGCCGGCGATCTTTATGTCTTCCGCGGCCGCAGCGGCAATCTGATCAAGATTATCTGGCATGATGGGCTCGGCATGTCGCTGTATGCAAAACGGCTCGAGAAGGGCCGGTTTCTCTGGCCGTCGCCGGCGGATGGTACGGTTTCCATATCACCGGCGCAGCTCGCCTACATGCTCGACGGGATCGATTGGCGCAACCCGCGTCACACGTTCCGCCCCCAGCGCGCGGGCTGAGTTTTTCTTAGAGTTTGCGCCATTTTCCGCGAGTCAGCGAACGCGTTTTATGATTCACTCCAGAGCATGGTTGCCACCGCCCTGGATGCTGTTCCGGACGATATCGGCGCGCTGAGAACAGCGCTGACCGCAGCGCTGGCCAGAGCCGAAGACGAGGCCGCGCGCGCTGTGCTGGTCGAGGCCGAACTGGCGATCGCCAGGGCCAAGGCATCGGATGATGCGGCGCTGATCGCACATCAGGATCTGACGATCCGGAAGCTGCAGCGGGCGCTGCATGGCCAGAGTTCTGAGCGCTCAGCCCGCCTGCACGACCAGATGGAGCTCACCTTCGAAGAACTCGAGAGCACGGCGACGCAAGACGAGATCGCCGCCGAACAGGCCGCGGCCCGGACCACCGAGGTGGCGCCTTATGTGCGCAAACGACCAGCGCGCCAGCCATTTCCCGAGCATCTGCCGCGCGAACGCGTGGTCGAGCCGGCGCCGGCCGCTTGCCACTGCTGCGGCGGTCATCGGCTGCGCAAGCTGGGTGAGGATATCACCGAGACGCTGGAGGTGGTGCCGCGGCAATGGAAAGTGATTCAACACGTGCGGGAGAAGTTTACCTGCCGCGACTGCGAGGCGATCAGCCAGGCTCCGGCGCCGTTCCACGCCACCCCGCGCGGCTGGGCCGGTCCCGGCCTGCTGGCGATGATCCTGTTCGAGAAGTTCGGCCAGCATCAGCCGCTCAACCGCCAGGCTGAACGCTATGCCCGCGAAGGCGTGCCGCTCAGCCTGTCGACGCTCGCCGACCAGGTCGGCGCCGGCGCCGCGGCGCTGATGCCGCTGTTCAAGCGGCTCGAAGCCCATGTGCTGTCCGCTTCACGTCTGCACGGCGACGATACGACGGTTCCGGTCCTGGCCAAGGGCAAGACCGATACCGGCCGATTATGGACCTATGTGCGCGATGACCGACCGTTCGGCGGTGCCGATCCGCCGGCGGCGGTGTTCTACTATTCCCGCGACCGTCGAGGGGAACATCCCACGGCGCATCTCGCCGGATGGAGCGGCATTCTGCAGGCCGATGCCTACGGTGGTTATGGCGATCTCTATGCGACGGGCCGTCAGCCGGCTCCTGTTCTGGAGGCCAGCTGCTGGGCCCATAGCCGGCGCAAAGTGTTCGAGCTGGCCGATATCGAAGCGGCGGCGCGCAAGAAGGCGCGCGGCGATACGCCCAACCTGGTCTATCCGCTAGCCGTTGAAGCCGTGAAGCGCATCGATGCCCTGTTCGATATCGAGCGCGCGATCAACGGCCTGTCGCCAGGTCAACGCCACGCCGTGCGCCAGGAGCGGAGCGCGCCCTTGATCACCGAGCTCGAGCGCTGGATGATCAAGACGCGCGACAAGCTCTCGCGCGGACACGATCTGACCAAGGCCTTCAACTACATGCTGCGCCGCTGGTCATCCTTCACCCGGTTCCTCGATGATGGGCGCATTTGCCTGTCGAACAATGTAGCCGAGCGAGCCCTGCGCGGCATCGCTCTCGGCAGAAAGTCCTGGCTGTTCTGCGGTTCCGATCGCGGCGGACAGCGCGCTGCCGTTCTCTACAGCTTGATCGTCAGCGCCAAGTTGAATGACGTCGACCCTCAGGCCTGGCTCGCCGATATCCTCGCCCGACTGCCCGCCTATCCGGCCCATCGGATCGATGATTTGCTGCCGTGGAATTGGAGATCCGCAAAACTGCGAGCCCAACCAGCGGCGGCCTGATCATGCAGCGCAATAAGGTGCATCACGTCTACACCGTCGACCGTCTCGCCAGGGACCTCGGCGTCAGCGAAGAGCTCATCCACGAACTGACCCTCGGTCTCGAGCCCGAGGACGGCGTTATCTGGGTCTACCGGGCCAACGATGACGACGGGATTTTGGCCTTCACCGATGAAGGCATCGAGGAGGTCGAACTCCTCCTCGAAGAATATCATCGCGTCTCCCCATCAAAAGCTTGACCTCAGCACCGCGGTGCTCATGCCCGCGGATACGCACGTCTGCGGTCTTCACCGGCTTTCAGTTACCCACATCTCCTACGCGGGATTTGCACCAATTGAATCTTCTGTGATTCTGTCTGTGACGTCGATTCGCGGAGGCGTCACGGATGAGCGGGGACACGGGAGCCGGCGCTGCAGGCTGGCATGACGATGAAGTCATTTCTGCAGGGCTGCCGGACAAACGACTGGCGCGCCGGTTTCACCGTCTGCTTGATCAAGTGTCGGCGGCACCTGGCCAACCCGTCCCGGCCGCTTGCGGCGACTGGGCGGCGACAAAAGCGGCCTATCGTTTCTTCGATAACCCGCGCGTCACCGAGCATGGGATGCTGGCCGGCCATTTTGCCGCGACCGCCATGCGCTGCGCGTCGAGCCCAGGACCAATCCTCATCCTGCAGGATACTACCGAGTTCATCTACAGCCGCGCGCAGCCGGGCAAAATCGGCTTCACCAAGACCATCAACGCCGGGCGTTATAAGGCGGGTCAGCCCAACGTGGTGACCTTGTGCGGTATACTCATGCATTCCAGCCTGGCTATAACCCTTAGCGGCACGCCGCTCGGGCTGACAGCAGCGAAGTTCTGGACACGCACGAAGTTCAAGGGGACCTGGACGCTTAAGCGGCATGTGAACCCCACCCGCGTGCCGATTGAGACGAAGGAAAGCTATCGCTGGCTGGAGAACCTGCGCCAGTCGATGGCGCTCGTGGGCACGCCGGAACGCTGCGTGCATGTGGCCGACCGTGAGAGCGACATCTACGAGCTCTTTTGCCTGGCGCAGGATCTCGGCACGCGCTTTCTGGTGCGGGTGCAGACTAATCGGTTGGCCGCCGTGCCCGCTGGCACAGAGCCGCAGGATGGCGCGCATCGGGTCTTCGCCCAGCTCTCGGCTGCGCCTTGGGCGGGACGCCATTGCGTCGCGATCGGACAGGACGAGACTGCGTGCGTGCACGTGAAGTTCGCCGCCATCGAGACCTTGCCGCCCGTCGGCAAGCAGAAGCGATATAGTCCTCAGCCTCTCACCTACATCCACGCCCTTGAGATCGACCCACCGGTGGACCGGCCGCCGATCGACTGGAAGCTGGTGACCAATCTCCCGGTCGGAGATTTCACCACCGCTATCGAGAAGCTCGAATGGTATTCCCTGCGCTGGAAGGCCGAGGTGTTCCACAAGGTGATGAAGTCTGGCTGCCGCGCTGAAAAGGCGAGGCTTGAGACCGCCGAGCGGCTGGCAAAATTCCTTGCCCTCATCGCGATGGTCAGTTGGCGCATCTTCTTCCTCACCATGTCCGCACGAGAAAAGCCCGAGGCTGAACCGGAGACAGCCCTCACCCCAACCGAAATCGCGACGCTTGATGCCATCAACGCGGCGCGGAGCAAGCCGCGCATCCTGCGCAGGACCCTCGCCACCTATCTGCTCCAAATCGCCATGCTCGGCGGCTACCTCGCACGAAACCACGATCCGCCACCTGGAAACATGGTCGTTTGGCGAGGCGTGACGCGCCTCAATGACATCGGCTTCGGCATCTCAATCGGAACACGCCGACGATGTGGGTAACTGAAAGCTTCACCGGACGGGTACGTTGAAGCCGAGGGTCGACAGATATTTGTTAGGTGCGGCGCCACCATTTCCAACGTGTCCGCCACACCAGTGATATAGGCCAAGGAGGTAGGCTCTTCGATTGTGCAGTTGGGGGATCGGCCGTTCCCATGCACACTTGCGAGAACTGCCGCGCCGTTTGCCGCTTGCGCATGCATAAGCATGGCCGGGGTGAACAGAAGCGCTCTCAACGGAAATCCCTCATCAGAGGTCGGGACTGCCAAAGATGGGCCGCATCATTTAATCGGGGTCAGCTTTTGGGGATCTTGCCCAGTCCTTGGACGACCGTGCAAAGCAGACGCCCCTGGCCAGACAGGCACAGCCCTAAGACACCTTCCAAACCCCTACGTCAGCTGTTGGCAATCTCTGCCGCGAGCCTTTCCAGATATTCGCCGCAGACAGCCGCGACAAGATCATGCAGGACGGTGGTCTGCTCACCGAGCCACTCCAATGCTTCGACACCGATCTCATAATGCTCGGAATAGCGTGCTTTCACATAGGCCTCGTTCGCCATGTTGAACCATGCCCGAAAGCGCTGCTGGTCGCGTGGCCAGGCCTCTGTCAGCCGCCGGTCTCGTTCCTCAGCCAGTGTCCGAAGAAAATTCAGATTGTGGGAGGGTGGGCTGTAGCTGGTGAGCGTAAGAAGCAGGGTGGAATATGAGTGTTCGATCGCCTGATGCAGCAGAAATGCGCTCTCCTTAAGCATGCCGCTTGTCAATGCTATGCTGGCCAGTTGGTTGAAGTTCTTCGCTGCCGGCATCCGATTTCGGAAATGCCCCTGCGCGGCTTTAAGCGCATCCGCCGGGCTCTGCGGTTTGGGTTCGGCCAGGGGTTCGTCGTCCAGCTCGTAGAGCACAATGCCTTGGCGCCTCAAATCCGAAAAGAAATACTGCCCCTGCCTCAACGCAGTATTCACCTCACGGCGTGAGTGGACGATCAGGCCGACTTGGGTTGAGACGCTGCGGTCACGCAACAGCCGGTCGCTGGCCTTGTACCAGTAGGTGGCGAAGTCCGTGAGCTTGCGGTTGTTGACCACGACCAGCAGATCGAAATCCGAACGGTAGCCTTTCATCGTATGCGGCTCGTCAACCCAGTCGCCGCGCGCATAGGAGCCGAACAGGATGATCTTCAGGATCCTGCCCTTTTTCTTGAATTCGGCCGTGCTGCCCTTCAACGCGTCGTCGAATTCCTCATGCAGGATTTCGACGACACGAGCGAGTTCGCGCTGCTTGGTCGCCGGCAGGTGATCAAGACTGGTTTTCATCATCATCCGATAAGGCGTGTTCTTCTCGTTGGCATGAAAAGGATAAACGATGCCTCCCGCGAAATCCATTCGACATCGGCCGCCGGCGAGACATCGAACCAAGGATCGTTGAGACGTTGTGCGCCTGGAAGTTCCGCACTAAACAGGATTGGGGGTGACACCGGAGTTGAAAAATTGAGCGATACTGACACCGCTGACCTTATCGGTTTGACCGCAGACATTGTAGCCGCCTACGTCCAAAACAATCCGGTGCCGGTAGCGGGTCTACCGGATCTGATTGCCAGCGTGAATTCTGCCTTGGTAAATGTCGGACAACCGAAGGCGGTACCCCTGCCCGAGCTCGTCCCGGCTGTAAACCCGAAGAAGTCCGTGTTTCCTGACTACATTGTGAGTTTGGAAGACGGCCGAAAATTCAAGTCGATGAAGCGGCACCTGGGCCTGCTGGGAATGACGCCTGGCGAGTACCGCGCCAAATGGGGATTGGCCAAGGACTATCCAATGGTGGCGCCAAACTATGCTGCGCAACGGTCTGCTTTGGCGAAGTCGATAGGCCTCGGCCGCAAGGCGGCTCCCGTACCTCAGAAAGCGCCGACGAAGCGCAAGGCAAAGGCCTAGCTTCAGCCAGCGTGCTCTCGATAGGCACTGGCTTGCAGGCGACGCCACAGCGTCGCTTCGGCACCTCTCGCCGGGGGTGGCGGCCCCGCGTCCCGCCTGCGGCGTCGCCATGCTGACGCTCCTTCGGCACCCTGTTGACCGGTCTCGAGGTCACGAACTGGCTCCGGCGGTGAAATGAAGTTGTCCGTGCGACGGACATTTCACCGCCTCCGCTTTGTGCGCCCTTTTTCTTGGGGCCACTTTCGTGGCCGGGGTTGGGCTGGAAGCGATGATGAAATCGCTGGGAGCTAGAGGATCGGGGCAATCGGGTGAGAGAAGGCCTGGTATTCTGAACAACCGCTTGAGGTGCCGACAAGCACGACGGCGGCATCCGGGCCAAGCGACCCTTGCGAGATGAGTTGTCGTAGGCCGGTCAGAGCCGCCGCGCTCGAAAGCTCGAGATAAAAACCGCCGCGCGCCAGTCGCTTCTGATCCTCGCGGGCCATCGTGTCGTCAACGACCACTGCCGACCCCTTGCACGCGGCAATCGCATCCAGCGCCTGGTAGGTGACGGTCGAGCCGCCGATTGAGGTCAACGCCGAGCTGCCGGCGAAATTGCCGCGATAGTCCTTGCCGGCAAGCACTTCTGAAATTCGACCGAACGGCTCGACGGCATGGACGCGGGGTCGTTCTTCAATGAGCCCGGCCGCCTGCAAATCGCAATATCCGCGTGCGATGCCCCAAAGCAGATCGGCTCTCGAGGTCGGAACGACGATATCGGTGCATGCATCGCTGCCCAGCTGAAGAAAAATCTCGAAGGCAAGCGACCTGTACCCATCCACGCCGAATGGATTGCTGCCCACCGCCGGAACGGCAAAATTGGTGGCCGGGTACCAGTCCCCTGCCCGCACGCTATCGGCGAGCACCTGCCATCGGCGTTCCGGCGTTTCGGTGGCCAGCAGGGTCGCTCCGTGCATCTCGATCGCCCGGCGCCAGTTCGGGTTCATATCCGGCGTGGTCACAATCACGCAGCCCAGCCCCACATGCGCCGCGTAGGCAGCCAGAGAGACACCGGCATTGCCGCTCGAGGCCGCGGCGACGGTCGAGGCGCCGATCTCCAACGCGCGTTGGACAACAAACCGGCTCATGCGGTCCTTGTGTGATCCGGTCGGATTGGCGCCCTCGTTCTTGAGGCTGAGCGCGCGGACGCCGATCTCTTTCGCGAGCCCTTCCAGTGGGACAAGAGGCGTATTGCCCTCGCCGAGAGTCGGATGGTCGGGGTAGACCTGCCAGTCCGCGACGCGCTCCAGGGATTTAGGGAATTCGCGATATTCAACAGCGAGGCTCGCCGGCATTTTTTGGCTGTGGCAGGCTGGGCAACCTTCGAAGTAATCCGCGACCGGAAAGACAGTCCGGCAACGAAGACAGCGAAGGCCAATCACGAGCGGATTGAGCCTCGGCGCCGATCTAGGCATGCAAGGCCCGATCTGAGCTGACGTCGATGTCGGCCATGAGCTTGAAGAGGCAATCGCCGCGATCGGTGAGCGACGGCGCCCGGCGGCACGCGACAAGACCGGACGATTCGAAGAACAGCGTTTCGGGCTCGCGCGTCGGCAAATCCGGAAAGTGGATGCGGCCGGCAATCTGGCCGCTCTCGACCTCCTCACCTATGTCAGCGGCCGGCTCGAAAATACCGCGGTCGCGTGCATAGACGAAGGCGCTATGGCCTTTGACGGTCATGAAGCGCGTGGGCGAAGCGGGTTCGACGGCGACATCGCGCAAAATCCCCTGGTCTTTCAGCAGCCGCTTCAATCCTGCCTCGGCGAGCGCCAGTCCCTCTCGGGACAAAGTCGCGCCGCCGCCGAGTTCTGTGGTGAGCGCCAGTGCGCCCCGCTCCTGCGCGGCCGCTGCCAAGGTTGTAAGCCCGCCGCCGCCCGTTCCATCGCTGACAAAGCTGATCGGCGCACCGAACAGCCGCATCAACCTGAGCAGCTTTTCATGCTCGTCGCTTGTTCGCCCCGGCCGCACCAGCGCGCTCGTCACATAGTGGAGGGACCGTCCGCCGGAGTGAAGATCCACGACGACATCGGCCATCGGGATCAACACTTCGCAGACGTAATGAGCAATCATTTCGGTCGGCGATCCGGCTGCGTTGCCTGGAAACGAGCGATTGAGATTGCCCTCATCGAGTGGCGACACGCGTCGGCCTGCAACGACCGCGGGAAAGTTGAGTGCCGGGAGGATAAGAAGCCGCCCAGAAACCTGCTGCAGCTGGGTCTCGCGGGCCAGATTTGAAAGGGCGATCTGGCCCTCGTACTCATCGCCATGGTTGCCAGCTATCAGCAAGGCCGTTGGGCCGTCGCCGTTCTTGATGCACACCAGCGGGATGGGTATCCAGCCATAGGCCGACAGGTCGGACGAATGAGGCAGTCTCAGACAGTCCGATTGCTTCCCGACAGCATCATAATCGATCGGGGTCCAGATGCGCGTGTCACCGGCCATATTCCAATCCTCTCCGTTCAATGAACCATCTTGTCCAGGAAGAGCCGCGTCCGCTCCTGGCTGGGCGCGGCGAAGAACGTAGCGGGCGCGGCCATCTCGACGATGCTTCCCTGGTCCATGAACACCACCTGATCGGCGACTTGGCGGGCGAAGCCCATTTCATGCGTGACGCAAAGCATCGTCATGCCGTCGGCGGCGAGGTCGATCATGACATCGAGAACTTCCTTGACCATCTCGGGATCAAGCGACGACGTCGGCTCGTCGAAGAGCATGATCTCGGGAGCCATGCAGAGGGCGCGCGCGATGGCGACGCGCTGTTGCTGGCCGCCGGAAAGCTGACCGGGATATTTGTGCGCCTGCTCCGGTATCCTCACCCGCTCGAGATAGTGAAGCGCGATGTCGGCGGCCTCGACCTTCGATTTGCCAAGGACGCGTCTCAGGGCCAGGGTGCAGTTGGTCATGACCGTCAGATGCGGAAACAGATTGAATTGCTGAAACACCATCCCAACCTTGCGCCGAATTTTCTGCAGTTGTTTTTGATCCCGGGCGAGGTCGACGCCTCCGATGCGAACGGCGCCGCTCTGAAATGTCTCCAGCCCGTTTACACATCTTATCAGCGTGGATTTCCCCGATCCTGACGGGCCGCATATTACGATGCGCGTTCCCTTCGGCACGGCAAGATCGATGTTCTTCAGAGCATGGAAGCTGCCAAACCATTTGTTCAGTGCAGCGGCTTCCACAGCTGCAGGGTGGTCTGGTCGTCCAGCGCTATTTTCTTGGCCGCTTTCCACCTGCCCAGGGGCGGCTGGCCGTATTGGTTGGCTATCATTGTTCATCGGCTTGTCGGCTCAAGGAACTTGCGTTCGATCAGCTTGACGATATGTGCAATCGTCAGGGCCAGGAGAAGGAACACGACGCCGACAACGGCCAGCGGCTCGGCGTAGCGATAGGTGTCGGAGGCAATGTCGAGCGCCTTGCCCAGCATCTCCGGCACCGCGATGACAGCCAGATAGGGCGTCGCTTTCAGGATCGAGACGAAATAGTTCCCGACAGGGGCGGCGACATTGCGCAGCATCTGGGGAGCCAGGACGAAGAACAGGATATCTCGCCGGCGCAAACCCAGGGCTTTCGCGGCTTCCGCTTGACCCTTCGGGATGGCGTCGATGCCTGCCCTGAACACCTCGGCTAGATACCCGCTGAAATAAATGCTCAGCCCCATTATGCCGACCGCAAGGGCCGGCAGAGTGACACCATAGTGAGGCAGGACGAAATAGAGAAAATAAAGCCAGGCAAGCACCGGCGTCGACCGAATGAAGTCTATCGCGAAACGCATCACGTAGCCGGGTGCCGATCCGGCTCGCCGCACGATCTCGAAGCTGAAGCCCAGGATCGAAGCTCCGAGGCAACTCAGCAGCGCAACCCCGATCGTCATTCCGATAACGCTCAGGATCGTTGGAATGGTGGAGACGGCAAAGGCGAGATCAAAACTCACTTGTCAGCCCCCTCCCCGCGCCAAGGCGACGCTCCAGCCATCGGCCAAACACCGTGACGGGATAGCAGACCACGAAATAGGCGAGCAAAAGCGAAGTATAGACGCCGGCGGGATTGTATTCGATCTCGGCGATCTCCTTTGCCCGGAACGTCATGTCTGTCAGGGTTACGAGAGAAACCAACGCAGTGCCTTTGATCAATTGAATGAACTGGTTGATGAAGGTTGGCGCCACCCTGCTCAGTGCCTGAGGCAGCTCGACCAGGCACAGCGCGTGCCGACGTGGTAGCCCAAGCGCCAAGGCCGCCTCGAGCTGGCCGCGATCGAGGGACTGGAGACCAGCCCGGACGGCTTGGCTTCCATATCCCCCCGCATTCAACCCCAGCACCATCGCGCTCACGGTGATCGCTGGCAGATGGATGCCGATGACCGGCAGGACATAGTAGAAGACGAAGAGAAGGATAATCACCGCGGAGCTGCGCCAGAACTCTATGACTGCCGTGATGGCAAGGCGAGCCACGCCCTTGGTCAGGTATTGCGCTACGCCGAAGATCAAGGCGAAAGGCACGGCGAACAAAACCCCGAATGCGGTCACGGTTGCCGTTGTGCGGAATCCTTCGAAAATGCCGAGGAATATCTCAACAAAGGTCACGCCTGATCATCCTGGTCCTGGAGCCCGCACTGTCACTGAGAAGTTCGCTTCTCACTCGTTCGGCGTTGCAGGGCAATGCTGTCGGCTTGCTCTTCAGAGCCACCCGCCGCAGGTGTTCCAGCAATGCTCCCGCAACGCCCCTGCCTGCTGGAGTCGGATCAGCCTGGCCCTGCGCACACCTGATTGCTGGTCAGATCCGGCGCCATCTCCTGATCGCTGAAGCCGTGCCTGGCCATGATGGCCGCGATCGTGCCATCAGTTTTGAGCTGCTTGAGCCGGGTATTGTACAAGTCGCGAAGGTCGCCATCCTCTTTGCGAAACGCTATCGCCGAATAGCCGAACTGCTCCTGTCCATTTTCCTTCACGCCCTGGAAGGGCAAGGCGCGTTCGGCTCCACGGATGTTCGGGTCGGATAGGATGCGTGCGACGGTCGGCGCCGAAAATGCTGCAACATCGATCCTGCCGGTGAGCAGCGCCGAAACATTTGACTGGATATCGGGGAACAGGAGCATGCGCTCTTCGAGAACGCCTGCGGCCTCCGCATTCTTTGCCGTCGTGCTACCGCGGCCCACACCGAATTTGATCTCCGGGTTCGCTGCGATCTGGGCGTAACTGTGGATATTTTTCGGGTTGCCTTCTACCACGAGGGCAGCATCCGCAAGCTTGAGATCGGGGTCACTAAAGGCGACGAGCGCGCATCGCTCCGGTGTAATGTAGAGTCCGGCTGCAATTGCATCGAACCGCTGGGCAGTGAGTGCGGGTATCAGCGCTCCGAATTCGGTAACGACCATTTCCACTTTGCTTACCCCAAGGCTCTCGAAGGCAGCTCTGATCAAATCGGGATGGAACCCCTCAGGTTCGCCATTCTTTCCCCGAAAGCCCCACGGAGCGCCATTGGATATTCCGATGACGATCTTGCCCTCCCGCAGCACCCGCTCGCGCGTCGTCTCAGCCTTTCCGGCGCTGCTGGCTGCAAACAGGATGGCGCAGCTTGTCGCAGCGGTGGCGACTGCCTTGATGAGTCGAGACGTGCTTGCCATGCTGTTCTCCTTTTTGCCGATCGAATATAAAGGTAGACCAGGTATAACAGGTATGTCAAACTTTTATGAAGCCGGTGTTTGATTTTTGTAAAATGTTGCCTTGGGTAACACGAGGATGCCCACCAATTGCGCCTCGCACAGACACCGGGCGCGGGATGGACATCTCTCCCCCGATGAGGTAGGTAATCCTAGTATACCTAGTGGGGAGATGTAATGGCTGGACAGATCGGGACTGCCCTTCACGAGACCGTGCGACAGGAAATCATGCGCCGGGTGAGCGCCGGCGAGTATGACGTCGGCGAAGCGCTGCCTTCGGCTGCAACTCTGGCAGACGAATTCGGGGTCAGTGCAATCACCATAAAGCGGGCATTGCGTGACCTTCAGCCTGCCGGGATCTTGCGCTCGGTGCCAGGACTGGGAACGTTCGTGAGGGAGCAACGAAGGTTCATTCGTGACCTCGATTTCTCCCTGACTTCACATGAAGATGCACTGCGGCTTGGCCTGAAGCCCTCAATTCGCCTCGTCTCGTTGACCACGGAAAAAATACACGATCCTGCCTTTGATGTGCTCGAACCGCCAAATGGGCTGATGTTGTGTGTACGCAAGGTGATTTCTACCGATAATACGCCGATCATGTATGACACCTCCTACCTGCCTCGTGCGCTGAACGATGAGGTGGTTGATGAGTTCGGGGAAAACTTCATCAGTGACGCCTTGCGCGATCACGGGACACAATTCACCAAGACCAAGCTGCTTATCGATGCCGCGCCGGCCTCTGAGCAAGCACAACAGACCTTCGCTATCCCCAACGGGTATCCGACACTGCGTCGCCTCTATCGACTGAGCACCACCGACAAATCCTTCTCGGTGTTTGGGGTGGCGGAATCCCCGTTTGACCGCCTGGCATGCGTGGTGGAACTCGACGCGGGTCGCAAAGGCTCCAGGCAAAAGAAATAGCTCTCGACGGCGGCCTGGCTGGCGCAAGACCCTTGATCATCGGAAGTCCATGAGGAGACGACCATGCTTCCAGCACCACCCTCACCCGATGTGCCCCTGAACGAGCGAACCATGCGGCTCGCCTCGGTCCGCCGCGAGATGGCCGAGGATGAAATTGACTTCCTGGTGCTCACCGATCAGAAAAACATCGAATATTTCACCGACTACCGGACCCTGTCCTGGGGCTATCACTCGCGTCCCCTGTTCGTGCTGATTGACCAACGAGACATTCTCGTCATCGCCAACAGGATCGAATCCAGAAATCTTGAATCCAGGGTGAGAGCCTTTTCGATCGTCTATTATGCGGGCTATCTTGCGGAAGGCGCGCGCGCCATTGTCCACGAAATTTCCGCCCGCGATCCGGCTGCCGCAGCAAAGGCCGCGATCGACTACGGACAGGATATGTCTGGCCGCGGTTCGCTGGAAATCGTTGATGGCTTGAGGGCGCGAGGCGGCCAGCTGGAGAGCGCGACGGACCTGCTGTGGCGGACCCGCGTGATCAAATCGCCTTTCGAAGCGGGGCTCAAGCGTATCTCGTTCGAGATCGTCAATGCCGCGTTCGATGATGCCGTTTCCGAGGCGCGCCTGGGAATTACCGAGGTCGAGCTTTGTCGCCAGATTCAGGCCCGCATCGTCATGAACGGGGCCGAGCGGGCTGATCCGATCGCCATGACATTTTGCAGGGGTGAGTTCAATTACGGCCGACCTCCCGGCATGCTGCCTTTGGAGGTTGGCCAGTATGCCTGGACGGATTTTCGGTCCACCTACGGGGGCTATCCCGCGGATAGAAACCGCATTGCCCGCGGAGGCGAGCCTGAGCGCTGGGAGATCGACTCATACGAAAGGACCCGCGCGCTGACAGTGGCCCTCGCAAACAGCGTAAGAGCCGGAATGACGTGCGGAGACGTCTTTGGGGCATTCGAGCGCCTTTGGCGCGACGCCGGCTTGCCACCTGCTTATGGGCTCGTTTCTCGAATTGGTCATGGCGGAGGCCTCGACGTCACCGAGCCTCCATCCATCTCCAAGGATAATCCCGAAATCATAAGACCAGGCATGATCCTGCATCTCGAACCCAAGCTGGAAATCGACGGCGCCGTCTTCCAGTTCGAGGAGGTCATCTATGTTCGAGAGGACGGGATCGAGTTCTTGAGCGAGCTGTCTCCAGAGCGGCTTCCGGTCATCAATTAAGATGGATCTGAGCGGGCACGCGGGTTTGCCCGCTCGCCAAGACCGAGGCTCGCCGCTGGGCCGCGTTCATTGCAGTGATCCAGGTGGTTGATGCGGCCAACGCCACGAAGCCAAACAGGTGAAGGTCGTGGATGCTTCGGAAACCCGCAATTGCTTGAATGATGAGGTGTGCCCAAAGGATATGCATTCCGCTGTACCGCCTGCCGAGCCTCAAATTGCGCCCATGAAACCGCTGATCGTGATCTGCTCTCATGATGCGGAATTCTATTTGGTCCTCAGCCACATCCTTGCGGTGGACGGCTTCACCAGTGCGTTGGCCAGCAACGTCGATGAAATGCTTGAGCTCGCTGCGGAAACGCCGGTCCAGGCCTGGGTATTGGACTGCCGGCCGGACAATCAAATGGCGGTTACTTGCAGCCGGCTCAGGCAGGATACCCGGACCACTTCCCTCCCCGTGGTTGCGTTGATCGCGCCGGGTGCTGAGAGCCAACATATAGCACTGCTGAAGTCCGGAATCGACGAGAGCTTTGTCAGGCCGTTGGCGCCGGCGAAGCTACTGGACTACCTGCGTTCCAGACTCGGCACCGGCCGACAATCCAGGCAGGCGGGCATGTCGCTGGCCTACGGCGACATTGAAATGCAGCTCGATACGCATCATGTGCGTTGCAACGGCAGGGAAATTCTGCTTGGGCCGATTGAGTTCAAGCTGCTACGTCATATGCTGCAGAACACTCAGAAGGTGCTGAGCCGTGATGAACTGATCGGTGTGGCTTGGCCGGGCAATGTTTATGTCGGCCCGCGCACGGTGGATGTCCATATCAGCCGGCTGCGCAAGTCGCTGAAGCAGGCCTCCGACAACAACGTTATTCGAACTGTCAGGCTCGGCGGATACGCGCTGGAGAGTCATACGTTTTGACCGATGGTGTTCAAACGCCTTCGCATGGAAGTCGTGAATGCCGCGAGCCTTGGTTGGCATCCACTAATCGCTTGAGATAGTTCACAGGACGGGGCATCGACCTGCTCGTCCCGCTGACGCCGTCGCGCGGACGGGTGTGAAATCAGATAGAACTGCGGTTGGACTTAGACATTGTTTAGCACCTGGCGCTTGAAGGAGAGCCTCGATCGGCCGTTGCCCATTGTCCGTCTTATCGTCTCACGGGGAAAGATACGACGTTCCCCTCGCCTGGCAGATCGAAAGCCATTGCCAGCTGGCGTGACGTGGCCATCTCGACGACCAACTCTTCAATGGACTGATCGGGTAAGCCGGTCTTGACCCGTTGGCGAGCCAGCACGGCGAGTTGATGTACCGCAACCGGAGCCATGTGAGGATGCTCATCGAGCAATTTGCCGATCTCGATGACGAGGTCGGCGTCGATATTCTTTGGCAAGTCTCGCATAGGCACCTCGATCAACTCAGGTGGGTACGACGATGCGGGCAGTCTGAAGGTGGTGTTCGGATGTGTCGGCCGCCATATGCGACGCCTGACCCTTTGATAGCCAACCACCGGCCGTTCGGGCTCGCCGTCTGCTTAAACTACGCGGTTCCGCCCCAACGAAAGAATGCGTCAATAAGCCTGGCGAGTCCAGAAATGGTGACGGAGCCATGTGACTAGGCCTTTGCCATGTGCAATTAGGCACGGACGGATTTTCGCGCATCTGAGATGCGTGATATTCCGCGATCACCCACGAGCATGGAAGCCCGGCTCGGATTCTGCAACAGGACTACAAGAGCAGGCCGGCGCGCGTTGAAAACGGTGAGCTTCGAGCGGTCAGCCTTGCGCCCCTTCCATGAAGCGATCGCTTGCTGCCCTTTGGCTGACGGGGACCTGAAGCCGTCCCGGTGCCGCGAGAGCCCCTCCCCGCAGGATCCAAACGCCCTGCTCGGCGCCCCGCTCTCACTTGCAAGCCCGCCGGCTGATGAACACGATTTACCGCCGTAAAAAATGAACCTTATGGCAGAGAAAACAGACGTTTAGTTCAGAGGGGGAGAATTCTGGGGTTCACAAACAAGCACAGGCTTTCGTGACGACATCACGTTTGACCGCAAGAAAGCCAGCCTGCGCCGTTAACCTTCTGTTAACCTAAAACTTCTTGCCGAGGCCGGCCGAATCGGAGCTTAATAGCGGTTGTTGAATAGTTTCACCGCAAAAAGCGCCAATTCAGGTTTCGACGAGAATGAATATCGCCATGCGGCTACCACGCTTCGAGTTCGATGACAAAATTCTCGAGCAGGGTGCCGAGATATCGCGACGCCTCAATCAGCTTCGCATGGAGAAGTTTCCGCCCAATGCGACGAAGACGCTGCGCTCGTTTTCGATGGCCGAGGTGGCCCACTATCTTGGCGTATCGCAGAACAATCTAAAGCGCCTTCATCTCGAGGGCAAAGGGCCTATGCCCGACCAGATCCCTTCCGGTCGACGCTCCTACACGGCCGAACAGATGCTCGAACTGCGCCATTTCCTTGACCGCCATGGCCGGACGGAAGTGAAGAAGTACGTCCCCCATCGCAAGCCCGGAGATAAGCTCCAGATCGTGGCGGTCGTGAACTTCAAGGGAGGCAGCGGCAAGACCACCACGGCTGCTCACCTCGCCCAGCATCTGGCCCTGACAGGCCATCGCGTTCTCGCAATCGACCTCGACCCGCAAGCATCGCTTTCCGCGCTTCATGGCTTCCAACCTGAACTGGACCGCAATCTCTCTCTCTACGAAGCGATCCGTTACGACGAGTACCAAAAACCTATTTCGGACGTGATCACGCCCACCAATTTTCCGGGTCTGGATATCATCCCGGCCAATCTGGAGCTCCAGGAGTATGAGTACGACACGCCACTCGCCATGCAGGACAAATCGTCGAACGCGGGCAGGCAGTTCTTTATGAGAATCGCAAAGGCGCTGTCAGAAGTGGACAGTCGCTACGACGTCGTCGTCATCGATTGTCCGCCGCAGCTTGGCTATCTCACCTTGACTGCGATGTCGGCGGCGACGTCCGTTTTGATTACGGTTCATCCGCAAATGCTCGACCTGATGTCCATGAGCCAGTTTCTGCTGATGCTGGGTGGCATATTGAAGACCATCAAAGCTGCCGGCGCAAAAATCGAGCTGGATTGGTTTCGCTATCTGATCACGCGCTACGAGCCAACAGACATTCCGCAGGCTCAGATGGTCGGCTTCATGCAATCGATGCTTGCTGGCCAGATCCTCGAGAACCCTATGCTCAAGTCGACGGCAATTTCGGATGCAGGACTGACGAAACAGACACTTTACGAGGTGGAGAAATCGTCTTTTACCCGTTCGACCTACGACCGGGCGCTTGAATCACTGGATGCCGTGAACTCGGAGATCGCGACGCTCATTCATCGCGCATGGGGCCGGTCATGACGGCGCGTTTTACGGCAGTAAATAGCGGGAATTTTACTCGTGAAATCAGTCGACTAACCGAGAATCGGAGCGATTGAATGGCGCGCAAGGATATATTCGGCAGTGTGATGGGCCCCGCAACGTCAGTCGCTGATGTCCAGGATGTCTCGGGTTATGCCGTTCGCGGCGCATCCCGGTCGATCATGCAGTCGTTTGAGGAGCTCTCCAAGAGTTCGGTCGTCGATCTTGATCCGGAGTTGGTCGACACTTCATTCGTCTCGGACCGCATTGACGGTGACGACGAGGCATTTCAGGAGTTGCTGGCGGCAATTCGCGAGCGAGGGCAGGATTCTCCGGTTCTGGTCAGGCCTCACCCAGAGATTTCAGGTCGATTTCAGACCGTCTTTGGCCACAGGCGGGTCAGCGTGGCTCGCCAGTTGGGTCGACCCGTTCGTGCCGTTGTCAAGAAGATGGACGATGAGGATCATGTCATTGCGCAGGGCCAAGAGAATGCCGCCCGGGCCAATTTGTCCTTCATTGAAAAGACGCTTTTTGCGGACCGCATTCTCAAGCGCGGCCATTCGCCGGACACGGTAAAGTCAGCTCTTGCTCTCGATGATACGACCTTCTCGAAGATGCGCTCAGTTACTGGCAACGTTCCTGAGCACGTTATTCTGGCGGTCGGCGCCGCCAAGAGCATTGGCCGCGATCGCTGGTGGCAGCTTGCCAAGCTCATGGAGCATCCTGGAACCACGGCGAGGGCGGCACAGTATGTGATAAGCGCCGAGTTCGCCCAGCCAGACAGCGACGGTCGTTTTGCCCGTCTGTTCGACTTTGTGAGCACCCCGGCGAAGCGCCCGCGGGTGCCATCGAAGCCCCAGGAGCTGGCCTGGGTGCCGCAGGACAAATCGGTTCGAGCCAAAATCACCGATACGGGAAAAGTGTTTACGCTTGCCTTGAAGTCCAAGGAAGCATCGCCCTTCGGCGCATTCATTGCCGGCAAACTCGACGAGCTTTTCGAGGCCTTCCGCGAGTCGGAACTAGCGAAGAAAACAGGAGACTAAAACCGCAAAAGAAAAAGGCCCCCGAACGTCACCGTCGCGGAAGCCCTTCTCTGTCTCTAGCAAGCTGAGAATCGCACTTCCCCGAATCACTGTCAAGAGTCGTGGCGCCGTTTCGGCGAGCCGATTTCTTTTGCCTGATTGAAAGGTGAGGGAAATGGAGAGTGGGTACGCAACGACGCCCTTTGGGCGGCGGCCAATGACGCTTGCGCTGGTGCAAGCGAACACGGCAGCACGAGAGATACCTCAGGGATCTGTTGTCGAAAAATGGCAGGTCTACCGGTGGCTTTGTGAGGGTAAGTCCATCCTCGGCGTGGGAGACCGTGCTCTGGCGGTACTGAACGGGCTGCTGTCCTTTTACCCGGATGACCAGGTCAGTGAAGAAAACGGCTTGATGGTTTTTCCGTCGAACGCGCAGCTGTCGCTGCGCGCACACGGTATGGCCGGTTCCACACTGCGCAGGAACCTGGCCGAGCTGGTGGATTGCGGTCTTATCGTTCGCCGCGATAGCCCCAATGGCAAAAGATTCGCTCGCAAGGCGCACGGCGGGGCTGTCGTGGAGGCGTTCGGGTTCTCGCTGGCGCCGCTTTTGACACGGGCGGCAGAGTTCCAGCGTGCGGCCGAGCAGGTCCGTGCCGACGCCATGGCGCTCAAATTGATGCGCGAACGGATCACGCTTCATCGCCGCGATATTCAGAAGCTTGTTGAGGCCGCGATCGAAGAGGGCGTTCCTGGCGACTGGGGGGCCATCTGGAGGCGTTTTCGAGCCATCGTGGATGCAATTCCGCGCAGAGCAGGACTATCCGACTTGGAGGCGATCGTTGCGGAGCTGACGGTGCTTCACGATGAAGTGGATAGGATGCTGGAAAGCTTTATGAATTCCATGAATCCTAGCAGCAATGAGTCCCAAGATGAGCGGCAGCAATCAGATTCAAACACAGACTCCATTTTTGTATTTGAACCGGCTTTAGAGAAAAGCAGGGTGGCGGTCTTGCCAACATACAGTCCGGCCGAGAAGCCGAGAGGCTACCCGATAGGACTGGTGCTGAAAGCCTGCCCCGAAATTGCCGACTATGCCGTCAACGGGATCGGAAACTGGCGCGACTTGATGATAACCGCCGCCCAGGTGCGTGGGTACCTTGGCGTTTCGCCCTCAGCGTATGAGGAGGCGTGCCATGTGATGGGCCAGGAGGTTGCCGCGATTGTGATCGCCTGCATCCTTCAAAGGGCGCAACACATCAACTCGGCCGGCGGTTATCTGCGGGTACTGACCGAAAAGGCGAGGGCAGGAGAGTTTTCGGTGGGGCCGATGCTGATGGCGGCGCTACGGACCAACGGGGTGACGGCGAGAATGACGGGTTAGAATGAGGATGCATCCGGTCGAGGCAGGGAGGAAAATCGCGTGAAGGCAGCTCCGCAGTCAGGCAAGATCCACCAGAGCCTTCGCGAGCGCGCCCAGGGTTTTCACTTCCACGTCATCCTTGAGGGGGAAGCTTTCGGCACCGGGATAGACAATGAGGCGACGCGCCGGATTGACGTCCTCACAAGCCAGGTGAAAGCCCTTTTCAACCCTCGGCGCCAGGTTGCGCTTGATCTCGATCGCCCAAGGACGTTTGCCGGGAGCGGCCAGAAGAAGGTCGATCTCGGCGCCGGCAGCGGTCCGATAGAAACTCGCCACTGTACGCGCAGGTGCGACAGAAAGAAGATTTTCGATGACGTAGCTCTCCCAGCTGGGCCCGACAACGGGGTGTCCGGAAAGGCCGTTGAGATCTTGGATGCCCAGCAGGGCATGCACGATGCCGCTGTCGCGCACATAGACCTTCGGCGATTTTACAAGTCTCTTGCCGGTATTGGCGTGAAATGGAGGTAGCCGTCGTACCAGGAGAAGATCGACGAGAAGATCGACGTAGGATGTCACGGTCGGTGCGCTGACGGACAGGCCGGAGGCCAGCCGGGAAGCGTTCAAGAGACCAGCCTGATTGTGGGCGAGCATGGTCCAGAGCCGCTCCAAGGTCTGTGCAGGGATACGCGGTCCGAATTGCGGGACATCGCGTTCGAGGTAAGTTCGTATGAAGCTGCGCCGGAACGCCATGCTGTCGGCATCGGACGCTGCCAAAAAGCTGTCGGGAAATCCTCCTCTGAGCCATAGACGCTCCGTGTCCGCTGCTCCGACTTCCAGGACATCGAGCGGCGTCATTTCGACATATTCGATGCGGCCGACAAGGCTTTCGCCGGACTGCCGGAGCAAATCCATAGAAGCTGACCCCAGGAGCAGGAACCTGCCGGTGCGGCGACCGCGACGGCGGCCCTGGTCAATCAAGCCGCGCAGCTCCTGGAACAGTTCCGGCACACGGTGGATTTCGTCGAGGATGACCAGACGATCTTCGTAGGCCTTGAGAAAGAGGACGGGATCTGAGAGCTTGTTTCGATCTTCGCGCGACTCGAGATCGAGGTAAAGCGCGCCGGTCTCATCGCCGATTTCCAGCGCCAAGGTGGTCTTGCCGACCTGCCTTGGGCCGATCAAAGCAACCGCCGCCTGTCGTCCGAGCGCTTGCCTGACCAATGGTAGTGCTCTGCGAGATATCATCCTCGTAGATTAAAGGTAGGACTTTCAATTTGCAAGGGTACCGATCTAAATTTTGACCGATCGACCGCCTCGAATATCTCATTCGAATGGAGGAAGCAGGGGAGGGGAAGGTTCAAGGTCGGTGGACCCTAACCGTCATGTCGACATTTCCCGTTTCGATCGACATGTCGTCAAATCATGTCGACGAAATCGCAATCTCTCGACATATTTCGATCCCAGCAGGACCGTCGTCCAAACGCGGAGGCTATGAGCAAACGATCCTTTGAAAACGTCGATGCGGTGATCGCTCCGGCATTGACTCTGCCCCGCCAGCATCTCATATATAACCCATTGGGTCATAGGAAGTGCATGCAGACCGTCGCCGAGACACCGTTGTTCATCAAGCAGGCGGCTGAGCTGTTCAGCGACGATGAGCGGAAGGAACTGATCGACTTCCTCGCAGCTAACCCGCAGATCGGTGACGATATACCCGGCACAGGTGGCGTCCGAAAGGTTCGGTTCGGCGCCAAAGGCAAGGGCAAGCGCGGCGGAGCACGTGTAATCTACTATTGGTACAGCGACGATGCACCAATCTATGCGCTTCTTGCTTACGGCAAGAATGAGAAGGTCGACCTGAAACCCGACGAAGCCAAGGCAGTTGCAGCATTCGCTAAGGCGATCAAGGCAGCCTACAGGAGCAGGACATGAGTGAGATGACAAAATTTGGCGGGGATCTGATCCAGGCCATGTCCGAGGCTCTGGCCCATTCACAGGGCAAGGACGTCCCCGGCATCAAGGTGCACAACGTGGACGTCGGTACGGTCGATGCGAAAGCCGTCCGCAAGAAGCTCGATCTTACCCAGGACGAGATGGCGACTGTGCTGGGCACCAGTCCGTCCGGCTACAAGAAATGGGAACAGGGCAAGCGACAACCAAGCGGCGCTGCGCGCACCTTGCTTCGCATCATGGAAAGAGAGCCGGCAGCCGTGTTGCGTGCCTTGTCTATCGAGGAAGCGTCCTCCGATGCCCGCAACGCTGCAGCGAACTGACGGCAGGGGAGGGGACTTTTTATCTCTACAGCCCTGAAGCCTTGGTGAGATTGACCCGGAATCGGTCGCGGCGGCGCTGGTATTTACGGGTCATCTCAGCCGAGGCATGGCCTAGCTGCTTTTGCACATGGCGTTCGTCAACCTCTGCCGAAGAGGCGAGGCCGGCGCGCAATGAGTGCCCCGAGAATTTTTGGCCGCGTTCGCCTTCCGATAGATCGCCACGCACACCGGCGGCCAAGGCGGTGCGCTTGACCAGCCGCGCCACCTCCTGGCTGTTCAACCGCTCGGCGCCGATTTTCTTGCCTTGCCCGGTCGCCCTTCGAAACAACGGTCCGTGGGCGATGCGTGCGAATTTCAGCCAGGTCTGCAGCGCAACGACCGGGCAGGTGGTATCGGCAGAACCGCGGCCAATCTCGACCTCGCGCCAGCCGGTCTTTCCACGCAGCGTCACGAGCACACCTTTGTCGAGAACCTCTATCCAGCCGCAACCATTTTCCGTCTGGTCGCGGTCGACATCGAGGCCGACGAGTTCGGAGCGGCGCAACCCGCCGGCAAAACCCAGAAGCAACATGGCGCGGTCGCGCAGGCCGCGCAGCGTGCCACGATCGAGCGTTTCCAGCATGGCAATGAGATCTTCTGGCAGGATCGCTTCCTTCTGCCGGGGAGGGGAGGCGTGGGTGTTACGAATACCGGCCATCACCGTCGCTATGTGCCGATCCTTGCGGTCGAGCGGCTGGCCGCGTTGGGTATAATTCCATGAGAGCGAGGACAGCCGACGTTCGATCGTCGATACCGTTTTTTTGTCCCCTGAGGCCGTGCCAGCGGCCAGCGCGGTGATGTAGAGCCCGACGGTCTGCGGATCGGGCGGCAGCACTTCCAGATTCTGCCGCCGGCACCAGGCGCCAAAATGTTTCCAGTCGGCGGCATAGGCGCGGCGTGTGTTGGCGGAACTGGCCGCCTCGACATAGTCGCGCGCCCTGTCGGCAAGGGTTTCCAGATGCGCAGGCAGGCGACTTTTATCACCAGACCATTTCGCCGGCGAGGGAGGGGAGGAGGCATCAGCGGGTGGCTCCTCTGGCGCGCGGCCCATCTCCATGACGATGTCGACGACGTCGGGCAGGTCGTTGGTCTCGGAAGTCGTCGACGATCTTTGAGCGTAGCCAGCTTTGCTCATGCCGCCTCGATATCCGTCTGGGAGAAGTCGTTACCGATGAACAGCAGCGGTTCGTCTGCCCGCTTTGCCAAGGCGTAGGAAAGGCAATCGGCAAAATTCAGGGCTGCCGAATGCCGGCCCTTGCCGTAGGTCAACCAGGCCTGGGTCGCCAGATCGACCAGTTCGGAGTCGATAGGGATGACGTCGGCCTCGATCTTGCGGAGCCACAGGTCGATCTCGGCCAGAGCGTGTTCACCGCGCCTGCTGACCAGCACCATGCGTGCCTCGAGCACGCACGTCGCCGGGATGAGGCGAACAGGATCGACGACCAGCGCCCTTTCGAGCGTCGTGGCTTCAGGCTCGTTGCGCAGGATCGCGACGATGGCGGAGGTATCGATCACCATCAGTTCGGAATTCCGTGTTCGTCGTAGCCGATGATCTGCTCGTCGCTGCGGCGGTCGAGTTCGGGCAGCCGTGCCACGCGCTCGCGGATGGCGCGCAGCTCACCAAGCAGACGTTCTTGTGCCATATTGCTGTAGCCCATGCGGTGCAGACGCTCGGAGAGCGCCTGGTGAATGGCTGCGGTCTTGGAGAGGCCCTGGCGGCGGGCGAGTTCGTCGGCGAGCGCGACGGTGGCCGGGTTTTTGATGTTGAGGGACACGAGAGGCTCCAAAAATCTACCTTTGGAAGGATTTCTACCCCAAAAAGGAGCATCTGTCAAAACGAACGATAATGCAACATTATCGTTCTTTTATCCCGCACGACGGGCGCAGCGCTTTTTGTCCGTTTCTGTTGCCAAAAGCGCCGCCATGATTCATCGTGCTTTCGATGATTCTGCGTCCCAAACCCTTTTCGCGCCACCACGGCACGCTTGCCGGTGCCGCTTCGACCGCGCCGACGGTACCCGTGCCGAATTGGCTGCGCCGGGCCATCCCCAATGCGCAGAGCCCTGCAGGGAAAGGCTTTGGGCCAAATGCCCTTGAGGACGTCGCGATCGCCGCCGGCGCCGCCATCGGCGTGCTCGATGTGGCGGTCCGCCGGCAGGAGCGGTGGGCCGGTGCGTGGCGCCAGCGCCTGGCGCTTTCGGCGGCCGCGGCAACGGCAAAACAGCTGGGACGCGTCGAGGACGAAGCCGCCTTGCGCGACGCCGTGCTGCTCACTCGACCGGGCGATTTTTTTTCCGTCGGCCCCGCAGGGCTTTTGCTGATTGCCTGGCGCCGGCTGGCAGCCCGGCCTGGGGACGAATTGCTGACGGAGAAAAACCTCGCTGCGGTGCTGGAAGAGTTCGGCTACGCCCCGGATGATGAGGTGGTCAGCGATCTGGCGGATGATCTCCGGCAACTCGCGGCCGGCGTCGGGATGGTCGGGACGCTGACCGGCGCGTTCATGGCCGCTGAACGACACGGCTTTGCGCGCGCCGTCGGGGCATGGCTCGCCGACGCCCTGCTGGCGCAACGGCTCGGTTGGGCACACGCAGTGCCGCTGCTGGGCGCCGAAGCGGCCTTGGGCGCAAGCGCCCGCCCGCGTCAATCGCCAGCCAGTTCTGTGGTTACAGGCATTGAGACAAATCCTGAGCGTGCCAAAAGTCTGCTTGCCGCTCAGGCGCGCGCGGCACTGCGCGCCATCGATCTTTTTGGCGACCTCGGGCGTCCTGCGGAAAAACTGCTCGCTGTCGCGCCAAAGCTCAGGGCCAAGGGAGCAGACACGGTCGTCGACCGGTTGCTGAATGAAGATGCGCTGGTCGCATCACGCGGGGGCAAAAGAGAACAAAAAAGCGGCATGAGCGATCGTGGCCTGCGCCGACTGTTCGATCGGCTGGTCGAGCTCGGCGCCGTGCGTGAGCTGTCCGGCCGTCCGACCTTTCGCATTTACGGGCTCTGACGACCATGGCGGAGGCAGCGCGCAGGCGAGGCGGGAACCGGTCAGATGACCGTCGATCGGGCGAAAGGAGATCAGCTGACCAGCTGTTTGACCGGGAACTGGATCATCTGCCGGCGGAAGCCCGCTGGCGCGAATGGATGCATCGGGTTGAGGCAACCATTTTTGCCGCCAGCGAGCCGGTCGGCCGCGAACTGCTCGCCCGCATCGTCGGAAAAAATTGCAGCATAGATTTGCTGATCGACGACATCCGCGAAGAACTGCGCGGTCGGCCCTACGACCTGGTCGCCGTCGCCGGCGGTTTTCGGCACCTGACGCGGCCGGCCTATGCCGACGCCATCCGTGCGGCGGTTGGCCGCAATGAACGCACGGGCGATCTAACGCAGTCCGAAGTGCTGGTGCTGATGTGCGTGGCGTATTTCCAGCCGATCACCCGTGCCGAGCTGTCCTCCTTCTTCGGTAAGGAAATCAGCCGCGACCTAATCGGCCATCTGCGCGGCGCTGGCCTGATTGCCTCCGGGCCGCGCAGCCCGACGCCCGGCGCGCCCTATACCTATGTCACGACCAAAGAATTCCTGCTCGAGTTCGGCCTCGACACGCTACGCGACCTGCCCGATTTTGAGGCACTCGAGGATGCGGGGCTGCTGTCGAAGGAAAAGCTGCTCGCCGGGGATATTCCCGCAGGTATCGTCAACGGCGAAGAAGGGGCAGAGGACGCCGACGTTGAGAACCAATTGTTTTGAACTGGTCGCTCCAGTGTTGCGTGATCTTGGACCGGACTGCAGAGCTTCGTTTCAACCTTCTCCGCTGTTCGCAACCATTTCGTTCCACCTCGCTCCCTTCGCTCCGCACAGTCAACCCACCTCCATCGCCTCGACGTCGGAATGGAAATCCGTCGCGGCCGCAGTCACCTAAGGCCGCACCCGAGAGCTCGGTGCGTCTATCCAGAGTTTACGTGGCATTGCCGTGAGAGCTTCGCCCAGCACGAGACGGTGAACCACTCCAATCGCGAATATAATCGCGACGCTGTCCACGTCAGCTCAGCCGACGGCTTCAATTCTCTTACCTTGTTCCGGCCCCAGCTTAGCTAGCTCCCCGTCTCGGCCGCAACCTTCTTGGCGACAGCCGGGCGGCGGCGGAGGCGACGTTTGGCGGTCACTTTGAGTGCCACCGGCGCAGTCTTCGACAGCGCGTCCATGGCAGCACTCACCATGCCATGCGCGATAAAATCGGCATTAATGTCGGTAGCGAGCTTCTCAGCTACCTCCTTGTCGCTATTGCCGCTCTCCGACCAGAAGACGATGCCAACTCGCAGCGCCGCCTTGGCGCGCTTTAGCCGGCGCACCAGAAAGCGGGCGTGCTTGACGGAATCGCGATTGAGGAAACCGACCACGACGGTGTTGACCCCGCCGAGTTCCAGGCGGCGAATGCTCGCCGGTTCCATATCGGCAAAGCTCGCCTTGCCCACCCTGGCGCCCTGCACTTCCAGCACCTGCGCAAGCATTGCGGCGGCGGCATCGTCGAGCACACCGCGGCCGCCTACGCACAGCACCGACAGGCCGGTGCCGTCGGGCAGTTGGGGTTCGTCCTCGCCTTCCCCGCCCGATGCGGTGTCCTCGACGTCAGGTTCATCCTCCTCGTCCGCCTCCTCCTGCGCGCTGTCGTCTAGGTTGTCCACCAGCGTCAGCGCGCTAGCCGCCACCTGCCGCCTTTGCTGGTCACCCATAACGCCACGGACGCGATCCTGCTCGCCGAGCAGGAGAGCGGGAATGGCCACCTTGCCGTAGAAGTCGACCAGATATTTTTCCTCGAGGATCTCCTCGGCATGGTCGGTGGCTTCGTCCGGATCTCCGGCAAGCAGCCGCTGCTGGCGTGAGGCTCCAGCACCGGCTCGTTGCCGAATAACACGTCGAGGAATTCGAACTGTGGCACGTGGCGGCCGAGCACCACCAGACACACGGTAAGCGGCGTCGACAAGACCAGGCCCAGAGGTCCCCAGAGCCATGTCCAGAAAATCGCGGCAACTATGATCGCGAGTGGCGACAGTCCGGTGCGCGACCCGTAGAGCCAGGGTTCCACAACGTTGCCGGTGACCAGTTCCATCACCACGAACAGCGCCGCCGTCCACATCAGTAGCGACCAGCCCGGCGCCACGGCCAGCGCCAGGAACAGGGGCAGCAGCGCGCCGATGACCGGGCCGATATAGGGAACGAAGCGCAGCGCAAGCGCCAGCAACCCTCACAGTAGCGCATTGGGAATGCCGAGGATCCACAGTCCGATCGCAATCGGGATGGCGTAGACGATGTTGACGACCATCTGCATCAGCAAATAGCGGCCAACCCGCTTGCCGGCATCCTGCAGCGCCTGCGTCGTCCGGTGAAGGTCGCCAGAGCCTACAAGTCGGATGAAGCGGTCGCGCAGGTCCTCCCGCTCCAACAGCATGAAGATTACGACGATGATGATCAGGCCGGCCGACGCCAGCGGACTGATCAGAGGGCTGACAATGTTCTGCAGAACTTCCAGTGGCCTTTCGCGCGCGACGATCTCTACCGGCACCGGCTCTCGCTTCTGTGTGTCCGCGGCGGTGGGCGCCGAAGGCTCCTGCTTGTCGATCTCCTGGCCGACACGTTCGATGACACTGCTCAACCTGGGAACGATCCCGCCACCGACGCCGGTGTCCTTGAGCGAGCGGACTTTGGTCAGGATGTTGGTCTGGTAGACCGGGATGTTCTGCGCCAGTTCGCCGACCTGCGAGGCAACGATGAAACTGAACAGCCCAAGTGCCGCAAAGGCGCTGAGCACGCTCAGAATGACAGCTATCAGGCGCGGGATGCCGGCGCGTTTCAATGCGGAAACCACCGGCGCGAGCGCGAAGGTCAGAAGCAGCGCGATGGCGATCGGCAGGAAGACCTCGCGGCCGAAATATAGCGCCGCAACGGCGGTGACGATGGTCGCAACCGTCGGCAAGGCGGTACGCGGATGGGCTGTTCCGCCGGAAATCATATTTCCTAGTCCGCGGACGGACGAGGAAACGCTCTTCCCGTTGTTATCTGTCACTTCGCACCTCGACGTTTGCCTAGTCTGACCTCAGCTAACAATGTTAGCAGACGTATGGATGGAGATGCAGTTTCTTTCCCGTCCCTGAAGCACGCTGGCCCCCTTCATATAGATAAGTTCGCAATAGCCGATCTCCCCAGCGTGATCGGAAGCGGAAGCTCGTGATGTCCCCGCCGGGACGGCGGTTGCGGTGACCTCGTTGTTTCGGCTGAGGACAACTCTTCCGTACCTCGTTCACCACGTTGAGGCACCCGACCCGAACATCATCATGAGGCATTCGACCTCGGAAAGGACCATGACCCCGGCGATGGCAGAACACTTACAACCCGCAACTCAATCGGCATAAACACCAGCCCAGCCGGGAGCCTGGTTTGGGGCTCGTCCAAGCGTCGTTGCACACGTTGAGGCACTTCGAGCCGGGTACGCCTCCGAGGGCGGCCGCCTTGCGGTAATTTTGATGTCGTAGCTGACTGTCGGTATGGATATCCTTACTGATAGTCGTCATGTGAGCCGCCTTGAGATCGTGGAGACCGGCCGCCGTCGGCGATGGTCTGATGCGGAGAAGCTGCGGATCGTTGAAGAGAGCTTCTCGGGTCCTCGCCTGGCATCGGCGACGGCTCGTCGTCATGGGATTTCGAACCAGCTCCTGTTTGCGTGGCGCAAGGCGTATCGTGAGGACCGCCTTGGCGACATCGAGGGATTCATTCCCGCAGTGATCGTGCCTGAACGTCCTGTACGGAGCGGGGACTCGGGCTGCGGGCGGATCGAGATCGTGGTGGCGAACGGCTGGCGCGTTTTGGTGGATCGCGACGTTGATGTCGAGGCTCTGATGCGGATCGTGCGCGCGCTGGAGCAGCTTGGATGATCCCGGTTCCCAGTGGTGTGCGGGTGTGGCTTGCGACGGGCTACACTGACATGCGTCGCGGCTTCCCGGGCCTGTCGCTGCAGGTGCAGGAAGTGCTTCGCCGAGATCCGCTGTCGGGCCATCTGTTTTGCTTTCGAGGTCGCAGAGGCAATCTGTTGAAGGTAATCTGGCATGACGGCCAGGGCGCCTGCCTGTTCACGAAACGGCTGGAGCGAGGGCGGTTCATCTGGCCGAGCCCTGCCGACGGCGCGGTGACGATCTCGACGGCGCAGCTCGGTTATCTGCTGTCCGGGATCGATTGGCGTAACCCGCAGAAAACATGGCGGCCGACGCGGGTTGGCTAGCATTTAGCTTTTGAAATCGCAGGAAAAGTCTGATTCACTGGCTTCATGACGTTGAAGCCGGATGATCTTCCTTCGGACCTCGCAAGCGCCCTGGCGGCGCTACGGGCCGAACGCGAAGCACGGTTGCAGGCCGAGGCGATGGCCGCCCGCGCGCAGGCGAAATTGTCGGATACCGAGGCCCTGATCGCTCATCTGCAACTCATGATCGAGAAGCTGAAGCGCGAGAAATACGGCCAGCGGTCCGAACGCACGGCTCGGCTGATCGAGCAGATGGAACTTCAGCTCGAAGATCTGGTGACTGCGGCGAGCGAGGACGAGCTTGGCGCAGCCACTGCGGCAGCGAAAACCCACAGCGTATGTGCCTTCACGCGCAAGCGGCCGGTACGCAAGCCCTGGCCGCAGGACATCGAGCGCGAGCGGGTCGTCATTGATGCTCCCGCCGCTTGTACCTGTTGCGGCGGATCGCGGCTGTCGAAGCTGGGTGAGGATGTGACCGAAACGCTGGAGGAAATCCCGCGCCGCTTCAAGGTGATCGAGACGGTGCGCGAGAAGTTCACCTGCCGCGATTGCGGTAAGGTCAGCCAGGCACCGGCGCCCTTCCATGCCACGCCCCGTGGCTTCATCGGTCCGCAACTGCTGGCGACGATCTTGTTCGACAAGTTCGGCATGCACGCCCCACTCAACCGCCAGAGCATGCGCTTGAAGGCCGAGGGGATCGATCTGCCGCTGTCGACGCTGGCCGATCAGGTCGGCCACGGGGCCTTCGCCGTCATGCCGCTATTACGCCTGATCGAAAACCATGTGTTTGCTGCCGAGCGGCTTCATGGTGACGACACCACCATCCGTATCCTGGCGAAGGGCAAGTGCACAACCGGGCGCATATGGACCTATGTACGCGATGACCGTCCCTTCGCCGGGCCTGCGCCGCCGGCCGCGATCTATTACGCCTCGAGTGACCGGCGCGGTGAGCGTCCCCAGAAACATCTGGCTGGGTTCGCCGGCATCCTGCAATGCGACTGTTACAGTGGCTTCGAACCTCTGTTCGACCCGCAACGAAAGGATCACGCCGGCTTTTTGCTACGCCCATGCGCGCCGGGGATTCTTCGAGCTGGCCGATATCGAGAAACATGCCCGCAGCGGCAAGAAGGGCAAACCGGTCTCGCCGGTCGCGCTGGAAGCGGCCAGGCGTCTCGACGCGCTGTTCGAGATCGAGCGCGCCATCAACGGCTGCAGTGCCGACGAGCGGCAGGCTGTGCGCCAGGAGAAGAGCAAACCGCTTCTCGACGACATGCGCGCCTGGTTGCTCTGCGAGCGCGAAACCCTCTCGCGCTCAGCCGAGGTGCTGAAACCGATCAACTACATGCTCCGGCGCTGGGCCGATTTTGCCCGGTTCCTCGACGACGGCAGAATCTGCCTTAGCAACAACGCAGCCGAACGAGCACTGCGGGGCATTGCTCTGGGGCGGCGCAACTGGACCTTCGCTGGCTCCCAGCGAGGTGCCGACCGCGCTGCCGTCATGCTCACACTCATTACGACGGCCCGCCTCAACAATGTCGATCCGAAGGCCTGGCTCGCCGACGTCCTGGCTCGTATCGCCGATCTTCCCACTTCGCGTCTGCACGAATTGTTGCCTTGGGAATGGCTGCGTCTGCGGCGCGCCGGCACGATCCTCGAACAGCAAGCCGCCTGACCTTCACAAAACACCATCATAGAACCCAGCATCGCTCGCGCGAACCTACATCTCCTGCGGCCCTCAGCGTATGCGTACCGAGCCGGGAACATGATGCCGGCAAGGAAGGAAAGAAATGCTTGACCATTAGCCGCAATTAAAGGGCCGAGACACAGATTGTCAGACCGCAAGCGACACATTGCCGTCGATAAGGATGGGCGCCTGTTGATTGGTTGCGTCTCCACCGCCGATATCTCCGACAGTCCCGACGCTCAGGCGATCCTGGATGGTATCCGCAAGCGCTGGCCCTGGGTCAAGCATCTGATCGCCGACGGCGCCTATGACCGGCTGAAGCTCATGGACAAAGCCACCTATCTCGACTTCGTGGTCGAGGTCATCCGTCGATCCGACGACCAGAAGGGCTTCCAGATACTGCCCCGCCGCTGGTCGTCGAGCAGACCTTCGGCTGGACGACAGATGGCACGGCACCGCCTCGTGCGCGACTACGAGCAGCGCATAGATGTCTCGCAAGCCACGATCCTTGTCGCAATGGGCGCCAATTTCATCCGCAGAAACGCTCAGGTCTCTTACCCGAATTCAGGCTTTCGCAGCCTGACGCCTACACCGACGCCCACCGCTCGCCTTTGACTGCACTTCTCGGCGGCCGAGGTTGGCGATGGCGTATGCAGTCATGCCGCAATAGCGGCTTGTGATGGAATCTGCGGTCAAGAAAACCGCTTCCCCTTAAGCCCGACAGGCTTCAGCATCTCCGCCTTCTCATGGATCGTCGCCAGTGTCTCGATCCAGGCGCCAGCTTTCACCGGGATTTCCTCGCGATCGTTCAGCCATGCGTTCACCAGGGACACATCGCAGCCAAGGCAGCGCGCGAGCGTACTGGGCGTCCACCGGATGATGGATAGGCATTTGCTGAGGCGATCGGGGGTCATGAACTCCTCCTAGGCTATCGCCGTCCGACCGGGCGCGGGCGACCTACACGGCCGCTATGACTGAACTGAGCGGCACATCCAACGTGTAGACAAAACCTGAAGGCTCATAGTTTAGATGCACCTGGCCATTCAATTGAAGGCCTAGGGATTCGATCAAGCGGGTTCCGAAGCTTCGTCGGGTTGGCGGCTCGACGGTAGGCCCGCCTCTTTCGGTCCAGACAAGCCGGAGTCTTTGCTTCGTTTCGTCGACTGACCATGCGACTTCCACCCGTCCGGCAGGGTTGGAAAGCGCCCCGAATTTGGTGGTGTTGGTGCACAGTTCATTGAAGGTCATTGCAAACGCAATAACGGCACCGGAGGTAATTTGGATGTCAGGCCCGTTGAAGTGAAACCGCCTGCCACCGTGGCTGTCATATGGATCAGTTGCACCGCTCAAGGTATGCGTGAGACTGGCATTTGCCCAGCTGACCTGCATGAGCAGGTCGTGCGCTCGTCCCAAAGCGATCAGCCGACCCTCCATGGCCTTCTGCCCCTGTTCGATACTCGTCGCAGCCCGAAAGCTTTGCGATGCGATAGCGCTCACCATGGCAAGGGTGTTTTTGACGCGATGATGCAGTTCCGCCAGAATAAGCTTCTGAAGCTTGTCGGCGGCCTCGCGCTCCTTAGCGTCGATGCCGGCTTGCGCGAGCAAGGTCTTGGCATCGATGCCGGCTTGTTCTAGCAATAGGCGAAGGCTGTCATTCTCCGCCGACAGGACGGCCTCATGCGTCGAGGGATCAAACGCCTCGTTCGAGGCAGCGATTGTCGTGCTCGGCACAATTTTTAATGCTCCCAACCCGATCATAGCCTGCAACTGCTCGGTCATGTCCTCAACACTGAGCGGCTTACCAAAGAAGCGGCTGTCTGCTGGCCTTTCGGTTTCCGACGGGTTCACCAGACCGGAAACCAGTATGATCTTGATCGCCGGCCATCTATCATGGACGGCGTGCGCGAGTTTCAGACCGTCCATGCTGCCCGGCATCTGAATATCAGTAAACAATAACGAAATGTCCGAGCGCGCCTCGAGAATGGAGAGTGCCTCGTCGGCATTGACCGCTTGGACCGCAGTGAACCCCGCATCCTCTACTATGTCCACCGCACGCATGCGGAGCACCATCTCATCTTCCACCACAAGAACGTTTGTCGTCGAAATGGTAAAACTGGATGACATGCGAGGGCTCCTGTTAATGTAAGGAGCCAGGAACGATTTCCGCGCCAATTGCTCAGTGGCGTCGAGAAAGGTTACGGACCCATCCTCTATCGGCCGGTCGGTAAGTCTGCTGCGCCTTAGCGACAAATCACAACAACCAAAACGACAAACGGTTCCTGCCATACAAATTATAATTGAGCGGCCAGATTTGCCGCGCTCTGGTCCTTCGCGACGCTTACTCGCCAGCAGCTCGGGCGTGGCGCCGTGTTTGCGTTCGCCCCGCAAGGGCGCGCTTAACGAAGTGAGCCTGATTTGCCGCCAATAAGCAACATCGTTGATATCGGACCCGTACTGCAATTGGTCGCTCTATTGCGTCCCGGATGCCGGGACGGCGGGCTCGCTGCGATTTTCGTTTGGGTTTTCTCGGCGAGCCTACATCTCTTTGTTGTCGAAATCCCCGCCCTGGTGGTCGAGCGGCTGGCAAACGAACGGTGCTGATCAGCCGCATCGCCGTGAGCGTCTGACTTGGCAAGTGCGCCTCCGAACCAAGGATCATTGCCGAACTTAGGCGTAAGCGGGCACCCGCCGCAATACGCGTGGTGTTCGGGACGGGGCCTCCGTCCTTATCGTTCTATCATGCGCTGCGGGAGAGGGGATACCGGCGATCTCGATGCCCGCCATGCCAAGGCAGCGCTGATGGCTTGCTGCTGCGAAGCCTGTGCAAGGTAAACCTTCGATGCATAATCACAGCCTGCGGGAACGAGCAGCCCGAATGTCTTCATGATTCTGCGGATCTGGTTCGAAAGCACGATGGTGATCCTGACAAGCCTGGTGCGTGCCGCCAAGAGCGGGCGGCTCATCATGCTGTCGAACCCTTTGCGAGTTTCCATGACGACAACCGCGGAAAATCTAAAGCCCCTCCTTTGGAAACCCAAGAACCTGGTCCGAGCGATCGAAGCCGAGTCATAAACGAGAGGCTCGCGGTTCTATTAGCCCAATTCATCCGGCATATGAGAAAAAACCGCAGAACATACCGTGAGTTTTATCGCCCCTGACCATACTTGAGGCACGGCTGTTTCGCCCTCAGTTCCAAATCAACCAATCCTAGCGCAGCAGTGGCTATGTGGGCCCTGGGCAAGACTCCTTGGCGAAAGCCTGCGCGCCTACTACAAAGGGTGATGAAAAATTCACAACCTGTATATGTAGTCTACCATCCGCCAATGGACGGCTTCCCATACCTGGCGGTCGTTCTGGCACCTGACGGAACTGCGATCGCAACGCGTTTCGACACGGCCGAAGAGGCTTCTGCATTCAACAATCAAACGGCTATGAGGCTGCACGGCGACGCCATCAGGCACTGAACGCCAACCTACCGAGATTGTGGGCCTAGCCCGGAGTCCTCACCGTCAGCCTAGAATAGGCGGCGCACTCCTTCCAGCACATTGCCAGATTCCGGCGTCTCAGCGCTGCGCCTTCAATATGCTGGCCTCTCGCAGCAGGGATCCACGGTCAGTACCGACCATATCGATCAGTTCGCGCGCCTGGGCTTCCGTAATCCCGGTTTCGCGCGCTAGGAAACGGATGAGAAAGTCTTTTTGCTCCTCCCTGTGCCCACGATCCCGTCGTTTCTCGTCGGCGATGTATGACGATTTTGGCTGTTCTACCGAACGCGGCGATGGAGCGTCCTCGTTGTGATGCACGCCTTGCACGCTCAGCCCTGCCTCCTCCGCAGCTGCCAAAAACGCCTGCCGGGCATTTTCAACATCGTCCTCCGAAGCCAATGAGCCTGTGCAGGCCTGCAATGCGCTCCGGTATATCGATCCGTGCTCTTCCGGCCACTTCTCCATCAGCAAGATCGCAGCCTCGGATGCACTGGACAACCTGCGAAGTTCTCCATTTGGCAACTCAACCGTCAGCGGAATCCTGAAAAAAGCATCGTGCATCGGGTCATCCCTGTCCCACCATCTCTCAGCGAACGGGGCGCGACGACATTCGTTCCAGCGCGACATGTAATGCGGCCTATCCGTCCAACACCAGGCAGCTGATGCCGGATCTCACAATGGCCGTGCTACTTGGGGGTGCGGCCGGTCGGCGCGGCCCAGGCGGCCGGGCGTCGATAAAAGGCTCAGATCCAAGCATCCATTGGCAGCTTGGGGCGTTAACACTGTCGTCAGTAGGCCCCCCAAACCGATTAGCCAAGGGCTGGCACAATCTCGGAGAACATTACACATGGATATTCCTAAAGGCGCGACCGTTGCTGTGGCCGATGGCGAGAGGCTCAAGCTGTTCCGCAATTCAGGAGACGAAGCCAATCCAAAACTGACGGCCTCGGTCGTGGAAGACGTGGCAAACGAGAACAAGGGATCCGGTGCGCGTCATCAGAGCAGCTCCGCCAATCCGGACAACAGTCAAATCGAGGAGGACAGTTTCGCAGCCGGAACCGCCGATCTGCTCAACCGACAGGTCCTCGGCGGACAAATCGCCAACCTGATCATCATCGCCGCTCCTCGAACGCTTGGCGAACTGCGCAAGCACTATCATCAGAAATTATCGGACGTTCTGATTGGCGAAATCGCCAAGGATCTCACCGGCCATTCGGCCCAGGAGATCGAGAAGGCAGTTGCCAGCGCCTAGGCGCATCATCGACAGGAACTCAAATCTGCATCGCGCCTGCGCTATGATGGTCTTCGCGCCTGCGCCGAATTGAAGGACTTTATCATGACAAGATCCATTGGATGGCTGGCAGCAGCAGTGCTTTGCATTGGAGCGCCTGCTCAGGCCGCTGACGGCGCCTTTCTGAAATCGTTTGCCGGCAACTGGGTTGGAAAGGGCACGGTCAAAGTCGACGCCGATTCCCAACCCATCAAAATCAACTGCAAATTTGCATCTGACGCAACGCAAAGCTCATTGGCGCTTAACGGCAAGTGTACTGGTTACGTGGTCTTCTCGCGGGCGATCGGCGCCGACGTGAAGACGAATGGCAAAACCTACACGGGCATATACACCGGATCGAGCACCGGCCCGGCCGGCCTCAGTGGCAGTCGCTCAGGCAACGCACTAATCCTCGGCATCCATTGGGCAAAAGAAGTCAATGGCGACCGTGCCGCCCAGCTAAGGCTGGAAAAAGTTGGCGACAATGGGATGCGATTGACGACGATCGATAAAGACCCGGCAACCGGCAAAACCATTGTTATCAGTCGGATTGATCTCAACCGATCCTAGCGTATTTGGTTGGCCAAGATCCGGCGCCTCGCTAGTGGGAAGACGGGGCTGCCGCGCCGACTATTACGTGAGCTCGTAGTAAAAATCGCAAATCAGATCCGCGACTTTGACGGCTTCAAAGTCAGTCATGTGCGCGGCTGTCTAAACAGCCACGGCCTCCATATCGTCCTGATCGATTGCCAGAAGATCCAGTATCTTTGCAAGCTTGAACTTGAGCTCCCGGTCCCCAGCAAATTCATCGATAGTGACGTGCAAAATGTTCACATTTGCGTCGATCAATCGCGTTTGTATGGTGTCGGCAGAGGCTGCTAGCGTGCGAATTGCCGCGAAAAAGTGCTCTCGCGCATTGGCGTATTTATCGTCCATTTTGGTACCTTCAAAGGTGAAAAGCTGCGCCCTGGACGTGATGCGCGAACCGGGACTTACGCGTTTGGCATAGGCGGAGTCAACAATGGCGGCCTTCCCGTACTGGTCAGTTTGAAATTCATGGCTTTGCGAATTAACGGCCGGGCTTCGCGGATGAACGTAAGCGCCACGCCGCTCCCCTCGTGCCGCGATTGATGTGAATGTGCCAATAATCCCCGATCGCGAGAGACGGAGGGTCCGGTGGGAGCAGACGGCAAAATGGACGTCCATTTGGACGTCCCGACAACTGGCTACGCAGGCCGGCTCGAGGTTCTGGAAGGTCCGACGGGACGGCGGATTCGCTCGGAGGCTGATAGAGCCCGGATTGCGGCCGAGAGCCTGATGCCGGGGGTTCAGGTTGCTGCGGTCGCGCGCAAGCATGGCGTGACCCGCTGGCAGGTTTACGATTGGCGGCGTCGCCTTCGTCAGGGACGACTGGCGCTGCCAGAAAGCATGGCGCCGATGTTCGCGCCGCTGATGGTGGAAGAAGTATCGGCGCCTCAACGGACGATGCGGCCACCGAAATCGACCCCGGCGAAGGTGGAGATCGTGATCGACGGCATTGTGATCCGAACGGCGGTTGATCTCGAGTATCTGCCGCAGGTGATCCGTGCAGTGCGGGCCTCGCGATGATTGCACCGGGCGCCGATCTGAAGATCTACATGGCGACCCGTCCGGTCGACTTCCGTCGCGGCCTGGACGGGCTGGCGGCGGCGGTGCAGGAGATACTCGGCCTCGATCCTTACGCCGGCGCGGCCTTCGTCTTTCGGGCCAAAAGGGCTGACCGGATCAAGATTCTGGTCTGGGATGGCACTGGAATTGTGCTCGTTCACAAGCGGCTCGAGGGTTCGAAGTTCGTTTGGCCGCAGGTTCGCGACGGGGTGATGCGGATGTCGCCGGCGATGTTCGCGGCCTTGTTCGAAGGGCTGGACTGGAGACTGGTTCGCCCCGAGGGGGCCCGGCGTCCGCAGCTTGCCGGATGAGTGTGGCACAGTGACTCAGGCGCGTTGTCTCCGGTGGCTTTGTCGGCGCTCATGTGATTGATTTGGCGCATGAATCTGATGGTTCTCCAGGAAGAGAACGAGCGTTTGCAGGCGCTCCTGGTCCAGACGCAAGCGGCCTTGGCCGAACACCAGGCTGCTTTGGCTGAATCCGAAGAGGCGCGCCGCCGCCTGGAGGTCATCGTCGGTCAACTCAACCACGAGAAGTTCGGCGCCAGGTCCGAAAAGCTGCATCCCGATCAATACCACCTGCCGCTCGAAGACATGGCGATCGCGCAGGGTATGCTCGATGCCGCGCAGGAAAAGGCGCAGCGGATCATCCAGGGCCGTTCGGACGACACCTCCGGTTCTCGCCGGCGCAACCGCGGTCACTTGCCTGCCCATCTGCCGCGGGTGGAGCGGGTCATCGAGCCCGAGAGCACGCTGTGCCCGTGCGGCTGCGGCGAGATGGCCAGGATCGGCGAGGACGTGAGCGAACGGTTGGACGTGATCCCGGCGCAGTTGCGCGTGCTGGTCACGCGCCGCCCGAAATACGCTTGCCGCCGCTGCTCGGGCGCGGTTGTGCAGGCCCATGCGCCCGAGCATGTGGTGCCTGGCGGCCTGCCGACCGAGGCGCTGATCGCCCAGGTCATCGTCGCCAAGTTCGGCGATCACTTGCCGTTCTACCGGCAGGCCGAGATCTACGCTCGCCAGGGCATCCAACTGGATCGCGCGACACTGGGCAATTGGACTGGCCGGGCCTGCTTCCATCTCAAGCCCATCGCCAGTCACATGAGCTGGCATCTGGCTGGCGCGGATCGTCTGTTCATGGACGAGACCACCGCGCCGGTGCTCGATCCCGGGCGCGGCAAGGTCAAGAAGGGCTTCTTCTGGGCGATCGCTTCCGATGACCGCGGCCATGGTGGCCAAGGCCCGCCCATCGTGCTGTTCCACTATGCGCCGGGGCGCGGCGGCGAGCATGCCGAACGCTTCCTTCAAGGCTTCGGCGGACAGTTCCTGCAAGTTGACGCCTATGAGGGCTATGACCGGCTGACACGCCTGGAACGGCCGCGAGGGCCGTGGCTGCTCGTCCATTGCTGGAGCCACCTGCGCCGACGTTTTGTGAAGCTGGCGCGCACCACCAAGTCCCCGATCGCCGAAGCCGCCGTGCGCCAGATCGCCACGCTCTAAGGCTTGTTGAGATTCAGGATTCCGCCTGAGATTGGATTGTGATTCAAGCTTTGGATGGAACGATTCGTGCTGACGGATGCCCAATGGGCGAAGATGGAACCGCATTGTCTGGGTAAACCAGCCGATCCCGGGCGAAGTGGTGGTGACAATCGCCGGTTCATCGAAGCGTTGCTTTGGATTGTGCGGACAGGAAGTCCGTGGCGCGACCTTCCAGCCTTCTTCGGGAGCTGGAACACGGTTTTCAAACGATACCGCGATTGGGTCAAAGCTGATGTTTTCATTCGGCTTTTCGAAGCCTGCTCGGATGAGCCGGACATGGAATACGCCATGGTTGATGCCACCATCGTCAAGGTCCACCGCCATGGACAGGGCGCAAAAGGGGGACTCAAAGCCAGGCCATCGGCCGCTCCAAAGGCGGCATGACAACCAAAATCCTGGCGCTCACCGATGCACTTGGCAATCTTGTGCGCTTTGTTCTTTTGCCCGGCCAGCGGTTCGATACGGTGGGTGTCGCACCGCTCATTGATGGTGTCTGTTTCGGCGGCTTGATCGCCGACAAGGCCTTCGACAGCAACACCATCATTGCCGACCTCAATGAGCGCGGCGCCAAGATCGTTATTTCACAGCACTCACGTCGGACTTTTTCTCTGCCGCTTGACAAGGAACTCTACAAATGGCGCCACCTGATCGAGAATTTCTTCTGCAAACTCAAGGAATTCAAGCGTCTCGCCATGCGAGCTGACAAAACCGACCAGAGCTTCGCAGCCTTCATCAATCTTGCTGCTGCCGTCATAAATTCACGATGAATCTCAACAAGCCCTACGCCGTCGAGGCGACGGTGCGCGGCATGACGCCACAAGCTCGGCTCGCCGCGCGACAGCAGTACTCCACCCCGATCATCGCCGCCTTGAAGCCGTGGTTTGAAAAGCAATTGTCGATGATCTCTTCGGGCTCAAAGCTGGCCGAAGACATCCGCTATGGTCTTGCCCATTGGGAAGGGCTCACCCGTTTCCTCGACGACGGCCGGCTCGAGCTCGACACCAACCCAGTCGAAAACGCCATCCGACCACTATGCTTGACCAGAAAGAATGCTCTGTTTGCTGGCCATGAGGTCGGCGCCGAAAACTGGGCGCTGCTCTCATCCATCGTGGCCACCTGCAAGCTAAACGACGTCAATCCCGTTGCCTACCTAGCCGAAACCCTCGACGCCATCATCAACGGCCATCCACAGAGCCAGATCGAGGAACTCATGCCCTGGCGATTCCGGAAAACGTCAAGCCCAAATCCATAGGCGATCGGCGAGGCGCTTACGTTTGAACGACAAACAATTGGCGCTGCCCAAACAGCTGACAGCTCGCGCGCTTCCGCCCAGTGATGCCTGCTTCTTTGACAAGCTCGTGAACTACCGGGCCGTCCCTCGCTCTTTGCAAATCGGGTTCGTCAGCCATCGGGTGGCCCTACCACAAGGGGTCGGTTCATATGTCTTTGTTAATAGACGCGTCTGGCCGATTTTGTCTACTGAACCGTCGCCTGCTTTCGAACGGCATAGGGGCGATTGAAAGAGTCGATCGCTTTCGCCCTAGCGCAAAAGGGGAGGTGGCCATGCCATTCACGGGAATAGCGGAACCGGAACAGCTTGGCATGCTTGGCCAGGCGGTGGAGGAGTATTGTCTCATCCATGGTATTTCGGACGTGCAAGGCCGTGACGATGCCGCTTGGCTAATCATGTCAGCATATACGAACGGCGCGAATAGTCTGGACGAACTGTGGGCGGCGCTTGAGACTGAAGAGCGTCGCCAAGCTTAGGCGTGTTACGCCTCCTATGCGCCGTGCACTTTCGGCTGTCTCGGGGACATGGGCCAATACTCCTGGAACGGCTGGACGGTGTGCGAGCTTACGGATAAAATGCTGTTGACCGACAGGATTTACGGCACCGATGGACAGCAAGCGGCTCGACCACAAACTGGACTGCAAAGCGTGCGGGACGATCCTGTTGGACATCCCAAACAACGCGGGGGAGCACACGGCCATTCATTGCAGCCAGTGTGGCGCGTATCTCGGGGAATGGGGAGAACTGCAGGATGATTTTCACAAGCAGGCCGGAGACACGCAGGCCTTCGACCTGAACCACGGCAATATCGTGAAGAAATAGTCCCATCAGACGTAGCGGATCGCTTCTGGTCGAATATCCCGCGGCAGAGCGCTCCGTTGCGTGCCTCGCCGCGCAAATGCTTCAAGCGAGCATGGTCTGGGCTTGGCCCGCCAGCGTAGTTGGCAGCAGCCTTATGGGCCGCGGTGGCATCCCAGGACCGCTTGCCATAGTTGCCACGTCTCGATAGCATTGATGACGGCCCAGCCAACATGGCGTGCCTTTCTTGCCCATGAGGTAAGAGTTTCGGTGTCGCGCTGGCAAGGGTTATGGCTTGTGGCGATCGACCCGTTAGGAACCGGCGTGGGCATGGCGGCAGCAGTGAAGCCAATGGACGACAACGCCGGTGACACGACGAGCTTTGGCAACTGTGCATCGCTCGTGAGAAGCCGCCGCTATCCAAAAGAAAACGGCATCCGAACATTCAGTCGGCATATTACTCGCCCCTGGGCGAGCCCGACCATCTTGCCGCTCCTGCCGATCGCTAGGTCCGGCATATCGGCATGCAGATCGAGGAAAGCCTCATCGCGCACACCAGCCTCAATCGCCGGGAACGGCGGGCCCGGGCGCTGGACCCGATGAACATCGTCGGCATTCCGACGGCTGAGCGTCGTCTTAGGGAATATCCGCACCAGTTTTCGGGCGGCATGCGCCAGCGTGCGATGATCGCGATTGCGCTTGACTGTTCGCCGAAGCTGTTGCTCGCCAACGAACCGACGACAGTGCTCGACGTGACGATCCAGGACCAGATCCTGAAGCTGCTGCTCGATCTGCGGGATCGTCTTTCCATGGGCGTCGTCCTCGTCACGCACGATCTCGGCTCGTAGCCGCCACCTGCGACCGCTTGGCGGTGACGTATGCCGGACGTATCGTCGAAACCGGCACTGTCGCCGATGTTTTCGCGCAGCCCCGCCATCCCTATACAAGAGGATTGCTCGGCTCTGTTCCCCGTGGCCGGGCCGTGCGCACCATGCTTTACTTGATCGAAGGCACCCCGCCGAGCCTCACGGCGCTTCCCGTGGGCTGCGCCTTTCATCCGCGCTGCAGCTTCGCGACGGACGAGTGCCGGCGCGAGCGGCCGCCGTTGCTGGCGGTCCGCGAGCAGCGGATGTCGGCCTGCTTCCACCAGGAACAGGTGGCAGCCATGGAGGCGATCGTATGATTGAGCCGACCCCGATCATTTCCGTCGACGGCGTGACCAAGCGCTTCGCCGGTCCCTACTCCTTGATGAGGCGCATGTCCGGCCAACCGCAGTTGCGGTCCACGCGCTGAACGACGTCAGCCTGGATGTCCATCGCGGCGAAACGCTGGGCATTGTTGGTGAATCCGGCTGCGGCAAGTCCACACTGGCTTGTTGCCTGGTGCGGCTCTTCAATCCCGACCGCAGCACGATACGTTTCGAGGGCAGGGATATCGCCGCGCTGAAGCCGGCCGAACGCCGCAAGTTCAATCGGCGCGTTCAGATGATCTTCCAGGACCCTTATGGCTCGCTGAACCCGCGCATGACAGTACAGTAGCGGAAGTTTCGCAGCGTCTGGGTGTCAGCCCGCATTCGCTTTACGCGTGGAAGAAGAAGTTCCTGAAGCCTTAAGGTTCGGGTGATACGGCCCTCCCTGAAGTGGTCACCACTCTCGGTCGGGCTGTGAATGGTAGCCGGTTGTGGCAAGCGTGCTCCAGGATGGGGGCGGCGAGCGCGTACATTTCCAGCCGAAGCTCAACCCATTTTGTGTTGTTCATCGCCGGATTGAGCATTTCGTTGTTTCGTTGCCTCTCAAAGCCGGAACGAGATCATGGTAGCCAATGCCACCCAGACAGGAAGTTGGTGGCGAGTTTGTCCTAGCCGGTGGCGATGCGGCGGAAATCCTTGAGGCGGCAAAAGGCGTTCTCGATCAAGTCTCGTCCACGGCATCGCTCTTCGTCGCAGCAGATTGATCTCTTTCGATTGTGCGCTGTCCCGGAATTAAAGGCGTGGTCTTACCCTCGCGCAGCGAACGGCGGGCGCTGCCTTCACCTCGCTAATGTTTCCTATCGTCAACATTAGCGCGCAGGGGCGGCCGACGACGTCTGTGAGTGTATGGACCTTCGTTGTCCAGCCGCCGCGCGAACGGCCGATGACTGGCATTGGACCCATCAACTTCAGATTCTCTCCTGTAGCTGCATACGGGGAACGTTCCAATCATCACATAGTCGACCGCACAGGTTATGCGGCCGGCCAGATGCACGATTTATTTGAACCTTCGGGTTCCGAGTCGCTAACTAGCTTATCAACTACCCCGTATGGCGACGCCGTAACCTGCTCGCGCGCCACCCCCAACGCAGGGCAGCTGCAAGCAAATAGATGGCGCCCGCACCGAACAAGAAGCCAAAGGCCGCCCAGACCAAACCGGCGTTGGTCATTGGAACGGCGGGCCGGAAATCCTGCCACGTGCCAGCGAACGTCGTCTCATCGCTATAGCCCAACACAAAGGGCTGCATCAGCGGCGGGCTCTCTGAAAAGGCGTTCTGTTGTCTAAGCAGATTTTCATAGCGAACAATCGTGGCGCGCATACTACGACCGCGGGCTTGAAACAATGGCTCTGGCGCTTTGTCGTGGAGGTCGAGCGCCTGCTTGCGCGATAGCCCCGCGCTCACAGCATCACGATCAAACTCAGAAACAACATGGCCGAGTTCTTCAATCGCTCCGCCCAGTCGCTGGCGGTATTGTTGCGCCAACTCGGGCATTTGCGATGACCCGATGCCTAACGCCAACGCAACAGAGAAGATGAGACTATGCCTGACGGCCATTTCCAACCTTGCGGTGGTTTCCACGAATTCCTGCGCAACGCACCTTATGGCTTGCAGCACCGGGGATCATTCTTCAGAAGATCCAGAGCGAGCATGACGCGGCTTTGCAAGCTGTGACTGAGTTCCTTGAGCCGCTTGCCCATTCTTCATCCATGAGTATCTCCCTTCGGTTGGTGATGGTCTGCTGCTCAACGTCATGGCCTCCCCTTGCGTTCCGTTTTATTGAATGCAGCGTTACTGGATCGTCAGGGTCGTTATTCGGTTGACTAGGAATCGCGGTAAACGAGCGCATTCGTTCAAGGGGTACGAGGCTTTCGTTGCGCCCCGGGCAAACAGACCATCCTGTTCGACCAGTTCGCGCGGCCTACCTTCTTCCCCATGTGTCCCTTATCGAGCACGACGATCCGGCCCATGCTGGCAATCGTTGACAGGCGATGGCAATCACCGTCTTTCCCGCCATCACCAGATCGCTGCATCGGCATCATTGTACTATGCTTCTTTTGGAACAATCATCCTGTCCGAAAGTTGTGACGAGGTCGGGTTTCCCTCAAGCCCGATCGATCAACAGAAGGCCCGTCACGGTTCGTCCGTGGCGGGCTTTTTCAGTTGGGTCAATGCGCTCGGCTGCGAGGTGCCCTCCGGCACATCCCACCGTGTCGGAAGCGGTGAAGGCGCGGCTTGGCCTCGTTCTTCAAGTCGATCCACATCTGAAGCGGCGCGGAACGCAGGCTCTGACTCACTTTTGATGACATTCGGGTTTGGTTGGTACCGATTTCAGACAGAGGAATCAGTGCTATGGGCCAGACCCTCCGGCCATCGACCCTCGTCCCTCGCGGCTTTGTGGTCGATGATGCCGCCAGTGCCGCCGACGCGACGCTAATCACGGTCCGTCCCTTAAGTATCGCGAGCGCCTGTCCGGGCTGCGGAACGAGATCGGTGCGGATCCACAGCCGGTATCCGCGGCGCTTGGCGGATCTGCCCATAGCGGGCAAGCCTGTTCTGCTGGTCGTGATGGTACGCCGGTTCCACTGCGACGCGGTGCTTTGCGGCCGGCGAATCTTTGCCGAGCGCTTTGACGGGGACGTCCTCGCGCCATGGGCCCGACGAACCGCTCGCCTCGATGATATCGTCCACCATCTTGGGGTTGTTCTCGGCGGGCGTCCGGCAGCGAGCTTCGCCCGGAGGGATGCGTATGCGGTTTGCCATTCAACTCATGATCGACGGCGGCGACGCAGCCGACGAAACGCAAGAGATTATCAGCTTCGACCGAACAGACGGTGCGCTGTCGATCGATGAACTCGGTCTGACGCTGGAAGAAGCGAAGAAGGCCCTTGCTGCGCTCCAGACTGCGATCACCGGTGCTCAGGTGATCGACGCTGCCGATGCCAAGCGATGGCCGGCTTTGTCGCGCCTGTCGTGGCAGCGTTGCCCGAACGCGTTACTCCCGATCTGCTTGCGCTCGAGGCGCGCTGGGCGTCACTTGCGGCCTACGGTATCACTGCCGCTTTGCTGGCCGACGTATTGCCGATCGACGGGGCCGTGAACGCGTCGACTATCAGGAACGACGCGTTGCGCGTCGCCGAGCGCCTCGAAGCCGAGCTCGGCCCCGAGCAAGCCATGTTCGCGAGTGGATGCCAGGCCGAATGGAACAAGATGCCGATCCCAGGACCGCCTGTAACGATAGGCATCGATGGCGGCTACGTACGCAGTTGGACCGATAGACCGACCAATTTCGAGGTGATCGTCGGCAAATCCGTGCCCGAAGAAGGACCGATACGTCGATTTGGCTTTGTGGCGGGGCACGACGACAAGCCGAAACGCCGTTTGCACGAACTTCTGGTGAGCCAGGGAATCGCGATGAACCAGGAGGTGACGTTCATGTCGGATGGCGCCTGCAATCTGCGCGACCTCCAATATTACATGCGTCCCAACGCGGAGCACGTTCTCGACTATTTTCACATCACCATGCGCATCACGGTCCTCCAACAGATGGCGGATTCCGACGAAGCCGGCCGTGGATTCCGATCAATCACCGGCCACCCATTCCGATTTCATTCCGGCCGGGATTCCGATTTGAAGCCGGCCACCTTTGGACATCACCTGGGTCGTTGTTGAGGTTTGGTTCGAGTTTCGTTTCGGGTCAAGCCTGAACCGCTTTCGGCAGGGCGATGGCCCGCTGTTTTCGCATGCTCTCGCCGGTCAGTTCGATGCGGTAGGCATTGTGCACGAGACGATCGAGGATGGCGTCGGCGATGGTGGGATTTCCGATAATCTCGTACCAGCGATCGACGGGCACTTGGCTGGTGACGATGGTGGAACGCCGCTCGTAGCGATCCTCAATGATCTCGAGAAGGTCACGGCGTTGATCGTCATTGAGCTTTTCGGGGCCCCAATCATCCAGAATGAGCAGATCGGTCCTGGCCAGCATCTTCAGCATCCTGGCGTATCGGCCGTCGCCCCTTGCCAGGGCAAGCTCAGCAAAGAGCCGGGGGGCCCGATGATAGGCGACGGAGAAGTCCTCGCGGCAAGCCTTGTGGCCGAGGGCGCAGGCAAGCCAGCTCTTGCCGGCGCCGGCCGGGCCGGTCAACAGGAGCCCATGACGCTGTCGGATCCAGTCGCAGCTTGCGAGTTTGAGGAACAGGGAACGATCAAGACCACGTTCGGCACGGAAGTCAGTATCTTCGACCTGCGCGTCATGGCGCAGCCGGGCCGCGCGGGCACGGGCCTCGAAGCGCTTCTGGCGCCGCACTGTTGCTTCGTGCTCGAGCAGGATGGCGAGCCACTCGCCATGATCGAGGGCGCGGGATTCCGGCTGCGCATCAAGGTCCTGGAAGGTTTTGGCCATACCGTGCAGGCCGAGATCGCGTAGCATATCGAGGGTGGGATGGGTCAGCATGATCTTGTCTCTCGTTAATGGAAGTAACCGGGACCACGCAGATTGGCGTGATCGATGATGGCGCCGGGGCCGGCGGCCGGCCGGGTGGCTTTGTGGTTGGCAATGAGCGCTGCAATGCTCTTGCAGGTGAGCCCACCGATCTCGACGGCGCGGGCCGAGATGGCCTCGGCGTGATCGCGATGGAGATCGCGATAAAGACGCAAGATGCCCAGGCATGTCCGGAAGCCCTGCTCGGGATGCGGCCGGTTCGCCAGAATGGCGATGATCAGCCCCTCGGTTTGCGGCCCAATGGAAGCGGCCCATCGCCGGAAGCGGTCCGGTGTCCACTCGGCATATCGGCGGTGGGAACTGGGCATGTGCTCAGGGTTTGTGCCGTAGCGCCGGCCGCCATAGCGGCGCTGGTGAATGGCAATGCGCTTGCCACGGTGGAAGATCTCGATCGCCCTGCTCGTCGCGCGGATGTCGACCTGCTGGCGGATCAGGCCATGCGGCACGGAATAGAAGAACGCCTTGAACTCTACGTGATAATCGGTGGCGACACGGGCCAGGCGCCATTCGGCAAACTCGTAATCCTGGGCGGGAAGGCTTGCCAGCACAGGCCGTTCCACGGTCTCGAACAGATGGCGGCGGCTGACGCCAAGGCGGCGCATGACATGGTCGTTGATGCGATCGACGGCCCCGGCGATCGCATCATTGGCCTCGGCCAGCGAGAAGAACGTCTGCCGCCGCAGCCGGCCGAGAATGCAGGTCTGGGCAAAGCGAACCCCGTTCTCGACCTTGGCCTTGTCCTTTGGACGCCTCGGCCGGGCCGGCAGAACGCCGACGCCATAATGCGAGGCCATCATGCCGTAGCTGCGGTTGATCTCCGGATCGTAGAAGGAGGCGTGGTTGACGCCGGACTTCAGGTTGTCCGGCACGATCAGGCGGGGAACACCGCCGAAGAAGTTGAACATGCGCACATGCGCGCCAATCCAGTCGGGCAGTGCCTGCGTCCAGGTCGCTTCCGCGTAGGTGCAGCCCGATGCGCCGAGGACGGCGACGAAGATCTCCGCCTCCCGGATCTCGCCGGTCAGCGGATCGACAATGGCGATCTTCTTGCCGGAGTAATCCACGAAGACCTTGTCGCCGGCGACATGCTCCTGCCGCATGGTCGGCGACAGCCGCTTCTCAAAGCTGCGGAACAGGTCGCAGAAGCGGCTAATATGTTATGCCGAACATATCACCTGTTATGTTGCGGTCGGATTTATGTTTCGGCTGCGGGGAATGAGCCAAGGCTCTCGCTGATTTCCTTGGCCTGTAACTGTAACCGCGCTAGGCAAGACAGGTCTTGCCGTGCAGGCCGCTCGCGATGCGGCTGCGGCGATCATGTCGTGCCTCGATAGAATGACGCCGCGCGAGAGCGGCGGTTTTTTTGACCGCACCGGGGATCGCTTGCCTTGGTGAGCGGCACTACGCGTAGGTAATTGTCGCGTACTTACCGGCTCGACAGAATCAGCTACCGCTCAGCTAGAGCATAATCTGATCTGATTGAATCGCGAGGGATTCCCATCGGCGAGAATATCTGATTCATGATGCCTGCTGGATATGGAGGCCAGCAGGCATGGCTAGACCCATATCGGAGGATCTGCGTTCGCGGGTGATCGCAGCGGTTGAGGGTGGGCTGTCGCGGCGGGCGGCGGCGGATCGTTTTGGTGTTGCCGCTGCAAGCGCGGTGCGCTGGGTCCGCGAATGGCGAGAGAGCGGCGCGACGCGGGCAAAGCCCCAAGGCGGTGACAAGCGCTCCCAGCGGATCGAGGCCTATCGGGATACGATCCTGGCGGCGATCGAAGGTCGGGACGACATCACGCTGGTCGAGTTGGCTGAGTTTCTCAGAGCGGAGCATGCGGTCATGTTTGCACCGAGCACGATCTGGCGCTTTCTTGACCGTCACTCGATGACCTTCAAAAAAAACGGCGCACGCCAGCGAGCAGGATCGGCCCGACGTGCTCGCGCGGCGTCGCGCCTGGTTCAAGGCCCAGCCTGATCTCGATCCCGAACGGTTGGTCTTTATCGACGAGACCGGCGCGTCGACGAAGATGGCTCGCCTGCGTGGACGGGCAAAGCGAGGCATGCGGTGCCGGTCTCCGATCCCGCACGGGCACTGGAAAACGACCACTTTTACAGGCGCATTGCGCCTGACGGGCATGACGGCGCCGATGGTCCTCGACGGACCGATGACGGGTGAATGGTTCGCCGCTTATGCCGAGCAGGTACTAGCGCCTACGCTTCGAACTGGCGACATCGTCATCCTCGACAACCTGCCGGCGCACAAAGTCACCGCCGCACGCCAAGCAATCGAAGCGACGGGCGCGCGAATGCTCTTCCTGCCGCCTTACAGCCCTGACTTTAACCCGATCGAAAATGCCTTCTCGAAGCTGAAGTCGATCCTCAGGAAAGCCGCCGCTCGCAACATCCCCAGCTTTGGGACGCAATCCGAGACGCGCTGCCAAGCTTCACTCCCGAGGAATGCACCAACTACTTCAGCGCCGCTGGATACGAGCCAGAGTGATCAGATTCTGCTCTAGCGGGGTCCCAACCCCGTGAGGCCGGCGCCAGCTTAGGCAATCTCCCTCCACGCTACCGGCGCCGGCCGCTGAGATGCAAATGTTTTGGACAATCTTCAAAACGCTGATCTATGCGGGCGTAGCCGTGGCTGTATTGGTCGGCTCTGCCGCGTTTGCGTTTCTACATGAGCGAGATCTACTATTCGCATGCCATGGCGGTCGCGTGCATTGCGGAGCAGGCTTGGTTGCGCTCGGACTCAAAACGGCTGGTCTGACCGCGTCGTATTCATAACTGGCGTCGTGCTGGCGCTGGCGGCTCATTGAGAAGCGCGGCCCGGCTGCGGGGGATAGAGGAGGTACAACCGGGCCGCACCGGATTTTTGCTGGTCCGGCGGCCAGAACATTACTGATTCCTAATGGATGCGCAACCATCTCCGCCGCCGCTCGTTTATCTATGCCAGAATGATCCCTGGCACTCCAGAAACCTGCCCGCCGGTACCACCTGGCGGGCTTTTTCGTTGACGGCGGGAACTTTCGCGCTGGTCCCGAGTTGTTCTGGTGGACCAACCAGTCCCCCCTGCGGTCCAGTGCACTAAACAAGCCCTGCAGGCTCCCGGCCTGCGGGGCTTTTCAATTCGGCGTCGGCTTGATATTGGTCGACCGAGGTTTTGCAAAAGGGAATGACGATGAAGAAAACCTTACCAGAAGCCGGGTGATCTTGAAGCGCGGAAAGCTTTCGAAGGTTTACGGCGCTTAAGCAGATTTCTGGGCCTATTAACTAAAAAGTTCGTTTGTCGACGCAACCCCGTCCTTCAAGAGACTCTGGCTTTGTTGGGCTTGCATCGGTCCATGCGACTGACAAGGCTCAGTAGGGCCAGACCAGGCCGTCAGCAGAGCTGTTTCATTCGCTGACGTCTGAAGCGCTGACATATCAGTTCTCGACGGTCTCATCGACAGCTCTCGCAGTGGATTTGACATCCTTGCCGACACCACGAACAGTGTTGGCGCAGGCCGAAAGAGCCAAGGCGCACGCAAGAATGGCAATCGGCACGGTGCGTAGCAGTTTCATGACGGAGTCTCCCTTTTCGACAGAGCAACGAAAATTCGGGGTGACTGGTTCCATGAACTCGCGCGAAAACACCAATCCGGTCAAGACGGCAGGCTTTATGATCATCGCCGCACGACCTGAATCGCGGCGTATCGTCGGGACGGAACAAGCTCAAACCGTAAATCGCTACTCCGCCACCGATCCATTGTCGGTGAATGGGCTATGCGCTCGGCACGCACTGCACCGACCAGCCGGGCGGTGTTGGCTGCTTCCGATATTCGGCGATTGGGTTTTAGTTCAATGAAGGGGTCTAATTCAATGTGGCATCCGCCAGCTTCAGGATGTTCAACCCGTCCATAGTGATCCTAACCCAGAACTGACCAACTACATCATCTTCCCAAGCCGCCCAACCGCGCAGGCTCATGCGGCGACATACGTCAATCATATGCGCAGGAATATCCGGGTAATGCCGGCGCTCGCCAGCAAGGAACCTAAGCGCCGCGATCTGCGGCTCGGTTAGCCGAACGACCGGCTTTCGCAACACATAGCCACTAGCTCGGACCTGTGCCCCGAAATCGGTTAGCACGATGGTGACTTTGCGGCGCTTGCCGATCCGCATGTCGGCCATGCCGAGCATCTGCAGTTCCTGATATGCAACGATCTCACGGTACTCCAGCGCATCCATATTGACGCCGTTCTTGGATGCGGTGAGTCGGTCGACAAACGCTATCTGGGCTGGCGTGAGTTTGTGGATCGGGGTGGGCTTGGAGCGCACTCGATACCGCTTCACGTCCGCAACTTCACGCCTGTTCCGTTGATGAACTCGATGCCGGCCGCCTCGAGCGCTGAGCGGATGGCGGCAAGGTTGTTGATTGAAGGTATTCTCCGGCCCTTCTCGAAGTTGCGAATGGTGCTTTCGCTTAGGTGAGAGGCCTCCCCAAGCTGTGTCTGAGACCAATCCTTTAAGCCCCTGGCCGCACGTGACTGTTCTGGCGTTAGCGACATTAAGACATCCCGATATTGATGGCTTTTCGTCTACCATAAACGAAAACCGTTGACACTCTTAAAGATTCGCGCTTTGTGTGAATGGTAACGATTTTCGTGAATCAGGAGAAACAAAATGGATATCTACGACATCGCCGCAGGCGCCAAGCTCGCAACGAGCACGCGATTGACATGGAAGACAAGGTCAACACCATGCGCGATCTGGTGCGCACGCTGAGCGTGTTCGGTAAGCTTCTCAAGGACGCCGGTGATCAGAGCGCATTTCAGCGCGTTGTGGGTATGGTGCAGGACGCCAACGAAGATCTTGAACAGGTTCGCAGCGAGATATCGGACGCGACCGACCTTGACCGGATGCGCTCGCCGCTGGTCTGGAGTCTGAAGCAGATTCCCTTCAATCAGAAGCGCGGCACTGGGATGCACTTCAACGACGGCGGCGACGTGTTCCTCGAATGGCAGCACGGCGATGGTCGCCGCACCGGCACGCAATACGCCGCTGTCATGAATTACGTGCGGGACGATCGAGGCAGCATCGCTTCCGAGACGCCGGTCAAGCCGAAGAAAACGAAGGAGGCCGCCTGAGCCGCCGCCCCCACAAACGGAACGGCCCGCTTCGGCGGGCTTTTTGTGTTATGTTAGGCGTGCCGCTACGCGCAACAGGGCGGCGTGCCATCTGTTTGGCTTGATTCGTTCGACCCTGGCCGGTCGGCAGATGGCACTCTTCGGCAATCTCCAACCACGCGCGGCTTGTTCCCGGTTATATCAATGAAATAAATGAATTTGGCGGAGAGGATGGGATTCGAACCCACGAGAAGCTTTTGACCTCTACTCCCTTAGCAGGGGAGCGCCTTCGACCACTCGGCCACCTCTCCGTTGCGCCGCTGGATAAAGAAAAGCGTCGTCACAATCAACAAGCCCGCGTCATTAATATGGAAAAATACGGCGGCGCCTCAAGGCGTTACTTCCCCAACAACCAGGAGATTTTCGATGGCTACCAAATCCAGTGGCAAAAACGTCCGGCTTTCCGACAAGGAGGCTTTCAACATCGCAGAGCAAACCGAGGTCTCGCCAAAGCAGGCGAAGGACCTTGCAGCCGAGCACGGCAAGGAGGAAGCCAAGAAGTTCAAGGCCGAGGAATAGTTGCCGCGGTGGCGTCGCCTTAACCGCGCCCAGGACGCGATAGTTTCTTCGGAGCGAATTTCACGCCTCAATCGACAAGCAGATTTCCCGCCAGGTCGTGATGGCGTGGGCACGGAGTTTGCGATGATCGGCGGCGGTCAGGTGTTTTCGATGAAGATGGAAAAGACGAAGCACTGGCATTGTCGCGCTGACTTGAACCGCATCATGCGTCGCTCTCGTCGACGCACAGGAAGGTGTGAATTCTCGGCGCGGTTGTTGAGGCCTTGGTGTGAACGATGCTCGACACCCGGCATGATCTCCCGCTTTGCTGCATCGTAAGAGCGCAGCTTGTCCGTTACCATCACGCGTGGCGTGATGCCCTGGCTCTTCAGCAGCTTTCGCATCAGCCGAAGAGCGGCCTTTCTGTTTTCGCGGCTTTGCAGCAGAGCATCGAGAACGTAGCCGTCAGCATCAACGGCGCGCCACAGCCAGTACTTCTTGCCTTTGATGGAGACATCTCATCGAGATGCCACTTGTCGGCAAAGTTACCGCGCGAGCGTCGCCGGAGTTCATGGGCGAATTGGCGGCCGAACTTTGCGGACCATTCTGCGACAGTCTGAAACGAGACATCGATCCCGCGCTCGGCAAGCAGGTCTTCAACGTCACGCAGGCTCAGCGGGAACCGATAATAGAGCCATACCGCATGGGCGATGATCTCGGCAGGAAAGCGGTGCCGCTTGTAGCGCGCTACCGTGTCCGCGTTTGAAAGCTTTGTCATCACCCGCGGATATCACTCAGATCAATGCATATCCGTTAAGGCGACGCCACCCTGGCCGAGGCTTTGTGGTGACCTTGGCCGGATCCAAACTCATCGCCGGCCCGCCTTTTTCGGGCGCGCTTACTTCGATCGCCTCATTCCAATTCGTCGACTCCCACGTCGACGCCAAGTACGAACGCGACGAGGCCATGGTGCAACATAACGTACAATTATCGGGGCGTCTCGCGGTAGACCTTTGCCGGTCAGCTGACGATGCGCAAATTGGACAGTTCGTTGCCGATCGCTTTGAAGTCGTCGGCCAGGGTGGCGCCTGTCGAGTTCCAGAACAGCTTCTTCGCCGTCTTGCCGGTTGGGTCCGCCGGATCTTTGTTGAAGCGGGAATCGGACGAGCAGGCTTTCAGAGCGTCTATTTGAGCTTTCTCAGCCGGGTTGGATGCATCAAGGTCAAGCCCAATGGTCATGACCATGATGTTGGCAGCCTTTGCGTTGTTGCAAAGCGTGGTGAAATACTCGTTCATCGCCTTAGTGTAGTTGGCGTTCGAGTAATCCGCCTTGCTGACAATACTGCTCGTGCCGAGGAACATGCGGCCATAGCTGTAGGTGTTGTTGTAAGGCTTGATGTACCCAAGGGCTGAGTAGATGGCTTTTGCTCCGGCAAGATTGAGGTGGTCCCGCTTGGTGAGACAGTTTGGCGGCTTGGCTAAGGTGGATCGGGGTTGTTTCTACGCCGCCAATAGCTCCGTCATTTCTGCGATAGCATAGACCTCGTCGGGCGTCCTGCCGGAGAAGGTAGAGTGCGGGCGCAGCCGATTGTAATAGTCAATCCAGGAACCGATGCCTTTGCGCGCCTCGCTGCCGGTCTCGAAGGCGCTGAGGAAGACGCATTCGTATTTGAGGCTTCGCCATAGCCGCTCGATGAAGACGTTGTCCATCCAGCGGCCGCGCCCGTCCATGGAGATGCGGATCCCAGCGTCCTTCAGCGTCGACGTGAAGGCGAAGCTGGTGAACTGGCTTCCCTGATCCGTGTTGAACATGTCGGGCCTGCCGTAGCGGGCGATCGCCTCTTCAAGCGCGGCAACGCAGAAGTCGGCATCCATCGTGTTCGACAGCCGCCAGGCGAGCACCTTGCGGCTGAACCAGTCCATGACGGCGACGAGGTAGAGAAAGCCGCGCCGCATCGGGATATAGGTCACGTCGGCGCACCAGACCTGGTCCGGCCGTTCGATCGCCAGGTGCCGCAGCAGGTAGGGATAGATGCGGTGCTGAGGATGCGGCGTGCTGGTCTTCGGCGCCTGGTAGATCGGCGATAAGCCAATCTTGCGCATCAGCCGCCGGACCCGCTTGCGGCCGACGCAGCAACCCTGACGCCGCAGATGCCGCGCCATCTGTCTGGAGCCATACCAGGGCATTTCCATGAAGGCCTCGTCGATGACGCGCATCAGTTTGAGGGTCTCGGGCGTCTCGTCGACGGGCTGTCGATAGAATGACGCCCGCGAGATCGAGACAAGCTCGCACTGGCGGCGGATCGAGAGCCGTGGGTGATCGGGATTGATCATCATTCTCCTCCGATCCAGGCTCAGCGATCGAAGGTCTTGGCCAAAAAATCCCGCTCGACCACGAGCTGGCCGATCTTGGCGTGAAGCTTCGTTACCTCGGCTTCCCGGCCGACCTGCGCATCCGCGGCCTTGTCGTCGAACGCCTTGGCCAGGTTCTCGATGGCCTGCCGCTTCCACTGCGTGATCTGGTTGGGGTGAAGCTGATGCTTCGTCGCCAGTTCAGAAATCGTCCGCTCGCCGCGGATCGCCTCAAGCGCAACCTTGGCCTTGAAATCGGCCGTAAACCGTCTGCGTGTCTTCATACTGGATCGTCCTCTTCATCGGGCGATCCACCTTATGCCCCTGTCTCAAAATCCGGCACCACCTCAGATCATTGCCGCCATAGTTCCAGTTGGTGCCGGAGTAGCTTTGCGCCGTTACCGACGTTGGCGTATAGTAAGTGTTGGCGCCATCGGTGAGCACGATGAGCACCTTGTCGTTGCCCTTTTCCGTCTCTGGTCTGCCTCCGGTAAAGGGAGCGGTGCTGGAAAGGGTTCTCCAGCCCCAGACCATGCCTTGGGGCACGTTGGTGGCGCCGCTGTCCGCCATGGCGTCGATGGCCGACTTGACGGTGGTTGCACCAGCCGACAACGATACATCGGTCAGCGGCGTGATCGGCGTGGTGCTGCAGCTCGTATTCGGTCCGGCATTCATGCCGGAAGCTGGAGTAACAGTGGTGCCAACATTGAAATATTTGGGCATATAGCGCTGGCGCTCGGCATCGGTGCCGGTTGAAATGTCATCTTCCCAGTTGTTGTTGGCGGGTCGAGATGAACTGTCGGTATTGTCGGTTTCATCGGGTGCGAACATCGGCACGAACAGGGTTGCAGGTGTCGAGGTTGAAGCCGCCGTATCCTGAACGTTGTAAGGATAAGGACGAGATTCGACACAACCGCCCCAGGAGGCGACGCTGGCATAAGTCGCCGGTGTGGTGGTTGTATTGCAGGTTTTGTTTTTGCCTTTTCCTGTGCATGTCGTCGTCGATGAGCTCGCCGTCACCATGCGCTTCATCTGGCTGTAGATTGAAAAACGCGTCAACGGCTGGTCTTTCTGGGTCGCATCCCAGCCGCTGCCTTTCGCGTACCAGACGCCGCCGACATTTTGCGCGTATTTGGTCGACGAGTAGCTCGAACTCATGGTCGTCCAGTCGAAATTCTCATGTTGAATTGGTGATACTCCGGCAGTATCCATCCATGTCGCGTCGGCATTGGTCGGCCCGACATTGACGGAAGCGGCAAACGGAACCAGGCTGAACTGAACCGGTTTGCTGACCTGCTTCATCTGCTGTGCCTGACCCGCAAGCTGGTCGACCAGCTGCTTCGCGGCATCCTTGAGAAGGTCGAACCTGACCTTGTTCGAGCCGTGACCGAGTTCGGCCATCGAACCGGAATTGTCGAGCACCAGCGAGACTTCCAGCGTATTCTTCAGCCGAACTTCGGAGCACGCCGAAAAATTGATATCGGTACTGTTCGCCGAGCCGTTCAACAGCTTGACCGCCACTGGCAGGAAATAGGGCTGGTACGTCATGGCGGCGCAGAGCTTCAATGTGCCGCCACCCGTATTGTTGTTAGGCAGCGTAACGGACAGCGTCGCGTTCGCCGGACTGATGGGTCCGAGATTGGCTTCGAAGAAACTCTTGGCATAGGCCTTGACGGCAGTGTCGCTGGCACCGGTAACGATCTGCTGGGCGGTGGCGATCCCGGCGGCATCCAGCGCATTCAACGTGTCCTGCCGTTGGCGCGTCAGTTCGGTGTAGTCGACGCCTATCGCAAGGGCACCCATCAGCGGCACCATCGCCAGCACTGTCATCAGTGCATAGTTGCCACGCCTGTCGCTTCCGAATTGTCTAATCATACTCCAGATGCTCCGCCGACCCAATTTGAATCGCCAAATTCCCACAAAACATTAAATTTCAGGTTGGTGAGATGTGTCCAATATCAACAGCGCTTTTTGATGCCTGTTAACCAAGGGGCGGGGCCGGTAGGCCATATCTACATCAAGACATGGCGGGCCAAACCCGCAGTTCGCCGTAAGGGGATGGGTGTAACCGGTTCGAAGCAGACGACTAATTCCGCAAACCCTGCACCCCAGCGATATGGGCGACAGGGGCGGATTTTCTGATACGAAGCGCGAGCCATGGCCTAGAGAAAATTCAGTGCCGACAACGCGATGCGTGATGCGTGATCGGATAGGAGCTTTTCAGCGTTTGGTGCGAAAGGATCGGCGACGGCCTCGCGCACCAGTGCAGCCAAACCATTGGGACCTGTCAGGTCGTGTGAAGCTCCGCATATAGAGGGTTTTTAGATTGGCGGCGCGGTAGCCGCCGAACGAGATGCGCCATGGTGCGAGCGCCGATAAAAAACTGTTGGACGAAGCCTAAGCTCGACTTTGTACGTTTTTGGTCAGGTCCAGGTCCAGAAGAGGCTGTTGGTTGCGATGTGGCTGAGCGCCTGATTGAGGGGCAGGACACAGCCGCCCATATCGTCGATGTCTTCCCATTTTCGCCGGTGTGACCAGTAGGCGATCCTGACCTCATCGCCTCTGCCGGTCGGCTTGAGACGGGCGATCGGCGCCTCGGTTGCCAGCAGGTGCAGGTGGTAGGCACCTTTGTCCTTGTACCAGCCAACGCCGCCGCCATTGGCCTCGTCGAACGCTTCGATGCGCAGGGCCATGTCGTCCTTTTCCATTGTGCAATCATAGCTGCCGCAGCCCCGGGCGGGCCTGGTCATGGGAGCTTTGTTGGCGCCGGGCAAGCGGACCGTCAGCTCCTGCTTGCGCATGACCGGCCGGGCCGAGGCGGCCAACTTTGCAAGCTACCACCAGATCCTCAACCGAGCCTGCTGGAGCCCCCGTGCCATTGCCAGGCGATTGCTGGGCCTCCTGGTCGAACGGCTCGTGCCCGATGGCCCCATCGTCATTGGCATGGACGACACCATCGAACGCCGATGGGGACGCCGGATCAGCGCACGGGGCATCTACCGGGATCCAGTGCGCTCCAGCCATGGCCATTTCGTCAAAGCCAGTGGCCTGCGATGGTTGAGCTTCATGGTGCTGACCCCGGTGCCATGGACGAGCCTGGTAAAGGCCTTGCCGGTCTTGACCCTGCTTGCCCCGTCCGAGCGATCCGACCATCAACGTGGGCGGCGCCATAAGCTGCTGACCGACTGGGCGCGGCAGGGCGCACTGCAACTCTGTCGCTGGCTGCCAGGGCGCCGCATCATCTTCGTGGGCGACAGCAGCTTTGCCGTCCATGAATTGGCCCATGCCATCACTGCCAGGGCAACGCTCATCAGCCGGCTGCGACTGGATGCCAGCCTGTTTGCGCCACCGCCAAAGCGGACCACGCGCACCGTCGGCCGGCCAGCGCAAAAAGGTCCAGCGCTACCAAAGCTCAAGACACTCCTGTCCAATCCCGCCACGACTTGGGCCAGGATCATCGTGTCCGCCTGGTATGGCCATGTCGACGGTAAGACGCTCGAGATCACGTCTGATACCGCTTTGTGGTACAGGCCCGGCACCCCGGTAATGCCTATCCGCTGGGTGCTGGTCCGGGACCCCGATGGCAAACGCGCCCCTCAAGCCTTCTTCAGCACGGACATCACACTCGAGCCCGCCGACGTCATCGCCCTGTTCGTCCGCCGCTGGCAGATCGAGGTCACGTTCGCCGAGACCCGTGCCCACCTTGGCGTTGAGACCCAGCGGCAATGGTCCGACAAGGCCATTGCACGAACCACCCCGGCATTGCTTGGGCTCTACAGCTTCATATCGCTATGGGCCTGCGATCTGCTCACCGGCACCACCACCCCATACGCCGCAGCGTGGTACCGAAAAACCAGCCTGACGTTTAGCGACGCCATCGGCGCCGTCCGCCTCGCAATCTGGATCGGCGACATTAATCAACACTCCCCGCCAAACCGGGAACGACAAAATATCCCGCCAGAGCGCATTCTGCGAATGGCGCAAGCCCTGTGCTTCGCCACCTAAACGTACAAAGTCGAGCAAAGAGCCCTCTCTGATTGGGGTGGGTGAGGTCAAGGTGCTCCTTTACTTTTTTTCCTGGGCCGTTCCGCAGGTCACTCGCTTCTCTTCGCGGTCGGCGCCTTTGGCCGCCGCATGATGGGGTCAGGAGAGCGAGGCGTCTCAATCTGTTTCACGACCTTGCCCGGTTTGGCGGCAGGTTCGGGACTCTCAACGAGATCGCCTCGCCCATCGTCCCCACGGAACGATCCGGGCATCGCCCGTTCGGGCGAAAGCTCTGCTTGTGCTCCTTCGATGTTCTTGGCCGTTCACGCCGCCAGGGCGGCAGGCTCCTTTCCAAAGCGGAATTCGGTCGCGTCGGCCCACATGCGGTGCAGGATGACCGCCAGCTTGCGGGCCACGGCCACGCGCGCCCGCGCCATGCCGCGGCGCTTGGCTATCGCCATGCCCCATGCTCTCAGGCTCGACCATTTCTTCGAGCGCACGAGCCAATTATAACGCCCGAGCCTCGCGACTTGTTCGATAGTCGTTGGAAGGGCACTTTGAGAAGCGAAAAGAAATTGCGCGATCACCGTGGCATCGATCGCTTCAAGTTGACCAACCAGTGCATCGGCTGGCGGCACCGATAGTCTGGACTATCAGCTTTACCTGGACGCTGCCAGAACCAGCGTCTGAGGGTCTGATCCATGGCCTTACCGTAAGGCCGTATGTCCTCCTGTGGTGAGGATGGGCTCGGCTCGTCCGAGCAACCCTCGGACGCGCAGTGGAGGGCGAGCCACCTCATCGGCAGAAGCCGACATACGGTCTTACGCCTTACCAGGCCCGGGGCCCCCGGTTTTCGGTTTGACGATAGGCTTTGGTGGAAGTGCCTCCGGAAGCAAGCTGATTTATGGAGGGCTTTTGGTGGACAGTCGGCGTCGGCGTCGCCGCCTTCCACCCACCTGCGACAGCCAAGTGGAGATCCGATATCGCTACAATGATGGCCAAGGCTGCAATTTCGGTTTCGGCACCATTGCAAAACCAGGTTTTAACGTCACGGCAACAATCCTGAAAAATTGCCTGCTTGTCACTCAGAACGTCGATTTCGGATCGACTGGGGTTTTAGGTAGGAATGTTGATGCCACCAGCCAAATCGTTGCCACGTGTTCGCCGGGAACGAAAAGAGCTGCGTTCGATCGAGATCGACCACTTCCATGCAAGGACGTTTTTCCAACTTGCTTGCCGGCCGTGCCATCCCGTCTAAACTGCGGCATGGACATCAAAGGGTTGGTTTTCGAGATTCTGGCTTGGCTCCAGGTCCAGCTTGCTGAACTTGCGCAACTTTGGTCGCTCTATCAACTCGCGATCATCCTGGCGCTTTTCACCTTTGCTAGGCTAGCGGCAAGTCGGGTGGAACTTGGGAGCATGAGGATTTGTGGGGCATGGTTAAACGAAGTATGCCGTCCCCGTTGAATTTCGATGGGATCGGCGGGTGTGAAGAGCGCAAAACGGGCAGCAAGGAAAACTGTCGGAAAGGCGGCAGCCTCGGAGGATGAGGTTTTCATCCTGCAGTTCCGCGTCTGGCTAAATAACGTGAACCCGATGGTGTGGCGTCGGGTTCAGGTTGCCTCGACGACGACGCTGCGCGAATTTCATGGCGTCCTTCAGGTCGTGATGGGATGGGAGGGCATCCACCTTTACCAATTCATCATTCACACGGCGCGGTACGGCTCGTGGGAGACGGGTGCCCGTTCCCCGACCATGACGCTTGGCGAATTGAAGCTGCGCAAAGGCAGCCGGTTCCTGTACGAATACGACCTCAACATTCCCTGGAAGCACGAGATCCGGCTGGAGGAGCGCCAGCCAGTCAAACCTGGCGCTCACTATCCGGCATGCAAGGGAGGAGACGGCGACTGCCCGAAGGAAGACTGCGGTGGGCCGGAAGCCTGGATGTGGCGGCAGGACAACGCCTTCGGCTACGAGACAATGAACGACCTGGAGATCACGACGGATTTTCTGCGGGAAGTCGCCGAAACGAAATCCCTTGCCGTGCTGGACGATCCAGACCACGCCGAGGAACTTCGCGCCTCGCTGGGGAGGCTGAAGGAGCGCGCAAGCTGGCTGGGAGACCGCTTCGAACGCCGGAAAACGAATGAATGCCTGCAACAGGGTGAACATCTCAACCTTATGCATCAGCAGATGTGAGGGTTCTGGCGTCTCGATCTTTCGAAAGCAGGTCGACCGCCAGGGGGCCACATCATCACCGCGATCGGGCTGGATCTCCGTAAGCAACGCTCGTGCGGCCGGATCCGCAACCCTGATCGAATTTCCGGCGCAGGAGCACGGCGGTAACCCGTATTCGATATCACTGTTTCCAGCACGGCCGAAGAGCGCAAACGGATGTTTTGCAGGCATCAGGTTTTCCACTTCGGCCATTCTGGAAAACTCGATCTTGGAGTGATGACATGCGGGCGCGACTGGTATTGCAGATGATGGACGACAACGGCGTGCCGCTCGCAACCGAAACGGTCGCCTATCTGGTGAAAGAGACGAAAGGGGCTGAGGACCTCGGTCTGTCGCTATCTGAGGCGAAGACCCTTCTGGCGAAGCTGCAGCAGGCGCTGGTGGAGACGCAGGTGGAATTGTGGCTCCAGGAAAACCGCGATCTTGATGGTCGCCGCCTGCGCAGCAAGGGAAGTTATCCCGTCACTTTCCACACTCTGTTCGGCGACGTGCGGCTGAAGAGCCCGCGCTATTACCTGCCCCCGATGGCCACAGGAAACGGCCCCACAACAATCTCACCTCTACGGAAACTGATCCCCGACCATATCGCGCCCGAACGCCTCTATCTGGAGACCCGATGGGCCTCGCTCGTGCCCTATGCTGCCGCAGCCGAATTGCTGGCCGACGTTCTGCCGATCACTTGCGGCGCCAATGCCACGACGGTTCGGCAGCATGCGTTGCGCTCGGCCCGCCGTATCGAGCGGGAGCTGACGGAAGAAAGAGTCTCCTTCATGCAGGATGCTTGCCCGCGCGACTGGATGAACCTCCCCATTCCGGATGGCCGCATCGTCATAGGTCTGGATGGCGGATACATCCGCGACCGCAAAGACCGGAAGAAGAACTTCGAGCTGATCGTCGGCCGCTCGCTGCCCGAAGACGGTGATCCACGCTACATTGGTTTCGTCCACGGCTACGACCGTAAGCCGCAGCGGCGCATCCTCGATCATCTCAAAAAGCAGGGCGTGCAGGCGAATCAGGATATTACTTTCATCACAGATGGCGGCGACGAGGTCCGATCGCTCGCCGAGATGATCGCGCCGGCCAGTGAGCACGTCCTCGACTGGTTCCATATCACCATGCGCATCACGGTCCTTCGCCAGTTCGCGCAGGGACTCGAAAATCACGACGAGCAGGCCGGACAAGACATGCTTGAAGCTCTACGCAAGATCAAATGGTATCTCTGGCACGGAAATACGTACCGGGCCCGCGACGAAATCGCCGACTTGCAATTCGATGCGGAAGGCATCGACACAGACTATCCGAATATGCGCAAGTTCCTGACCGCTATCGGTGAGTTCCAGGTCTACATCGCCTCCAACAGTACGAGCCTGATCAATTATGGCGAGCGCTACCGGTCCGGCGAACGCATCTCCTCGGCTTTCGTCGAGGCGACCGTCAATGCCGTTATCTCCAAGCGGTTCGCCAAGAAACAGCAGATGCAATGGAGCAAAGTCGGCGCGCATCTCTTGCTGCAAACCCGCACCCAAACCCTTGACGGCTCCCTGCACTCGACCTTCCGGCAATGGTATCCAGGCATGGTCAACGACAGTCAGGAGCACAGAGTAATAGCCAGTGCCGCATGACCGCCCCACAAATCCTTATGCTCCCCAATATGGTAGGCGAACTTGATCAGCGTCGACAAACGTGAACTCAGTTTCAGCGAGTCGTGAAGCCGTTGCGAAATCGTTGCGAAAAATTCACAAACGGTATCTTCTTTCGGAATGCCGACAAGGCTTTGGCGCGGCGTCGGTCATGCCATGCGAGACGAAATCGGTATTTATGTCGGCGGCCAGCCTGTCGGCATCGAAAATTCCAGACCTTACCTGAGCCACTGAGTTCAAGTCGTCTATCCCATTTTGCCGCTTAGCGCGCCGACCCCGGCCACGGCACGGTGGGCTTTTTCACTATTCGACCCGTGGCGGGCTGGCACCATTGCGAATGGTGTGGTCGAACGTTCGCTGCTTTCCGCGCTCTTCGGTTAAGTTGATCCAATCCGGCTGGCGGCCGACCGCGCTCGTCCCAAAGCCCTTGACATCAACGGCCCATTACCAACGTCCGGAATCTAGCGAAACCCCCGACTAAAGTGATGATTGGCTAAGCATGCAGCCATGGAGGTGTGACGTTGACCCCCTCCTGTTGAAAACAGTGGATGGGGTTTTTCGTTTTTGGGTTCTTACGAAGCCAACTTGGACTGCGGCCTATTTCAAATTCAAGAGATAATCGGCGACTGCCTTGCGATCATCATCCGTCCAATGTGAAGTTTCGTCGGAAATCACCAATCCCATTTCGCCGCCCACCTTGCCGGCGTTGGGAGTTAGACCTGTTTTGAGGGTTTCCGCGAAGCTGTCTCTCGTATAACCGTCCTGTAGCAGTGCAAGCACTGTGAGTGGTGGCGCTTTTCCTCCGGGACCGCCGCCGGAATTTCCGGTGAACCTCTTGCCGCTAGTAACCGCACCGAGCGCGTTGAGCGGCGAGTGACAGGCCACGCAATGCGTGAGGCCGTTGGCAAGGTAAGCGCCGCGGTTCCAGGACGCCGAATGGGACGGATCGTCGTGATAGCGATGCGGTGAGAAGAAGAGGTTCTTCCATCCAGAAACCAGAAGCCGAATATTGAAAGGGAAGATCACTCGATTGGGCGGCGTCGTGTGGGCAATCGCAGGCGTCGCCATGACGGCCGCGTAGAGATCAACAACGTCTTGATCGCTCATCAGCGTCAAATCATTGTAGGGGAAGACGGGGTACAGATTTCCCCTTGGGCTATTGCCGTTGCTCAGCGCATCGGAAAATTGCGCGAGCGTCCAGTTTCCTATGCCGGTTTGCTTATCCGGCGTGATGTTGGGCGGATAAAATGTTCCAAACGGTGTCGTCAATGGTTTGCCGCCGGAAAGTGCCGCGCCGCTGTTTTCGTGGTCCGTGTGACACGAACCGCACCCGGCGAGACGGATTATATATGCGCCGCGGGCGGCGTCGCCCGCCAGCGCCAAGTTGCGTGGGGGTCCCGTGACGGGCTTCAAAAAATAGGTTGCTGTGGCCAACCCCAAAAGGGCCACCGCCGCGATCGACCATTTCCAGCGGGCGCCTATATTCACCATGATGCCTCGGGCTCGATGCTATCTGACATGGGTGCGACTGTTTCCCAACATACGCGACAATGCCCAGATGGTGCTGCCGAGATAGACGAAAGACGCAGGGATGCACATCAGCACGCCGGCCAGTACCTGGTCGTCAAGCCCATTGCCGGAATAGGCAGCGTAAAGCGGATGAGGAGCAAACATAATCAACGCCGAAAGGAACGAGCCTTGTATGCCGACCAATGAGACGAGGACGACCGCCATTGCTGGGCTGAGGCGTCGCTTGCCACTGGTGAGTACCACGCGCCAGAAAAACGTGGCGGCCACCAAAAGCGTGACGTGTTCACAAACGTGGACGGCTTCGTTGCCAAGAGCCCAATCATAGGCCGCTGGAATGTGCCAGAACCACATCGTGACAACGAAGAAGCCTGCGGCTATCCAGGCGGCAACCTCCTTGTGGGCTGCTTGTTTCATGCCCGGGAATGCGGCGATTGCCTGCCCGATATAACGCCTGGTTGAAATTGGAAACGCTCGCAAAATGACAAGATGGCTATTCGAATATGCGAGGAGCGGCGCAACCGCGAGAATGAGCAGCAGATGTTGAAACATGTGGACCGAAAACAGCTCTTCCGAAAGCGCGTCGACAGGTGACAGAAGTGCTAAAACAAGAGCTAGAACAGCAGCAAAAAACGCCAGCACCCTAGGCTTGCTGACCGCCCATTTCGGATGTCGGCTCGAGAGCATTGTCACGAGCCCCGTCAGATACAGCGCCATCAGAATGGCAATCAGCGTCTCCACCAGTGGATCTCCAAACCATGAAGTCCAGAGGGCCGAGCCGGATTCGCGAGCAAATGCGGGGCTGGCGATTCCCGCCACTGCCGCAGTCAGAAAAAGGGGACGACGCATGGCGAGACCAGATAAGGGACGAGCAGCGCGAACAGAGCGCCGGCGAGAAAGATGGAACTCGAAACAAGGCCGCAAAGCCCAAGGAATCGGGTTCGGCCAGCCCCCGCCGTCAATGCCTCATGATGGTCACCGGGAGCTTCCGCTCGAGTAAGCCGCCATGTTCGGTGCGCGGAGAACAATCCAAAGAGACAGATTGCCACTGCAATCACCGCGATGATTGCAGTGGGCACAGTGAGGAACGGTATGATCGCAGCGGCGGGGGCTTTAGGGCAACGATCGCCGTTTAGAAAATATGAAACCAGCAATTGCAATAGCCACGCTCCCGGTGCCGCGAAAAGCCCCGCCAGGACCAGACGGTAAGGCGCGACATGGCGCAGAGGCGCAGGGTGCTGAACTCGCTTGGCAAGGGGGTGCAGCGCGCTCATGAGAATTGAGGGACCACATAGGCGGTGATGAAGACAACGATCCATACCACATCGACGAAGTGCCAGTAGAGCGCGCCAAGTGCGATATGCTCGTGATGCACGCCCCTGAACCGGCCCATAAGCGTCCAGACCAGAAGCATCGTCAGGATCAGTAGTCCCACCGCGACGTGCGCCATATGCACGCCGGTGAGAATGAAGAACGCGGAGCTATATGCACTGGTCGAGAGCACGATGCCTTTTCCCGCCCATTCGAAGGCCTGAATGATGATGAAGGCGGAGCCAAGGATTATCGTCCCTGCCAGCGCCAGCGCAAATCTGAGGCTGTTCCCGGTCTGCCGGAATTGGCTTTGGCCCCAGGCGACCACGAAGCTGCTGGCGACCAAGATAACGGTGTTGGGGATCACGAGCTTCAGGCTCGGCGGTCCCGATGGCGGCCAGGGACCGGTCTGCTGCGAGCCGAGATAGACGTAGCTGAAAATCAGATAGACAAACAGGATTGCCTCGGTCGCGATGAGGCAGGCCATTCCCCACCACGCGGTGGAAACAGTTCCGGACCCGCCAACCGGTAGTGTTTCGCTGGCTGTTCGGTCAGTCATGGATTTCGACCTCTTCCAATGCCGCGTGTGGCTCCGGCGTCAGCCATAGTGCCAGAACGCCGAATTCGCATACGGCGCCAAGGGCGACCAACCAGATGACTTGCGCCAACAAACCGAAAAACAACCCCGTCATGCCGACCGAGAGCAAGAACGGCAGAATGCTATCACCGGGCATCTTCAATACGACATTGGGCTCGGCATCGAGCGGTGTCACACCGATTGTCTCCTTGCCTTTATCCAGGACCATTCCGTCACGAACGGCATCGCCGATTATCGACCTCTCTTCGGTCTCCTTAAGGCGATCCTCCCACAGCGGATAACGCGAGGCGACTTGAGGAATCGTCGCAAAATTATAGACAGGCGGCGGAGACGTGGTCGCCCATTCAAGGGTTGGTGCGTCCCATGGGTTGTCGCCTGCCGGCGCACCGGATTTGAGACTTTTTGCAACGTTGATCAGGAATAGAAAAACACCCACGGCGAAGACAAACGCGCCGAGGGTCGACAACATGTTCAACCATCCGACGCCCATGTCCGCTGGATAGGTATAGATACGTCGAGGCATGCCCATCAGACCAGTTACATGCATGGGAAAGAACGCGGCGTTGAACCCGATGAACATGGTCCAGAAGGTCCATTTGCCCAGCCGCTCGTCCATCATCCTGCCGCTCATTTTTGGGAACCAGAAATGCAGCCCGCCGACGACCGGGAAGACATTTATCCCGAGCAAAACGTAGTGGAGATGAGCGACGATAAAGTAGGTGTCGGTCAATTGCCAGTCGAGTGCGACCGATGCCGTCATGAAGCCCGAAACCCCGCCGATGACGAACAGCATGATAAAGCCGGTGAAGAAAAGGAATGGCGTTGTGAATTGAAGTTTGCCCGTCCAGATGGTTGCGATCCAGGCGAACACGGCGATCGCGCTGGGAATTGCGATGATGAAACTCGCTGCACTGAAGAACGACAGGGACATTACCGGAAGCCCTGTCGCGAACATGTGATGTACCCACACGCCGAAGCCCAGGATCATCGTCGCCACGGTCGAGATCGCGACCAACGTATAGCCAACCAGTGGTCGACGGCAGAAGACCGGGAGTGCGTCGGAAACGATGCCCATTGCTGGCAGGACAAGCGCATAGACCCAGGGGTGGCCAAATATCCAGAACAGGTGCTGCCAAAGCAAAGGCTGACCGCCGCCTTTAACGTCAAAGAAATGGGTGCCATATCGACGATCGAGCCAGAGCATGGCGCAGGCGAGGCTGACCGCTGGAACCGCGAGCAAATTTGCAGCCGAGGCCGTGAGCGTGCCCCAGACAAGTATCGGCAGCCGGTTGACGGACATTCCGGGCGCACGACATCTCAGAAGCGTCACGATGAAATTCGCTGAACCCACCACGGTTGAAATGCCGAGAAAGACCAGTCCAAGCGCAAACACGTCCATGTTGATGCCTGGGTCGTATTCGAGGCTCGTGTTTGGCACGTATGCGAACCAGCCACCATTTGGCGCCTGACCAAGCGGAAAGCTGATGTAGAGGAAAATGCCCGCAAACAGAAAAACCCAATAGCTCAAGGCATTCAGTCGCGGAAAAGCCATGTCGCGCGAACCCAGCATCAGCGGCCAGAGGTAGTTGGAAAAACCCGACAGCATCGGCAATGCATAGAGGAACATCATGGTCGTGCCATGCATCGAGAAAAGCTGGTTGTAGGCATCCGGCGATAGAATTTTCAGGTCCGGCTGCGCCAACTGGACCCGCATCGCCAGCGCTTCGATCCCGCCGATCACCAGGAAGAAAAACGCTGTGCACAGATACCGAATTCCGATGGTCTTGTGATCAACGGTTGCCAACCAGCCGTACAGACCGGGAGCTGTTTCCCAGATATCGAGCAGTTTCTGGCGCGTGGAGGTAACTTCCATATTGGGCTGGACGGTGGTCATTTCAGCCCCTCCAGATAGGTGGTGACGTCGTCGATCTCACTGGCGAGCATATGGAGTTCCGGCATCTTTACGCCCGGCTTGATGGTCTGCGTGTTGTTGATCCATTTTGCCAGATTGGCGGGCGTATTGGTCATCAGACCTGAAGCGATCGTCTCGCGGTCTCCGAAATGCGACAGGTCAGGTCCTAGAATGCCTCCGGCGGGAGTACCCCTTATCGTGTGGCAGGCAGCGCAGCGCACCAGGAATGTCTTAAGGCGCGGATCATCCCCTGATCCTGCGGTTGGCAGAAGCTGCCGGTCCCACCAAGCCTCGAAATCGGGTTTCGACAGCACGCGCACATTGAACGCCATGTTGGCATGCTGGAGACCGCAGAATTCGCTGCATTGACCGCGAAAGTCGCCGACCTTGTCAGCCTGGAGCCAGGTGACATTGGTGCGCGACGGGATCATATCCATCTTGCCGCCAAGCTTCGGCACCCAGAAGGAATGGATGACATCCTTGGAGGTGAGATTTATCTGGACCGGCACGCCCACGGGGATCACAAGTTGGTTGGCGGTGATGAATTCGCGCGCAGGATTTGACGATCGATATTTGACTGCCCACCACCATTCCTGGCCGATGACATCAATGCTGAGCGCGCTGGCCTGTGCCGGCTGACTGATCGAACTCACCGTAAGGAGCGTCCATACTGCCGAGCCAACGAGAAAGACTGTCGAAATTGCTACGCCAAATCCGATCCATCGAATGGCCGTACGATCATTGACCGGCGTTATCGCGAGATCGTGCGCCCGCCGTCCGCGCCATAGGGCCACGACAAGCAACACGCCGACAACAATGCAGACCGCGATCGAAATTGCCGTGAGGCCGAGGCCAAGGCTGGCAATGGCTCCAGCAATCGGGCTTGTCGCGTCGAGATAGCCGAGTGGAGACCCGCTGCAACCGGAAAGCGCAACGGTGAACAAAAAGAGAGACGCCACGCGCCTCATTGCTTTTGTCCCGCCGGGGCTCCCTGTCCCTGGTCAGCCGCCGCTTGCTGCTTGCCGTCACCCGACGAGGCGCTGAATGTACCGCCCAACGACTGCAGATAAGCGACCAGTTGCCACAAGCTTTGGGGAGGCAGAGCGTTACCCCAAGCCGGCATTCCTTGAGGGCGCCCCTCGTAAATGCTCTTGTAGACATCTATCGGGGTGCCGCCATAACGCCAGGCCGTGTCCGTGAGATCCGGTCCCATCCCACCCTTGGCTTTATAGCCATGACAACCCGCACAGTTCATCGACGTGAAGAGTTTCTTGCCTTCCTGGACAGAGTTAGGATCGTTAGCCAATGGATTCGCGGTGCTGGCACTCAGAGTCGGCGACCTACCCGCGCTCAAGCCCAGGGGGACAACCGCGGCAATTCCTTCCGGATAGGCGACGTCTATTCGATTCTGCGACTGCCTCTGTGTCATAATCAGCCATCCCGTCGCGCCTGCGCCGACAGCCAGGAGGATGAGCACGGCGATAAGAATGCGACCGAGTGACATGGCGAATTCCTGGCGGTTACTGCTGCTGAGTGGCCGCTCCAACGGGGATAGGAGTGGCGTCGGCCGCTGTCTTGACTGTGTCGCCATCGACGGAAAAAACATAGATCGTATTGCCGCGCGGCAGGAAGCCAGGCCGCTCCTTCTGCACCATCGCGGCACCTCCCACTCCGGCGGCAACAGCCACATACTGCCGGTTATCAGGCCCAATATAGGTGATCGGCTGTCCAATGATGCCCGAGCCGAGTTTTTGCGACCAAAGAACTTTGCCCGTCCACGCGTCTAGCGCGCGGAACCATCCATCCGTGGTGCCGTAAAAGATGAGATTGCTCGCCGTGGCAATGACGCCACTCATGACCATGAATTTCTCTGGGACTTCCCAGATCTTCTTGCCATGAGCTGGGTCCCAGGCGATCAGGCCGCCCCAGTTTCCATCGGGGCCGTCCACTGAAAACCGCTCCATCTCCATGCCATCATAGGGCGTACCGGAAATGTAGGAGACTTCGTGGTCCGTCAGGCCCATACAGATGTTGAACACACCGACATAGAGTAAGCCGGTGTTCGGACTGAAGGCCGGCGGCTCCCAGTCCTTCTGCCCTATGTCGGGTGGACAGACCCTGTCGATCTTCACACCGGGCTTGGGCTCGCGGGCCGGATCTACGATCGGCCGTCCAGCCTTCTTGTCGAAGCCGGTGGACCAGTTCTGATAGGCAAAAGTATTGGCCAGCAGCACTTCGCCGGTGTTGCGGTCGATCGTGTAGGCATACGTGTTGCGGTCGAAATGCACCAGAGTCTGACGCATCTTGCCGTCGATCGGCATGTCAAGCAGAACCGCTTCGTTGACGCCGTCATAGTCCCATTGGTCATGCGGGGTGAACTGATAGGCCCACTTGGCCATTCCGGTCTCTGGATCCCGCGCGAACATCGCGCTGGTCCACAAGTTGTCGCCGGGACGCTGGGCCGGCACGCGGGGACCAGGATTGCTGGTGCCATAGTAAATTGTCTTGGTCTTTTCGTCATAGGACACGAACCCCCATGAAGCACCGGCACCCGTGTTCCAGGCGTCCACTGGCCAGGTTTTGATCCCCAGGTCCTTACCCTTCATCCAGTCGTAATAGGGTTTGAAACTGTCGCCGATACGGACATCCGTGTCCGGGCCGACAGCGTGCGCGCGCCAGATTTCCTTCCCGGTGCCGACATCCAGGGCGGCCAACCACCCATTGACGCCCATCTCACCGCCGGAGTTGCCGACGAATACTTTGCCGTCGGCGGCAAAGGCCGATTGGGTCATGGTCACGCCATGTTCCAAGCTATCCAAGGCCGTCCGCCAGACCTCTTTTCCTGTCGACGCATCAACAGCGACAGTGTGGTCGTCGAGGAGATTGTAGATCAATTTACCGTCGGCATAAGCCCAACCCCGAAGAACGGCATCGCAGCAGGCCTTGCCAATTGCCTGGGGGGAAGGATTGGGGTCGAACTTCCACTTGATCGAAGGTCCCGGCTTCGAAAGATCAAGCGCATAGGCCGTGTTGGGATAGGGCGAAACTACATACATCGTATCGCCTACTACCAGCGGCGCGCCCTCATGACCGTATTGCGTGCCGTCCGAGAATGTCCAGGCCACCTTCAGCTTGCCAACATTATCGGGGGTTATTTCTTTAAGAGGGCTAAACCGGGTGTTCGCATAATCGCGTGCCTGACTTGTCCATTCGCCGGGCTTGCCGGCGCCGGCAAAATTTGCCGTGGCGTCCGAGTACGATTTTGGTATCCCCGCCGTAGGTGCTGATTGCGCTTGTCCCGACCCTGTCATGGCAGCTAAAGCCGCTATGGTCAGTAGAATGCGCATGCAACCCTCCCCGCCTTTTCGGATTAACGCCGTGTGGCCTGAACGGTTGCATGCGTTTTTGCTATTTTGAGGGAGGTTGTTGGGCTATGCGGCGATAGACGAACGGGCTGATGTCTTTCTCGCCCGGCACAGCCCCTGACACGGCATTCCTGACCAATATTTCCATACGGGAATGGATGACCGATTTTACGCAAGCCGGGTCTGTTGCCGCGGCATCCCCCGCGATTGCCATCGCTTGGCAGCGACAGCCGCCCCAATCGATTTCGCGCCGATCGCAAGTGCGACAAGGCTCCTGCATCCAGTCGACGCCGCGAAACGCATTGAATGCCGGCGAGTCGCGCCAGATTTCCATGAGGCCGCGGGACCCGAATCGCTCGAAGGAGAGCGACGGTATCGTCTCCGCTGCATGGCATGGAAGCACCGTGCCGTCGGGTGTGACAATGAATGCGTCGCGCGCCCAGCCCCCCATACACGGCTTCGGAAAGGTGGCGAAATAGTCTGGGGTGACGAAGTCAATGTTCATGATGCCCGCCAGCCGCTCGCGCGCCGTCGCCACGATGTCGACCTGCCTGTCGACCGCAGCGCGATCAGGCATCAATGCACCGCGGTTGGTCAACGCCCATCCGGCGTATTGTACATTGGCGATCTCGAGGCGCTCGGCATCAAGCGAAAGTGCAAGTTCAATGAATCCCGGCACCTCTTCGATATTGTGGCGGTGGATGGGTGCGTTGATGGTCAACGGCAAGCCCGCCGCACGAGCGCGTCGCGCGGTGGCGAGCTTCTTCTCGTGGCTACCCCGATGATTGCCGATACGCTCTGTGGTCTCCGGTCTCGCACCCTGAAAACTGAGTTGCAGATGGTCGAGCCCAGCTTCAGCAAATGCCTCGATGCGGCCATCGGCAATGCCGACGCCCGCAGTGATTAGGTTGGTATAAACGCCTTGGGCGGAAAGCCTGGCTATGATCTGCTCGAGATCCCGGCGCAGCGTTGGCTCACCGCCTGACAAATGTACCTGAAGAACGCCAAGTTCGGCGGCCTGCTCGAACAGCTCCAGCCAGGTCCGCGTATCGAGTTCGCGATTAGCCTTCAGCAGTTCGACCGGGTTAGAGCAATAGGGGCATTGCAGGGGGCAGCGATGTGTTAGTTCCGCTAACATGCCGATAGGAGGTAGGAGGGGTGCGCTCATAGCTTGACCAACAGCTGGTCGGACCATCCCTGTAGGAACGCGATGACGTCGGTCGCAACGTCCTCCTCCTGCGCGTCATACTCGGCGGCAAGACCGGCGATGATCTGAGCGACCGAGGAACGCCCATTGCAACGCCGCAATATGTCGAGACTGATCTCGTTCGGCCAAAAAACCTTCTCGGGCGACAGTACGGCGAATGCGCTTCGGACGGGATCGAACTGAATGCGCACGTGTTTTGGCAGGAACGGAACAGAATGTGGTGCCAACAGCGCTCTTTTTCGCAGCTCCGTCATGGCGAAAGTTCCAGACAGAAGGCGCCGGGCGGTATGTTTGTCTTCTCGCCATAGGCATGCTGAAGAGCGTCTAGCATCGCCCAAAGGAGATCGCATTTGAATACGAGGGCATCGACCACCTGCTGCTGTCGCTCCGGCGTGGTGGCATGTTTGAGAACGTATGCCAAGGCGAAGTCGGCATCGCGCGTAGCCTGTTCGGGACGTCGCGTGAAATAAGCCAGCGTGTCCTCGGTGACGTAATCGTATTTAGCCAGCATTGCCGGAACTCGCTCGCCGATTATGGCCGGCGAGAACATCTCCGTCAGTGACGACGCGACCGCCTCCATTAGCGTCCGGTTCGTGCAGAAAGAGAGATAGGCACCGACTGCGAAACGTGTTGCCGGCAGCGCCAGCCGTTCGCTCTTGACGACGTCAGCGTCGAGACCGAGGGAGGTTGCAAGATGCAGCCATCGCTTTATACCCCCACTCCAGCCGTCCGCTCCGTCATGATCCTCGATGCGCCTGCGCCATGCAGCACGAAAGGCGGGATCCTCGGCACGGGCGAGGATCATCGCGTCCTTGCGAGGAATCACGGCTTGGTAACAAAAGCGGTTCAGCGCCCATGCTTGCATCTCCGTTTTCGAGAGTGCGCCGCTGATCATCTTTTGATGAAAAGGGTGACGGTGGTGGTAGCGTTCGGCCCCTACTTGTCTCAGCAGAGCTTCGAGTTTTATGGCCGACAAGCCTCCTTTAGCCGCGCGGTGGAAATCGCTCAAAATTCTATCTCCATTCCGTCGCGGGCCACTTCCCACCCTGCTGCCCGAACTGACATGTATTCGGCCGAGTTCTCATCAAGAACAGGGTTGGTGTTGTTGATATGGATGAAGACCCGGCGACTGATATTCAAATCGGCCAGAGCGGCGATGGAACCTGCGTTGCCCGACATCGCCAGATGGCCCATCCGAACTCCGGATTTATGACTGACACCGGCGGCAATCAACTCATTATCGGCATGGACCGTGCCGTCGAACAACAGGCAATACGCGTCGGTGAGCATTGCACGCAGGACGGCATCGATGCTCGCACAGCCTGGGATATAAAAGACCGCGCCGCCAGCGGTGCCACCAGCAACGCGAATCCCAATCGTGTCACCGGCATTCGAGCTGAAATTCGCATGCGGGTGCTGTCTGTCTTCCAGGTAGAGTGCGATCTTGCCCGATACAGGAAAGCACTCAACCGTCACACCCGTCTCAAGTCCTTCAGCATCGCGGATCGCCACTTCTTCCGCTAGCGGCAGTAAGCGTCTTGGGACAAGTTCCGGATCTAGGACGTTAAAGATAGAATTCGCGTCCAAGGCCGCCAAAACTTGTACCGTCGCATAAATAGCAAAGGGCTGCCGCTCTCGCAAACTGAGCAAGCCGGCGATATGATCGACATCGGCATTAGTGAGTACCACCGCACGGATCGGCGTCGAGCGGAGCTGCGAATTCACGGATGGCTGCAACACCGCCGTCTCCGCGATCTGCTGTCTGATATCGGGTGAGACGTTGAAAAGGACCCAAGCCGCCCCATCGGCCGAGACGGCGGCGCTGGATTGTGTACGTTTATGAATGCCTGCCAAACCAGAACGTGCTGCGCGGCTTAGGTAATAATTACAGTTCCATTGCGGCAAGCCACCGCCTGCGGCAGATCCGAGTATCTTCATGCGCATCAGGACGCCACTCTATTAGAGCAGTCGAATGAATTTTATAGCATTCTTCCGCTGAACGCTAACAGGCCCTTCGACATGGAAGGGGTAGCGCGCCCCGGTTTGGAAGGGCGCGCTTTACTGGCTATTTCTTCGAAGCAATCTCCGCAGGCAAATAGCGCGATATTTCAAAGCCCGCTGCCACCTGGCACATGGTCGGCTTCTTCCAGGTCTTCTTCATAGCTTTCTCCTTTTATACCAAGCGCGTCGGAGTCTGCCGTCACCAACCTAACGATACTTCATGGTGAGGGTTTAAGTGGTTATAAGGCCGTGAGCGGCTTTGCGTTGACACAACGTCGTGATGCGAATCCGGTTCCTCTGGAATTAGCATACGAACTCTTTTGCAACGGGCCCTGGCTGGCGCCTCTCAAAGAGCCCCGTGTTCTCCAA